>CAYGYQ010000080.1:0-13444 GCA_964354035.1 uncultured Bordetella sp.
ATACGGAACCGGCGCTCGGTCTCGCGCGCCGCATCCGCCTTTCCCTGACGGCGCTGCGCCTCGGCGAGGCCGATGAGTGACCAGCCGTTTTCGGGGTAGTGCCGCAGGTCTTCGCGATAGACGCGTTCCGCGTCGGCAGCCTTCCCCGCGGCCAGCAGCGCGGCGCCCAGCGCGTGCCGCGTCGGCGCCAGCCACAAATGCGGCTCGTCGTAGGCGAGCGCATCCTCGACGGCGGTCGCCTCCACGAGCTTCGCGACGGCGATATCCATGCGCTTCTCGGCCGTGGCGATGTCGGCCGCAAGCGTCAGCGCGGCGATGCGCACCAGCGCCTCCGCAGGATTGATGTTCTTGATGCGCGCTCGCTGCAACCCCGGATCGGCGGCGAATCGAGCGAGCGCGTCCTGCTCGCGCCGGGCCTCGGCGATGCGGCCCGTCCTTGCGTAGGCGGTTCCCCGCGCGTAATGCCAGATGGCGCGCGGGTAGGGCTCGTCGACGTCGGGCGGCAGCGTGTCCTCGAGAATCTCGCGCCAGCGGCCGAAGCGCACCAGCGCGAACAGCGGCAGCACGTAGTAGTGCTGCAGGATCCCCGTGCTGCGATCGTTGCGTCCGGGACCGCAGGCCGAAGGGAAGGCATCGCGCGCGGCGGCGAGGGCGGTGGCGCTGCGCCCGTCCATCGCCGCGGCAGCCCACAGAAAATGGCGGTTGTGCGCGACGTAGCCGACGCGATAGGCGCCCTGCGCATCGACCTGCCCGATGTAACGCTCGTCGGCCGCGATCGCCCGCTCGTTGGCGGCGACCGCTTCGGCGTAGCGACCGGTGCGCATGTGGATGTGGGCCGGCATGTGCGTGAGGTGCCCGGAACCCGGAACGAGGCGCGTCAGCCGCTCCGCGCTCGCCTGCGCCTCACCCGGGTGTGCTGACGACTCCATCAGGTGGATCCAGTAGTGGTTCGCGCCGGGATGCCCGGGCGCGATCGCCAGCGCCCGTGTCAGCAGCGTGCGGATTTCCGCTGTCCACGGGCGGGCGCTGCCGTCCTGCGCCCACCAGTCGTAGGGGTGCAGGTTCAATATCGCTTCCGCCGCGAACGTCGCGATGTCCGCATCGCGCGGATACCTGCGCGCCAGCGCGCGCATCCGTTCGGCATACGCCTCCTCGTCGAGCGCAGCCGCGTCGCCGGCGGCCGGATGCCGCGCCGACAGCGCTTCGATCAGCTCGCGCTCGCGGCGCGGCGCCTTGGCGGCAAGCACCCGCGCACGGGCGAGGGCATCGCGGATGCGCACCGCGTCGTCCGCCGTCATGTCCGCATTGATGTTGGGTCCCGACGTCCAGGCGAGCCCCCAGTAGCAGAGCGCGCAGCGGGGGTCGATCGCGGCGGCCGCGGCGAACGAGCGCGCGGCCTCGGCCGGGTTGAACCCCCAGGTGAGCGCCATGCCCTGGTGGAAATAGCGCTGCGCGAGCGCAATCCGGCTGGCCATGGGGCCGCGGTCCGGACCCATGCCGTCGAGCAGTGGCGCGACAGGGGCTGCGGCGCGCGCGATGTCCAGCGACGCCACCAGCAGGACGAGCGCGAGGCCGAGCCAGAGGCCAAGCGCAATGCGGCCCGCGCGACCTGGGTGCGATGATGGCAGAAGGGCGGATTCGACCATGACTTTGGCGCAGATCAACAAAGGCCCGGATTGGCGGCGCCGGCGGTGCGTTGTGTGACCCAGGTTACATTCGCGCCGCGTCGCGCGCGTAAGGTGGGAAAGCATCAAGGGCTCTGCCGTGCGTCGCACCATTGTCGGGGGCGATCCGGCGGGCTTTCGAACGGAGGATCATCGCATATGACGCACACCCTGGCCGGAGACCGTTTACACGCGGGGCGCGACGCCGGAGCGCCAGCCACCGCGCAACCTTACTGGAATCCCTACCTCGTCGGCGTCCTGCTCGGCCTGGTGCTGCTCGCGACCTACGCCATCACCGGCCGTGGCCTGGGCGCCACCGCCGCGTTCGGCGCGGTGGACGCGTGGCTCGCCAGCATCGTCGCGCCCGAGCATGCGGCGGCCAGCGCGGCGCTCGCGAAGTATTTCAACGACGGCTCACCGCTCTTGTCGTGGACGCTGTTCCTCGTCGCCGGCGCGTTCGTCGGCGCGCTCGTTTCCGGGATCCTCGGCCATCGTATGAAGTGGACCGTCGAGCGCGGCCCGCAAGTGTCGGTTGAGCGCAGGCTCCTTCTTGCATTCGTCGGCGGCTTCGTCGCCGCCTACGGCGCGAAGATCGCCAAAGGCTGCACCAGCGGGCAGGCGCTGACCGGCGGCTCGATTCTCAATGTGGGCAGCCTGCTGTTCATGCTGGCGGTGTTCGCCAGCGCCTATGGCCTCGCCTGGTTCGTGCGGAAGGAATGGCTATGACGCTCCCGCTCTCGTCCACGATGGAATTCACGGTTGCCGTCGATCTGGCGGTCGCGTTCGCGCTGGGCACCGGCTTTGGCTTCTCGCTCGAGCGCGCGGGCTTTGGCAGCGCGCGCAAGCTGACCGCCGTCTTCTACCTCTACGACATGGCCGTCGTGAAGGTCATGTTCACGGCGATCGTCACCGCGATGACCGGGCTTGCCGTGCTGTCCATGGTCGGCTTGCTCGATCTTGCCGAGCTCTACGTCGAGCCGACGAGCCTCGTCGCGCAGGTTGTGGGCGGCCTGGTGTTCGGCGCTGGATTCATCCTGGGCGGGTACTGTCCGGGCACATCCATCGCCGCAATCGCGACCGGACGCAAGGACGGCATCGCCTTCGCGCTCGGGATGCTGGCCGGCGTCCTGGCGTACGTCGAGCTGACACCGGGCATCGACGACTGGATCAAGGCGAACGCCCAGGGCGAGATGACGCTGCCGTCCGTGACCGGATTGCCGATGGGCTGGTTCGCGCTCGCGTTCATCGCGTTCCTGGTTTTCGCCGGCTGGGGCATGAAGCAGCTCGAAGGCCGGTTCGGGCATCTGCGCCCCGGAGGCTGAGCCCGACCATCCGCGCCGCGGCTGCGAGGCGCCCAATGATTGCCACGGTGTCGCGGTGGGTTGTGCTGATCGTCCTGCTGCTGGCGATGCCATGGGCGGCAGCGGGCGCGGAGGCGCCGCCGCAGTTGCAGCCACCCTCTGCGGCGGGGGTGCTAGAAGTATTCGTGCGTGACGGCTGTCCGCACTGCGCCGACGCCAAGGCATTCCTGCCGGCGTTCTCCCGCGAGCGGCCCTGGTTGCGCATCGTCTATCGCTCGATCGACGGTGACGCCGCCGCCCTGGACGACCTGGTGCGACACTCGCGTAGTGCGGGAATCTGGCCGCCCGGCGTGCCGACATTCGTGTTTGACGGGCGGGTCGTCGCGGGCTTCGAGAGCCCTGAGCGCAGCGGACCGGAGCTGGCGGCGCTCGTCGAGCGGCGCTCGACATCGGTAGAGGTGATCGAGACCGGGTTCTTCGGCACGCTCAGCGTTTCGCGTTTGGGCCTGCCGCTGTTCACGGTCGCCATCGGCCTGCTCGACGGCTTCAATCCCTGCGCGATGTGGGTGCTGCTTTTCCTGCTTTCGCTGCTGGTGCACCTCAAGGACCGCAGGCGGATGGCGCTCGTCGCGGGGACCTTCCTGCTGGTGAGCGGCGCGGTCTATTACGCGTTCATGGCGGCCTGGCTCAATGTCTTCCTGCTGGTCGGCATGTCGACCGCGTTGCGCATCGCACTGGGCGGCACGGCGCTCGTCATCGGCGCGATCAACGTGAAGGATTTCCTGCGGCCGCAGCAAGGCATTTCGCTGTCGATCCCGGCGTCAGCCAAGCCCGGAATCTACGCGCGCATGCGCGCCGTCATGCAGGCCGACACGCTGTTGCCTTCGCTGGCGGCGGTCGCCGCACTCGCGGTGGTGGTGAATTTCATCGAGCTGCTGTGCACCGCCGGCCTTCCGGCGATGTACACGGCCATACTGACCCAGCACGACCTCGCGCCGTCGGCACACTACGCGTACCTCGGTCTCTATATCCTCGCCTACATGGCGGACGACGCGCTGATGGTCGCGACGGCCGTCGTGGCGCTATCCAGTCGCAAGCTGACGGAGCATGCGGGTCGCGGGCTCAAGCTCGTCAGCGGAGCGGTGATGCTGGCGCTGGGCGCGACGATGATCCTGCGGCCGGAGTGGCTGATGTAGCGCGGCCTTGACATCATGACCTCCGTCCCGGTGGCGTGGCAGAGTTTCATTGCAGCCGCCAAAATGGTGTCGATGACCGGCTGCATGTCGATGGGCGACTGGCTGATCACGCGCTCGCACGCTCGACCACCGCGTAACCCAGGTCGACGATTCGTTCGCGGACGGTGTCGCCGGCCAGGCGCCCCAGCAGCAGTTCACCGGCGCGCTGGCCCATCGCGGTGGCGCGCACCTGTACGGACGTGAGCGATGGCTCGATCCCGACGGCGATGGGCAGATCGGCAAAGCCCATGACGGCGAGCCGACCCGGCACATCGATGCGGCCCCGAGCGCACTCGAACAGCACGCCGGCGGCGAGCATGTCGTTGCTGCAAAATACCGCGCGCGGTGCCTTCCGTGCGAGCAATCCGGCCAGGGCGGCAGCCCCATCGGCCGGGGCGGACGAGACCGGCAACAACGCGGCTGACACTGTGCCCGCCTTGCCCTCGCGCGCCCCCTCCCGAAAACCGGCGAGCCGCTTGGCCGAGCGGTCGTCGGTGCCGCCGATGAACGCCAAAGAACGGTAGCCTTTGGCCGTCAGGTAACGGGCGGCGGCATGTCCAGCGGCACGGTTGGAGAAACCCGCGATCATGTCGATGGGACGCGGCGTCAGATCCCAGGTCTCGACGACCGGGATGCCCGCCCGCTGCAGGCGGCTGCGCACGCCGCGCGCGTGCGCCACGCCGGTAAGCACGAGACCGTCGACGCGGCGCCCGAGAAACGCCTCCACCAGCGCGGCCTCCTCCTCGAGCCGATACCCCGTCTGCCCGAGCAGCAACTGGTAGCGATGCGGTGCCAGCGCCTGCGCCAGGCCGTCGATGGTGTCCGAAAAGATCGAGTTGGCGATGGTCGGCACGATGACTGCCACGATGCGCGAGCGGTTGGAGGCCAGACTGCCGGCGGTGAGGTTGGGCAGGTAGCGCAGCCGCTCGATCGCGGCCCGGACGGCGCGCAGGGTGGCCGGCGCAAGCTTGTCCGGCGCGTTGAGCGCGCGCGAGACGGTAATCGCCGACACTCCCGCCGCGCGCGCGACGTCTTCCATGCGCACGGGCTGGGGGTCCGGCCGCCGATGGCGGGGAGCGGTGGCTATGGCGCGAAGTCGCCCGATGCTGCATGGCGCTTGACAAGCGCTGCTGCATTGGCGACGATGAGTGTTAGCGCTAACATCCTAACATCAAGATCCGGAAAATGGCGCGCCGGAGAGGGGAAACCATGGCGGACATCGACTCCGACGCCGTCGCCCGGTACCAGCGGGACGGCGTGATCGTGATCGAGGGCCTGCTCGATGCGGTCGCCCGCCAGCGCATGAAGCAGGTACTGGCCGACCTGATCGGGCGCGCGCGGGACGTGCGCGCGCACGACGACGTCTACGACCTCGAGCCCACGCACTGCGCGGCGCAACCGCGCGTGCGGCGCATCAAGAGGCCGCACCTGGTGCACCCCGTGTTCGCCGAGTTCATGCGCTCGCCGCGCCTGCTGGCGGTGCTCTCGGCGCTCCTCGGCCCGAGCGGGGTGCGCCTGCACGGCTCGAAACTCAACCTCAAGTCGCCGGAATACGGCTCGCCGGTGGAATGGCACCAGGATTGGGCGTTCTATCCGCATACCAACGACGACCTGCTGGCGGTGGGTGTGCTGCTCGACGACGCGACACCGGAAAACGGGCCGCTGCTGGTGCTGCCCGGCAGCCATCGCGGCCCCACCTACGACCACCACGGCACCGACGGCCGCTTCTGCGGCGCGATGGAGCCCGGCCGCGACGGACTCGATTTCGCCAGTGCGCGGCCGCTGCTCGCGCGGGCTGGCGCATGCTCGTTCCACCACGTGCGCGCCGTGCACGGCTCCGCGCAGAACCGCTCGGCGCACTCGCGCAACCTGCTGCTGTACGAATTCGCGGCCGCCGATGCGTTTCCGCTGCTGGGCGTTCCGGACTGGGACGAATTCAACTCGCGCCTTGTCGTCGGCGCGCCCACGGTGGTGCCGCGCGTCGTCGACTGTCCGATACGCATGCCGTTTCCGCCAGCAGCGAACCAGGGCTCGATCTACGAAAACCAGACCGCGCTCGGGAGCCGCTACTTCGACCAGGAAGCTGCGCCGGTGCAACGGCAGCAGACCTGACCCCTCACCCCCAAAGGAGGTCCCATGCTGAAGATCACAATGCGGTCCGCACTGCTCGCTGCCATGTTTGCCGTCGCCGTTGCGGCGCAGGCGCAGCAGGTGCTCACGTTCGGCGGTTCCGACGCCATCGGCTCCATTCTCGATCGCCAGAACGTGCGGTTCACCGCCTGCGTCAACGACAAGGCAGGGGGGAAGCTCAAGGTGAACTTCATCCAGGGCGAACAACTCGGTTCCGACGTGCAGGTGATCGAGCAGATGATGCAGGGGTCGGTGCACATCTACGGCGACGTGCTCGACTGGTACGCGAACTGGGTGAAGGACTACGCGATCCTCGCCTGGGGCTTCACCTTCCGCGACGCCGATCACATGCAGAAGTTCCTCGACAGCCCGACCTACGCGGCGATGGCCGAGAAGCTGCGCAAGGAGCAGGGGTTGCGCATCCTCGCGGCGGCTCCCACCCAGCCGCGCATCCTGTTCTCGAAGAAGCCGGTGGGCTCGCTGGCCGACCTCAACGGCGTCAAGATGCGCGTGCCCGAGATCAAGACGTATCTCACGCTTTGGGAGACGCTCGGCACGCGGCCGTCGCGCCTGGCGTGGGGCGAGATCTACCTGGGCCTCAAGACCGGCGTCGTCGAGGCTGCAGAAGGCCCGATCTCGTCGGCGTATTCCGCCAAGTTCCACGAAGCCGCCACCAACGTGATCCGCACGGACCACCTCATGTCGTCCGCACACATCACGGTCAACGACAAGGCGTTTTCGGCGCTGCCGGCGGACATGCAGAAGGTGATCACCGACTGCGCGGCCGACGCCGTGCAGAATACGCGCAAGACGGCGCAGCTGGAAACCGAGGACGTGGTGCGCAAGATGGCCGCCGAGGGCGCAAAGGTCACGGCCATCGACAAGGCGCCGATCCAGCAACGGGCCAAGGGCGGCGTCGCGATGATGGAGAAAGACGGCGCCTGGACGCCGGGCCTGTGGGACCAGATCCAGAAGCTGTGACCGGATGCTCGCGAACTACAGGCGCCTGCTCGATCGCATCGGCGCGATCGAGCGGGTGTTCGGCATCGGCCTCATCTTTCTGATCGTCACCGCGATCACGGTCCAGGTCTTCACGCGCTATGCATTGGGCCGCCCGATTGCGTGGGTCGAGGAGTCCGCGACCTATGCGTTCATCTGGATGGTGTTCGTCGGCGCCAGCGCGGGCCTCAAGCTTGCCCGTCACATCCGGATCACCACCTTTGTCAGCCACCTGCCGCCGCGCGTCGCGGCCGGGCTGCGCGCGCTGGTCTGGTTGCTGGTGCTCGGCACCCTGGCCGTGCTGGTGGTCCAGGGCGTCAAGGTGATGGAAGTCGAAGGCCGGTCGCACACGATCTCGCTGCCGGTCGAGCTGCCGCGCAGCTGGTTCTATTCGCTGCCGCTCACGGCGTCAGCGGCCTCGATGGCGTTCACCACGGTGTATCTCCTGCTGCTGGAACTGCGGATACTCGCGGGCCGGCAGGCGTCGTCCGCACCCGCATGACGCTGCTGGTCCTGTTCGGGCTGTTCGCGGCGTTGATCGTGCTCGAGGTGCCGGTGGCGTTCGCCATGGGCCTGTCCTCGATCGCCACCATTGTCCTCACCCAGCCCATCCCGCTGTCCATCGTCGTGCAGCGCATGGGCACGGGGCTCGACAGCTTCGTGCTGATCGCGATCCCGCTGTTCGTGCTGGCGGGTCACCTGCTCAATCGCGCGGGCATTGCCGAGCGCATCTTTGCGTTCGCCGATGCGATGGTCGGCCACGTGCGCGGCGGCCTCGCCCATGTCAACGTGGTTGCCAGCATGATCTTCGCGGGCATGAGCGGAGTCGCGCAGGCCGATGCCGCCGGGCTGGGCGTGGTCGAAGTCAAAGCGATGCGCGAGGAAGGCTACGATCCCGCCTTCGCCGCATCGGTGAGCGCTGCGTCCGCGATCATCGGCCCGATCATCCCGCCGTCGGTGATCATGGTCGTCTATGCGGTGCTGGTGCAGGCTTCCGTCGCCGACCTGTTCCTCGCCGGATTCCTTCCCGGCATCCTGATGGGCGGCGCGCTGATGGCGATGATCTACTGGCTGGTGCGCACGGGCCGCGTCGTGGCGCCGGCCACGAGGCCGATGTCGTTTCCGCGCCTCGGCAAGACCTTCGTGCGGGCGTTGCCCGCCCTTGCCGCGCCGATCCTGCTGACGGTGGGGCTGCTGGCGGGTGTGGCCACGCCCACCGAGCTTGGCGCGCTCACCGTCGTGTACGCAGCCGCGCTCGGCTTCCTGCAGCGGGAACTCACCATCAAGGACGTGATCGGGGCTGCGCGCGAGACGCTGGTCACCTGCGGCGTGTTGGTATTCATCATCGCCTGCGCGGTTCCGTTCGGCTGGATTGTCGCGACATCGCAGGCGCCGATGAAGCTCGCGCAGTTCATGATGTCCCTCTCCGGCGACAAGTTCGTGATTCTGGCGATCATCAACGTCGGGCTGCTCGTCATCGGCTGCTTCATGGAGACCACCGCGATCCTGCTGATCGCGACACCCACGCTGTTCCCGCTGATCGTCGCGCTGGGCGTCGATCCGGTGCATTTCGGCATCATCCTGATCGTGAACCTTCTGATCGGCACGCTGACGCCGCCCTTCGGCGTGATCCTGTTCATCATGATGGACATCGCCAAGATCAGCCTGGCGCAGATGTCGCGCGCCGTGCTGCCTTTCTATGTGCCATTGCTGTTCACGCTGATCGTGATCACCTACTGGGCCGATTTCGTGCTGGCGGTGCCGCGCTTCTTCGGCAAGGCGAACTGATGTCGTGAATGGAGACTAGATTCATGCACACCCACAAGAGCCGCATGCTTGCCGCCTTCCGGGGGGAGGACGTCGACCGGCTGCCCTACGTGCCGCGGCTCGACCTGTGGTATCTCGCGAATTCGGTGTCCGGCACCCTGCCAAAGCAGCACGCCGGCCGCGCGCAGAACGAGATCGCCCGGGCCGAAGGCTGGGCCGTGTATTTCCGCTTTGCCGATGACCTCCTCGATCCGGAAACGCAGAAGGCATACCTGCATCGCGGCATCGGGGTGTTCGGCACGCGCGACACGCTCTACGATTTCGTGCTGCCGCAGGATGTCGAGGTGAAGGTGCGGCGCGCGGACGGCCGCATCCGCGTCGAGTACCACACGCCGGTCGGGATGGTCAGCTCCACCATGTTCTACGACGAATCCTCGCAGCGGCTTGGCATCACCAGCCCGATGGTCGTCGATCACCTGATCAAGGCGCCGGAGGACTACGGTCCGACCGGTTACCTGTTCGAGCACATGGACGTGGTGCCGAATTTCGGGCGCTTCGGCCACTGGATGAAGGAGGAGATGCGCGACGACGGCGTGGCCGTGGCGCAGGGTTTCATGGGCGCCTCGCCGGTGCACCAGATCCAGCGCGACCTGATCGATCCGACGGAGTTCTATTTCCACTACAAGGACCACCACGCGAAGCTGGTCGAGCTGGCTGCGCGCATCGAGCCGCTGTTCGACAAGGCGCTGGCGATCCTGGCCGCCTCGCCCGCCGAGGTGATCTGGTGGGGTGCCAACTACGACGACATGCTCACCTACCCGCCGTACTTCGAGCAGGAGATCGCGCCCTGGATCCGCAAGGCCTCGCGCCGGCTGGAGTCAGCCGGGAAGCGGGTCATGTGCCATACCGACGGCGAGAACGAGGGACTGATGGACCTGATTCGCGATTCGGGCATGCATATCGCCGAGTCGATCTGTCCGGCGCCGATGACCAGGATCACACTGGCGGAATACTACCGGCGCTGGAGTGGCCACCTGACGCTGTGCGGCGGCATTCCCTCGACCATCGTGCTGCCGGAAACCAGCGAAGCCGATTTCGAGGCTTACCTGGACGAGCTGTTCAAGGCCGTGGCGCCGGGCCAGCGGATGGTGGTGGGCATCGCCGACCAGGTTCCGCCCAACGCGGTGTTCTCGCGGCTGCAGCGCATCGGCGAGCGGATCGAGCGCGAGGGGCGGCTGCCGCTGGCGGCGCGCGTGTCCCGCCCGGTCGCGGCACCGGCGGCCTCGGCGCCGGTCCGGCCCGCGGCGAGCGTGACCGTGCCGGAGGGCGACGATGTGCTCGCGCAGGTCCGGCTGGATGTGACCAAGGGCAAGCACCTCGACATCAGGGCGCATGTGCAGGCGGTACTCGATCGCGGCGTCAAGGCGGAGGTCATTCTGGATCAGGGCCTGATTGCCGCCATCAGCGCGGTCGGCAAGCGGATGGCCTCCGGCGAAGCGTTCATCCCGGAAGTGCTGCTCGCGGCGCGCGCGATGACGGCGGCCGTGGCGGTGCTCGAGCCGCACCTGGCCGCGGGCGGGGAGGCGAATCGGGGCAAGGTGCTGATCGGCACGGTCAAGGGCGACATGCACGACATCGGCAAGAACCTGGTGGTGACGATGCTCCGGGGCGTGGGCTTCGAGGTGCGCGACCTGGGCGTGGACGTCTCGCGCGAGAAGTTCTGCCAGGCCGTCGCCGAGTTCAATCCGGACGTCCTCGGCATGTCGGCGTTGCTCACCACCACGATGATGGAGATGGGCGAAGTCATCCGCTGTCTGGACGAACGCAAGTTGCGCGGCCATTGCAAGGTGATGGTGGGCGGGGCGCCGCTGAGCGCGGACTTCGCCCGCAAGATCGGCGCCGACGGCTTCGCGCCGGACGCTGCCGAATCGGTGGCGGTGGTCAAGGGGCTCGTCGCGGCCGGCGCATCCCGCCGCGGCTGACCCCGCCGCGGCGTCCTGCCTCCACGGTGCGGCTACTCGTCGCGGCCCATCGGCTGAGGCGCGACCTCGCCCTCGCGCATGAACATCTGCGCCTCGATGGCTCCGCCCGGCGGCACCACGACGAACTCCGGCCCGATGCTGTCGATCTGCGCCGGCGCGCGGAGCAGCGCCTCGAGCAACGCAGTGGAGCCGATGATCTCCTCGTACGCCATCTTCCAGCGCGTGGCGCAGAACTCGGCCACGCGCATTGCCATGGGCCGGCATTCGTCGAGTTCCTGCTGGTCGAAGCCGACCATGCACAGCTTGCGGTAGTGGCGGTATTTCATCTCGACCAGGTAGTCAGCCGTTTCCTCGTCGTAATCGCGCACGTAATCGAGGTAGTCCTGCAGCGGCTCGTCCTTGGCTTCCAGCCAACCGCGGGTGAGGTAGTAGGTATTGGGATTGGCGAAGAAGCGCTGCACATAGCGCTGGTGCGAGCCCAGGAAGATCGCGACGCAATCGTGGGTGCGCGGGATGATCAGCGTGTGGGCGCCGGACTTCACGCCGACGAGGCCGTTCCCGCACAGGCCGTAGCCGACGATGATGGTGCTGGGATTAGGCACCGCGTCGATCTCGCTCTGCAGCGCCGCGGCGAGCTTCTTCGGCGTGTTGTGCAGCGTGATCTCGAGGTAGGTGACCGGAATGTCGCCGGGGAGCATCTTGCCCAGCAACTCCTGCATTACCCGGCAGGCAATGATCACGGTGGGGCGCGGGGTCGCTTGCATGGCGCCTATCTCTCGGGGCTGAGCGCGGCAGAAGAGGCGGCAGCCTTGCCCGCCGCGGCGGGCAGGGGGCCTGGCCGGCGCCCGCCAAGCACACCGGAATCGCGCACGAGCTCCGGGATGAATTGATCCTGCCGCGGCGCCATGATGTGCACGCCCGCCACGCCGCGGATCCGGCGGACCGCCTGGATCATTTCGACGCAGATGCGGCGGCCTTCGGCACGCGGGTCGGTCGCACCCTCCAGCCGGGCGATCAGGGCATCCGGAATATGCACGCCGGGCACCTTGCTCCGCAGCCAGCGCGCGGTCTTCGCCGACGCGATGGGACCGACGCCGATGAGGATGCGGCAGCGCTCGTGCAGACCCTCGTCGCGCACACGCGCCATGTAGAATTCGAGCAGGTCGAGGTCGAAGCAATATTGCGTCTGCACGAACTGCGCGCCCGCCGCGATCTTGCGCGCGAGCCGCAGTGGGCGCATTTCGAATGGCGGCGCGAACGGATTGTCGGCGCCGCCGAGATAAAGGCGCGGCACCTGGTTGAGCTTCCGGCCCGAAAGGAAGCGCCCCTCGTCGCGCATGATGCGCGCGGTTTGCAGGAGCGACATGCTGTCGAGGTCGAACACCGGCTTCGCGTCCGGGTGATCCCCCACCACGGTGCTGTCGCCGGTGAGGCAGAGCAGGTTGCGTATGCCGAGCGCCGCTGCGCCGAGAATGTCGCCCTGGATGCCGATGCGGTTGCGGTCGCGGCAGGTAATCTGCATCACCGGCTCGAACCCGGCCTGCAGCAGCAGCGCCGAGACGCCCAGGCTCGACATGTGGCAGTTGGCGCCGCTGCCGTCGGTGACGTTGATCGCATCGACCTGGCCGCGGAAATGCGCAAGCTGCGCAAACACGTCGGCCGGGTCGGCCGAATCCGGCGGCGAGAATTCGGCGGTAACGGCGAAGGTTCCGGCCGCGAGCACCCGCTCGAGCTCGCTGTCGGTCGCCTTCGCCGGCGCGCCGCAGATCGGCGGCGGCGTGTGCTCGCCGCGCGCCATGCGCAGCCAGCTCGAGGTTCCGGCATTGCGCGCGCTCGCCGGCGCATTCGGCAACAACGGAAACGTGGCCCCCTTGATGTGCTGTATCCCGCGCCAGCCCTCGACCCAGACGCACTGCATTTCCGGCTTCACTTCGCAGCCGCCGTCGGAACGCACGCCGCCGCAGGGGCCGTTGCGCACGGACTTGGGGCAATTCATCGGACAGGCCATGCCGTTGGCGGAGAGCAGGCAGTAGCCGCACATGCTGCAATCGAAGAACAGACCCTTGAATGCTGCTTCGATCGCAGCCACCGGTTTTTCGACGCGGGCGTAGCCGAAGGCGCGAAACAGCGGCCGCAGCGCCTCCAGGACCGGTTGGAACAGGCGGTAGGCGCGCGCATGGAGCCCGGCATTGCGCACCGACCAGCGTCGCAGCGCGAGCATGCTCAGTCCTCCCCCAACCGATCGACCGGTGCCGCGCACAGCTCGGTGCAGGCGATGAACAGGTCCTGGAAGTCGGCGCGGCCGGAGAGCTCCACCACGCGCATGCTCGCCGCGACACGGTGCGCGCGGCGCCGGTCGCGCCGGT
>CAYGYQ010000081.1:0-2302 GCA_964354035.1 uncultured Bordetella sp.
CGAGGTGCGCGAGTACGAGATCCACCCGGAGGACTTCGGGCTCTCGATGATCTCCAATCGCGGGCTCAAGGTGGCCGACGCGACCGAGTCGAAGGCGATGCTGCTGGAGGCGCTCGGCAACGTCGAAGGCACGCCGCGCGAGATCGTCGTGCTCAATGCCGGCGTCGCCCTGTATGCGGCCGACGTCGCGCTGTCGATCGCGGAAGGCATCGAACGGGCGCGCGCCGCGATCGCCTCGGGTGCCGCGAAGAAGAAGCTCGAGCAATTCGTCGCGCTGACGCAGAAGCTCGGCGCGGCGAACGGCTGACCGGCGCGGCAGCCGATGGCCGACATCCTCGCGCGGATTCTCGCGACCAAGGCCGGCGAGATCGCCGCGGCGAAAGCCGGGCGGCCCCTGCGCGAGGTCGCGGCGGCGGCGCGGGCGCAATCCCCACCCCGCGATTTCGAAGGAGCGCTGCGCGCGCGGATCGCGGCCGGTCGCCCCGCGGTCATCGCGGAGGTCAAGAAGGCGAGTCCGAGCCGCGGCGTCCTGCGCGCCGACTTCGATCCACCGGCGATCGCCGTGAGCTACGAGAAAGGCGGCGCGGCATGCCTGTCCGTGCTGACCGACCGGCAATACTTCCAGGGCGCGCCAGAGTTCCTGACGGCGGCCCGCGCCGCCTGCGCGCTGCCGGTGCTGCGCAAGGATTTCATCGTCGACGAGTATCAGGTTGCGGAGGCGCGCGCGATGGGCGCCGACGCGATCCTGCTGATCGTCGCCGCGCTGACCGATGCGCGTCTCGCGGCGCTCGAGGACTGCGCGCGAGACCTCGGGATGGCGGTGCTGGTCGAGGTCCACGACGGCGCCGAGCTCGACCGGGCGCTGCGGCTCGCCACGCCGCTCGTCGGCATCAACAATCGCAATCTGCGCACGTTCGACGTGTCGCTCGGGACGACGCTCGACCTCCTGCCGCGCATTCCCGCCGGGAAGCTCGTCGTCACCGAAAGCGGAATTCTCGCGCCGGCGGATGTGGCGGTGATGCGCGCGCAGGGAGTCGGCGCATTCCTGGTCGGCGAGGCGTTCATGCGTGCCTCCGACCCGGGTGCGGCGCTCGCGGCGCTCTTCGACTGACGTTGCGGACCGGTGCTATCATGCCCCGCCACATAGGGGGAGCGTCATCGTGTCGGCCATCGCCGCCGAAAACGTCAGCAAGCACTGGACGACCGCCGACGGTGAAGTGCGCGCCGTCGACCGGCTGTCGTTCGCCTTCGACGAGGGGACGCTCAATGTGCTGCTGGGCCCGTCGGGCTGCGGCAAGTCGACCACGCTGCGTCTGATCGCCGGTCTCGAGCCGGCGGACGGCGGGCGCATCCTCATCGCCGGGCGCGACGTCACGAATCTGCCACCATCGCAGCGCAATATCGCGATGGTGTTCCAGAGCTACGCGCTGTTTCCCCACCTGCCGGTTGCCGAGAACATCGTGTTCGGGCTCAAGGTCCGCAGGGTGCCGCCAGCAGACATCGCGCGCCGCCTGAAGCGCGTTGCGGACCTGCTCGGGCTTTCCGAGCTCCTCGACCGCAAGCCGTCGCAGCTGTCCGGCGGCCAGCAGCAGCGGGTCGCGCTGGGCCGCGCGATCATCAACGAGGCGCCGGTGTGCCTGATGGACGAACCCCTGTCCAACCTCGACGCGCAGTTGCGCCAGGACATGCGCGCCGAGCTCCGCCACCTGCAGCGACAGCTCGGGATCACGATGGTCTACGTGACGCATGACCAGGTCGAGGCGATGTCGATGGCCGATCGGGTCGTGCTGCTCAACCGGGGAAAGATCGAGCAGAATGCGACCCCCGCCGAGCTCTATGATCGTCCCGCCAATACGTTCGTCGCACGTTTCATCGGCACGCCGCCGATGAACCTCCTGCCGCTCGAGAGGGGAAATGATGGGGCCGTGATCGCCGGCACCGGGGGCCCGGCCGTTGCTGCCGCCGATTGCGCCGGGCTCACGCTGGGCGTGCGGCCGGAGCACATTGCGCTGGGCTATCAGCGCGGCGTTCCCGCGACCGTGGCGGCGATCGAATATCTGGGCGCCGATTCGCTCGTGACCTGCCGGCTGGGCGCGACGACGCTCGCCGTGCGCGTTCCGGGTAGCGTAGGGTTCGCGCGCGGTGACGCCGTGCGGCTGTCGTGGGCGCCCGGCGCGCAGCACCTGTTCGAACCCAGTGGCGCCCGTTGCGCGGACCCCTTGCCGCTCGAGACGGCGACGCTGTTCGCCTGAATCCGAGTTTCGTTCCAGCAGAGGAGGAAGCATGTTCCGGAAATCCATCC
>CAYGYQ010000081.1:2402-6609 GCA_964354035.1 uncultured Bordetella sp.
GGACGCGGCCGATGACCCGCACCACGCAGTGGCTGTACGGCTGGCTGCTGCTGCTGCCCGCGGCGGCGCTGCTCGCGCTGTTCACGCACTACCCGGTGCTCGCCACCGCGTGGCATGGCTTCCTGTCCACACCGAAGGGCGCGCGGCCGGCGGTGTGGGTCGGCCTCGACAACTACCGGCAGCTCGGCGCCGACCCGATCTTCTGGCAGGCGCTCGCCAACAACACCTGGTTCGCGCTGTGGACGATCCCGGTGTCGATCGCGCTGTCGCTGCTGATGGCGGTGTGGATCAACGGCCGGATCGCCGGCCGCGGCGTCCTGCGTCTCGCGTACTTCACGCCGACGATCCTGCCGATGATCGCCGTGGCGAACATCTGGCTCTTCTTCTACACGCCCGAGTACGGGTTGCTCGAGCAGGTCCTGGGCGCCTTCGGCGCGCCGTCGCACAACTGGCTGGGGAGCAAGTCCACCGCGCTGCCCGCGCTGATGGTGGTGACCGTCTGGAAGGAAGCGGGCTTCTTCATGATTTTCTACCTGGCCGCGCTGCAGTCGATGTCGCCGCAGCTCGCCGAGGCCGCGGCGATCGAGGGCGCGTCGCGGTGGTACTTCTTCCGCCGGGTCACGTTCCCGCTGCTGATGCCGACGACGCTGTTCGTGCTGGTCAACGCGGTGATCAACGCGTTCCGGATGGTCGACCACGTCGTCGTGATGACCCGCGGCGGTCCCGACAACGCGACGGCGCTGCTGCTCTATTACATCTACGAGATCGGGTTTCGCTTCTGGGACTCGGCGTATGCCGCGGCGCTGACGCTGGTGTTGCTCGCGATTCTCGGGCTGCTCGCGCTCGCGCAGTTCTGGTTCCTCGAGCGGCGCGTTCATTACCAATGACGCAAGCCTATAGCACGCGCGGGTTCGCGCGCAGCCTCGAGACTGCAGGAGCGTGGCTGCTCGGCGCCCTGTGGGTGCTGCCGCTCGCCTATGCATTCTGGACGGCGTTTCATCCCGGCGAGTTCTCGACGCGCTTCGTGCTCTCCGCGCCACTGACGCTGTCGAATTTCGTCAAGGCGTGGCAGGCGGCTCCGTTCGCGCGCTATTTCCTCAACACCACGCTGCTGGTCACGATGGTGCTCGCGGCGCAGTTGGTGCTGGTAACCCTCGCCGCCTATGCGTTCGCCCGCTTCGAGTTTCCCGGGCGCAAAGTGCTGTTCGCGCTGGTCCTGGTGCAACTCATGATCATGCCGGACGTGCTGATCGTGGAAAACTACCGGACGATGGCGGCGCTGGGGCTGAAGGACACGATCCTTGCGATCGGGCTGCCGTACATGGCGAGCGCATTCGGCATCTTTCTCCTGCGGCAGACGTTCAAGACGGTCCCGCGGGAGCTCGACGAGGCGGCGCGCCTCGAGGGCTGCGGTCCGCTCGCGGTGCTGTGGAAGGTCTACGTGCCGCTCGCCCGGCCCGTGTATCTCGCCTACGCGCTCGTCAGCGTCAGCTACCACTGGAACAATTTCCTCTGGCCGCTCATCATCACCAATTCGGTGGAGTCGCGGCCGCTGACCGTCGGCCTGCAGGTGTTCGCGTCGACCGACCAGGGAATCGACTGGTCTATCATCACTGCGGCGACGCTGCTGACGACGGCGCCGCTGCTGGTCGCGTTTCTTCTGTTCCAGAGGCAATTCGTGCAGAGCTTCATGCGGGCGGGCATACGATGATACTGATCACCTGGAACGTGCAGTGGTGCCGGGGCGTGGACGGTCGCGTCGATCCGGCGCGGATCGTCGCCGAAGCGAAGCGACTCGCCGACTTCGACGTGCTCTGCCTGCAGGAAATCGCGGACAACTTTCCGCACCCGCGTCTCGCAGGCAGCGCGGGCGAAGACCAGTTCGCGGTGCTCTCCGCGCTGCTGCCCGGCTTCACGGCCACGGCGGGGGTCGCGGTCGACCATCCGGCGGCAGGCGGGCGCCGCCGGCGGTTCGGTAACCTGATCCTGTCGCGCCTGCCCGTGCGCCAGGCCTACCGGCACCTGCTGCCGTCGCCAATCGATCCGGGATTGAACGGGATGCCGCGGATCGCCGTGGAGGCGTGCGTCGGCGCGCCGTTCGGCGACGTGCGCGTGATCACCACTCATCTCGAGTACTACTCCGGCAAGCAGCGCGCGGCTCAGGTGGAAGCGCTGCGCGCGATCCACGCCGAGGGCCACGGCCACGCGCGCGCGGGCTCGATCGTCGATACGAGCGGGGGACCGTTCCACACCTACCTGCGGCCGGCGGCGACCATCGTGACCGGCGACTTCAATCTCGAGCCCGACGATCCGCTGCACGCGCGCATGGCCGCGCCGTTCGGCGACGGAACGCCGCCGCTATGCGACGCCTGGGAAGCGAGGCACCCGGGCGCGCCCCACCCCGGTACCTTCAAGATCTACGAGAAGGAAACCCCCGGCGAGCCCGAGCTGCACTGCGATTTCATCTTCGTCAGCGCCGAACTCAGGGCGCGCATCGCGGACGTGCGCGTGGATCGCGATACGCAGGCGGCCGACCATCAGCCGGTCATGCTGACCCTCGTCTGAGCCGCGCCGGCGACGCTAGGCCCACGGCGGCTTGCCCGTCAGCGCGAGCCACAGTCGCCGCAGTGGCAGCGCCAGCCACCAGCGCCAGCTGGCACGGCGCGCGATCTCGCGCTGCTGGGTGTCGATCTGCTCGCCGAGGCGAACACGTTCGGCGGCCTGGCGCTCGTCGCCGTGTCGGGTCACCTCGTCTTGCTGACGTTGCAGTTCAGCCAGCTGCTCGGCCAGCAGCTGGCCACGCCGCTGCGCAGCGTCGACGCCCTGCGTGACCTTCTCGTAATCGTGATAGATCCACTCGTCGCGATCAGCGAGCACGGAGATGGCGGGAACGACGCCGGCGATCGCCGCTGCGGCGGTGCTGGCGACCACGATGAAGTACAGCGGCCGGGAATGGCCGGGTGAGGGCGTGTCAGCGGAGGCTTCGCCAACTTCGAAAATCTCGCCGCTCGCCGCTCGCTGCTCGGGCCACACGACGGAGTAGAAGCTCGGCCGTTGCCCGTACCACGCGCTGTGGGGGAAGCGGGCGTCGATCAGCGCGGCGAGTTCGTCACGATAGAGCTCGCGCACGTGGAACTCGTTCGGCACGCCGCGCTTGTCGGTGTACTCGACCTTGTTCGGGCACGACAGGACGAGCAGGCCGGCCGGCCGCAGCACCCGCCGCACTTCGTCGAGGAAGGCTTCCTGTGCCGCGATATGCTCGAGCGTTTCGAACGAGACCACCGCGTCGAAGCTGGCGTCGGGAAACGGCAATGCTGCGCAGTCCGCCTGCCGGAACTGGAGATTGGGCACCGCTGCGTAACGGGCCCGCGCATGGTCAATCGCCGGTTGCGACAGGTCGGCGCCGGTGACCTGCGCAGCATGTTGCGCCAGGAGCGCGCTGCCGTAGCCCGTGCCGCAGGCGATGTCGAGCACGTCGCGGCCAGCGACGATAGGCGCTGCGAAATGGTAGCGATGCCAGTGTTCGTACCAGATCTCCCCTGGGACCCCGGGGATGAAGCGCTCGCCAGTAAATGAGAGTTCGTCGCTCATGTTTCGGTTCGGCGCCCTCATAATGAGATTGTACAATGTGTCGCCGAGAGCGGCCCCAAAGCAACCTTGATGCCTTCATGAATGCGCACGCGGAGCGGGAGCTTCAGTTCGGCATCGACCGCCTGGTGACCAGCGGGGAGCGAATCTTCGGTTGGGGCTGGGTTGCACATCCGGCGCACGCGATTGCGGCGATCACGCTCTTGTCCCAGGGCGACGGATGGGAAAGGCGATTGCCGGTCAGTCTTGGTCTCGCCCGCGGCGACGTGGACAAGGCCTTTCCAGGATTGCGCAATGCGGGATCGGCGGGTTTCGTGGTGACGGGATACCTGCCGGGGTATCCCGTCCGGAAGCTGGCACTGGAAATCCTGTTCGACGGCGATGCCGGGGTAACACTCGATATCACCCATGTGCTGGAGATACGCCGGATCCATCGGCGCAAGCTGCAGCAGTGGCTGTGGCTGACTCAAGCGGTGTGGCGACGGCTGAAGCGTGGCGACATTCACGGCTTGCTCCACCGGGCGAAGGCACAGAATTACTTCGCGCCCGCCCTCGACGAGCGCGACATCGCCGGGCAACTGCTGCCGCGTCTGGGCGCGGGGCGTGCCGTGTCCATTGT
>CAYGYQ010000081.1:6709-13333 GCA_964354035.1 uncultured Bordetella sp.
GTTGCGCCTCACGGTCGCGGTGCATGACTATTTTGCGGTCTGTCCATCGTTCGTGCTGTTGAACGCGGATGGGCGCTACTGCGGCATACCGGACCTTGCCGAATGCGCGGTCTGCATGAAGCGCCATCAGGCCAGCTACGTGCATCTGTCACCGCCGACCGAAATCGGGCCCTGGCGCGCGGTGTGGGGCCGCTGCCTGCAGGCGGCCGACGAAGTGCGGTGCTTTTCCAATTCGACCCGGCAGCTGCTGCAGCGCGCCTACCCGGGCCTCGATGCGGGTCGCATCAGCGTCAGACCCCATCGCGTCGATTACCGGCCCACCCGCCCAGCCAGGCTCGATCACGCAGCCCCGCTGGTGGTCGGCATCATCGGCCAGATCAGCGTGCAGAAGGGAGCGCTGGTCGTCAAGGAGCTGCTCGCGCAACTCGGGCGCGAACATCCCGAGGCGAGGGTCGTCGTGATCGGGACGCTCGACCTCGCGCTCAAGTCCGATCGGCTGCGGGTGACCGGGACCTACCGGCACGAGGACCTGGTCGACCTGATCGAGGCCAACGGGATCAACGTGTTCTTCTTTCCGTCGATCTGCCCGGAGACGTTCTCCTATGTCACCGAGGAAATGATCCGCCTCGACGTCCCCATCGTCGCCTTCGACCTGGGCGCTCCCGGCGAGCGCTTGCGCAGCTACGGCAAGGCGCGCTTGTGCAGCGAGGTGAGCGCCCGTGCTGCGCTAGCGACTCTCGTTGCATTCCATCGGGAACTGGCGGCCAAGACAATGCCGGTGGCGTAAGATGGGCGCGCTCCCATCGTCGAGAATGTTCCGTGGCTGAGGTCCTGCACATCTTCACCAGCGCGGCGGTGAATTATCTGCCGAAGGTGCGCATCCTTTGCCGCTCGCTCCGGCAGCATCACCCCGAGGCCGTCCTTCATCTCGCGCTGGCCGACGAGCGCCCGCAGTGGCTGCGGGTCGAAGACGAGCCCTTCGATTCGATTCTCGGTATCGACGAGCTTGCCATCCCCGACTGGAGGGCCTGGAGCTTCACCCACAGCATCGTGGAGCTGTCCACCGCGATCAAGCCGTTCGCGCTGAAGCATCTGTTGCAGCGGCCCGATTGCCGGGCGGTGTTGTATTTCGATCCGGACATGGTGCTGTTTTCGCGGGTCGATGACATCCTGGCCACGCTGGAGAGCAGCAATCTGGCGCTGACGCCGCATCAGACGAAGCCCGAGGAGACGCTGGACGCGATCGTCGACAACGAGGTCGCGAGTCTCAAGCACGGGATCTTCAACCTCGGGTTCATCGGCGTCAGGAACACCACGGAAGGCCGGCGTTTCGCGGACTGGTGGGCGGAGCGAACCTACCACCTGTGCCGGGCAGAGGTGGAGAACGGCCTGTTCACCGACCAGAAATGGGTGAATTTCGCCCCGGTTTTTTTCGACGGCGTGGCGATCATCAAGTCCTCCCGGCACAACGTCGCCACCTGGAATCTGACGACACGCCGCATGACCGGCGACTTCGCGCACGGCTTTCGTGTCGACGGCGAGCCCCTGGGCTTCTATCATTTCACCGGCTTCGACAGCGGAGCGCATCGGATCATGGCGATCAAGAATGCCACCGCGAGTCCGGCGGTGCAGCAACTGATCGCGTGGTACGAGCGGGAGATCGCGGTCGCGGACCGCGATCCGATCAGCGAGTGGCCGTGGGCATTCGGGCGCTTCGCCGACGGGACGCCCATCGCCGCCGGCCACCGCTGGTTGTATCGCGAGAGTCCTGACTTGCGGCAGGCATTTCCCGATCCGTATGCGGTGCCGCAAGAGCAGATGGGCTTTCTCGGCTGGTGCAACACGGAGGGGAAGCTGAGGTACCCGGACGTGTTCTCGGAGCACGGCTTGCGCCGCTTGCCGTTCGCCACGCGGCTAGGCTCGCGCGTTTCGTTCCCGGCGACGTTGCGCCTGGTCCTGCTGCTGCTGTCACCCCGCAGCGGCAAGGCGCTCCGCGCGAGGTGCGCGCGCGTGCTCCGCAGCGAAGGGCTGGGCGGCATGGCGAGGCGGTTGCAGGGGCGGCGCGGATAGAGGCGCACTTGATCGACGTCATCATCCCGGTCTACAAGGGCCTGCTGCAGACGCGGCGCTGCATCGACAGCGTGCTGCGCTCGGAACAGGCGACCCCATTCGAGGTCGTGGCGATCGACGATGCCAGCCCCGACCCCGAGATCTCCCGCCATCTGCGCGAGCTGGCCGAGCAGGGGCGGATAACGCTGTTGCGCAACGAGGGCAATCGCGGATTCGTCCATTCGGTCAATCGCGGCATGGCGCTGCATCCCGAGCGGGACGTGGTGCTGCTCAACAGCGACACCGAGGTGGCGAACGACTGGCTGGACCGTCTGCAGCGCTGCGCCTGCGGGCAGGCGGATGTCGGCACCGTGACGCCGTTCTCCAACAACGCCACGATCTGCTCCTATCCGTTCGAGGGTTGGACCGGGGGCGTGCCTGGAGTGCTGGGCCTTGCGGCACTGGATCGTCTCTTCGCGACGGTCAATGCAGGGCGTACGGTGGAGCTGCCGACGGCCGTGGGTTTCTGCATGTACATCCGGCGCGCGTGCCTTGACCGGGTGGGATTGTTCGACGCCAGCCGCTTCGGCCGCGGCTATGGGGAGGAGAACGATTTTTGCATGCGCGCGGCCAGCGCCGGATGGCGCAATGTGCTGGCCGGCGATGTGTTTGTCTATCACGAGGGCGCGGTAAGTTTTTCCGAGGAACGGTCGGCGCTGACCGAGAGCGCCGGGAAAACCCTGGCGGACCTCCACCCCGACTATGTGCGCAAGGTGCGCGAGTTTACCGCGCGTGATGAGGCAAGCGCGTTGCGCGCGGCGGTCGATGGCGCGCGCATCGCGCTGGGGACGGACGAACTTCGTCAGCTGTTGTTTGAGCGCATCGAGGAACGGAACCTGGTCAAGGCCCGGCTGGCGGACCCGGAGCGGGAGTCGCTCATCACCAAGCTGCGCGAGGGACTGGCCCTGGCGGAGAGGCTGCTGGTCGAACGCGACGTGGAAATTTCCAGGCTGCGGGCAGGACTTGATCAGGCCGAGACGCTTGCCTTCAAACGAGCACGGGAGATCGAGGAGTTGCACCGATCCTGGGTCTGGAAGTGCCGGGAGTTCGTGCTGCGGATGAAAACCGGGGGGCGCCGACCGTCCCGGCCGTGATGGCTAGCGCCGGCGGAAGACCACGTCCCGCACGCCGTGGCCGAGCCTCATTCCCCGCGTCTCGAACTTGGTCAGTGGCCGGTAATCGGGTCGTGGCGCAAAGCCGGGGGCGAGGTTCTCCAGCAGCGGCTCGGCGCCAAGCGTGGCCAGGATTTCCTGCGCGTAGTCCTCCCAGTCCGTTGCGACATGCAGACAGCCGCCCGCGGCGAGCCGCAGCGCGAGCTCGTGGACGAACCCCGGCGTCAGGAGTCGCCGCTTGTGATGCCGTTTCTTGGGCCACGGATCCGGGAAAAAGACGTGCACGCCTGCCAGCGATGCGGGGGGAATCATCGCCGCCACGACTTCGACGACGTCGTGCCGGATCACGCGAACGTTGGTGAGACCGAGTTCGGCGACGCGCTTCAGCAGACTGCCTACGCCCGGCGCGTGCACCTCGATGCCAAGGAAGTCGTCGGCGGGTCGCGCCAGCGCGATTGCGGCTGTCGTTTCGCCCATGCCGAAGCCGATCTCGAGCACACGTGGGGCGCGGCGGCCGTACTCGCGCTCGAAGTCGATCGAGGCCGGCGCGAACGGAATGCCGAACCGCGGCAGCAGCAGGTCGAGTGCACGCCGCTGCGCCGGCGACATCCGTCCCTGGCGCAGCACGAAGCTGCGCACCGGGCGGTGTCGCGGCGGCGGCGGGGAAAGCGGGTCGATCTTGATCGTGACGGCCAAATCGTCGGGACGGCGCGGCGGAGGAATCAAGGCCTCAGGGCGCCTGCGCGCGGACCCAGTCGGTGTCGGCGAGCCGCCGGGAAAGACGGGCGCGCGCTTGGGTTCCGGCAACTGTGTATTCGATGGTGACGGTGTCGGCATCCCTCCAGGTCGCGACGGCGTCGGACCAGTTCTCCCGCGGCCGCCACGTCGCCTCCTTGCGCACGCCATCGCGCGTCACGCGCCACACGGCGAGCTCGTTGCTGCAGCGGCCCGCGCAGAAATCCGCGGTCACCATACGGGCCCGGTCCGGCGCGAGCTTAGGATCGGCGGGCAACTCCACCTTGCGGCCGGTCGTGCGCTGGAGCAGCGTGAACGTGGCGTCATCGCCGTCCGTGACGTAGAGCACGACGGCGTTGATCTCGCTCATGAAGTCCCACAGGCTGTACGAGCGGCCGCCGTTGACCGCTTCGGTGTCCGTGAAGGTGGCCGTGCCGGACGGATAGAGCGAAACCCTGAGCGTCGACTGCTCCCGCACCGCGAGATTGGGCAGCCGCTGCAGTTGCAAGCCCTCGACGAGGCGCCCGCAATGCGCCGCGTCGTCTGCTTCGGCGCAGAGCTTCGTCAGCTCCTCCACGGTCAGCGGAACGGCATGCGCGACCATGGCCAGCAGCAGCGCGGCGGCGAGCGCGCCACGCGCCTTGCGCCGGGCAGGTCTCGGGCCTGCCATAGGAATCAGCCGATGAGGCCGGCGGTCGGCGAACTCGGGCTCGCCGCGTAGAGCTTGCGCGGCATGCGCCCGGCGAGGAACGCCTCGCGTCCGGCTTCGACGGCGAGCTTCATCGCGCCTGCCATGCGCACCGGATCGCGCGCCGCGGCGATTGCAGTGTTCATCAGCACGCCGGCGCAGCCCAGTTCCATCGCGATCGCGGCATCCGAAGCGGTGCCCACGCCCGCATCGACCAGGACCGGCACCTTGGCCGCCTCGATGATGAGCCTGAGATTCCAGGGATTGAGGATTCCCATCCCCGATCCGATCAGCGAGGCGAGGGGCATGATCGCAACGCAGCCGATCGCTTCGAGTTCGCGCGCGATGATGGGGTCATCGGAGGTGTAGACCAGCACCTGGAACCCGTCGCGGACGAGCGTCTGCGCGGCCTCGATCGTCGCGCGCACGTTCGGGAACAGCGTCTGCGGGTCGCCCAGCACCTCGAGTTTGACGAGCGTGTGGCCGTCGAGCAGCTCGCGCGCGAGCTGCAACGTGCGCACGGCATCGTCGGCCGTATAGCAGCCAGCGGTGTTGGGCAGATAGGTGAACTCCGACGGCGGCAGTGCGTCGAGGAGCGATGGCGCATGCGGATCCTGGCCGATGTTCGTCCGGCGGATCGCCACGGTGACGATCTGCGCCCCCGAGGCGACGACTGCCGCACGGG
Organism: uncultured Bordetella sp.; assembly: GCA_964354035.1. Taxonomy (GTDB): domain Bacteria; phylum Pseudomonadota; class Gammaproteobacteria; order Burkholderiales; family Casimicrobiaceae; genus CAIWHR01. The sequence goes on from CAYGYQ010000081.1 coordinate 12,039, forward strand.
TCTCGGCGAAATCCCGGTATTTGCCGGTTCCGACGAGCAGGCGCGAGTGATATGCGCGGCCGGCGATGACCAACGGATCGACCAAGGTGGACTGCGGCGTGTGCGGAGCATTCATCGCGGGGATTTTACTCCGGTCCCGGGCAAACGCCGAGCGCGAGCAGGACATCAGCCACCGCCGACGGCGCCGACAATTTCGAGCTGGTCGCCCTCGGCAACGGCGGTATCGGCATGGCGGCTCTTCGGCACGATCACGCCGTTCTTTTCGACCGCGATCCGCTTCCCCTCGAGGGCGAGCGCGTGCACGAGGTCGGCCACGGTCCGGACCGTCGGGTCGAATGTGCGGGGGGTTCCGTTGATGGTCAGTTGCATTGCGGCCCATGCTGCCGGCGAAGGCTCCGGCACGGGTACCTATTGCCGGTACTTTTGCATTGCACTGCGCAGCAAGCGGACTTGCCGCTCGAAGTGCGTGCAAGCGGTGCAAACCGACAGGTGCAGGCGCAGGAGCAGGCGCGGCCACGCGGACAATGCGGCGTCCTCGCGCTGCGAGACGAGGCGGGAAGCATCCTTGCAGGAGATGATATGGCCGAGCGCGTTGCGGATCATGGTGAATGGATTCCGAGGACTCCGGCTGCACTCAATCGGGCCCGCCGTTGCCGACCAACCAGTGCTGCTCGAGGCACAGGCGAAGCGCCATCCTGGCCCGGTAGAGGATGACCCACAGGTTATTCGCATTGATTGCCAATTCCTTACAGATTTCGGCGGTCTCGAGCTCCATGACCTCGCGCATCATGAACACCCGCGCGGTGTTGGGGGGCAGCTTTTCGAGGCAGGCCTCCACGATGTCGAGGAACTGCCGCTGGTTGAGCGCTGCCTCGGGGTCGCCCCAGTCGGCCGGCTTCGTATCCCAGGCGCCACGCTCGTTGAACATCGCATCGAGGTCCTCGACATCCATTTCGGATTCGATGTCTCCGAAGGCCGAAGCCGCCGTCGGCTCGCGCTGCTTCCTGCGGATGACGTCGACTATCTTGTGCTTGAGGATGCCGGTGAGCCAGGTCCGCAGGCTCGACTTGCCCGAGAAGCCGCCGCCGGACAGCGCCGCCAGCAGGGTTTCCTGCACGACGTCCTCGGCGAGCGCGTCGTCGCGCAGTTGCAGGCGCGCCACGCGGAGCAGATAGCAGCGGTGAGGATCGAGCTCGCGGGCAAATTCGGCGTTCGGCATTGGACGGGTCGGGCGAGCGGCTCGTATGGTAGTCCAATTGCTGCCCGGCTGCCCGGCTGCCCGGCTGCCCGGCTGC
>CAYGYQ010000082.1:0-13284 GCA_964354035.1 uncultured Bordetella sp.
TCATGCCCATCGGCGTGGGCGCGGACGGGACGGCCTATCACATCAACTCCGACAGCTTCGCCGGACAGCTCGCCCGGACACTGCACGCGGAGAAGCTGATCCTGATGACCAACGTGCCGGGCATCCACGACGGCGACGGCAAGCTGGTGTTCGTGCTCACGGCGAGCGAGGCCGAAGAACTCCTGCGCGAGGGCGTCGTGCCGGCGGAAATGCAGCCGCGCGTGACAGCGGCGCTCGCGGCAGTGCGCGAAGGCGTGCGCTCGGTCCACATCATCGACGGCGGCGTAGGGAGCGCGCTGCTGCTCGAGGTCCTGACCAATTCCGGGATCGGCACCGCCATGCGTTCGGATGCCGGCCCGCATTTCCTCGCCGACAGCCGCAGTTACTTCGCTGGCGCGGTGGACCAATGAATGGCCCATTCCATCACCACCAGCGAAGAAGGCGGCGTCCGCTATCTCCACTTCGGCTCGCGCTGGATCCAGGGCGCCATGCGCATCGCGCGCCCCTGGGCGCTCGAGCTCGAATACACGCGCGACATGATGTTGGCGCTGCTGTTGCGGCCGGCGCCGCGGTGGCCGCGCAACGTGCTGCTGATCGGAATGGGCGCCGCATCGCTGCCCAAGTTTCTGTATCGGCAACGGCCGCAGGCAGCGCTGACGGTGGTGGAAATCGAGCCGGCCGTCATTCGCGTGGCGACCCAGTCCTTCCGCCTGCCCGACGATCCGCGACGCCTCGCGGTCGAGATCGCCGACGGCCATGACTACGTGGCGGCGACCCATAGACGCTTCGATCTGATCCTGGTCGACGGCTACGACGCCAAATGCCGCGTCGGGATGCTGGACACGCTGGCGTTCTACTGCAACTGCCGTGCCCGACTGACGGAGCAAGGGCTGCTGGTGACGAATTTCCTCAATCGCCATCGCGGACTGGCGAGCAGCCTCAAGCGCATGGACGAGGCGTTCGACGCGCGCGCCTGCGCGCTTCCGGCATGCGAGTCCGGCAACATCATCGGGCTGGCGGCCACAGGCGCGCCCGTCGACATCGCACTGGGCGAGCTCAAATCCGGCGCCTTGCGGCTCAAGCGCGACACGGGACTCAATTTGCTGCCGATGGTCGCCCGGATAGCCCGTCTGCAGCGGGGAATATCGGACCGCTTCGCGCTTTGACCACGGCGCTGCGCCCAGCGAGGCGACGCGAAACGCCCCAGCGCGGGCAAGCCCGCGCCCACGAGCCCGCGCGCAGTTCGTAGGCGCGGCCTTGGCCGCGCTTCTCGACTGGATTCGCTTATGCCCCGTTGGGGGCAGCGAACGGAGTGAGCGTGGGGGCCGTTCCCTCAGGCGGGCTGCCGGACGTCGGCCAATCCGCGCTGGGCGAGCAGGGGGCCGACGACGGGATCGCGGCCGCGGAACGCGCGATAGGCGTCCGCCGGCAGCAGCGTTCCGCCCGACGAGTACACGTAGCGGCGAACGCGCTCGGCAACCTCGGGATCGAACGGATTGCCCGCCTCGACGAACGCATCGTAGCCATCCGCGTCGAGCACCTCGGCCCATAGGTAAACGTAATAGCCGGCCGCGTAGCCGGAACTGGCGAACAGGTGGCCGAAATGCGGCAGGCGGTGGCGCAGCACGATCTCGCGCGGCATTCCGATGCGCTCGAGCTCGGCGCGTTCGAACGCAGTGATGTCGACGCCGTCGGCATCGGGCAGCGCGTGCAGCGCCATGTCGACCAGCGCGCATGCCGTGTACTCGACGGTCTCGAAACCCTGATTGAAGCGCCGGGCTGCCGTGAGCCGGTCGATCAACTCCTCGGGGATGGCTTGCCCGGTCGCATGATGCAGCGCGTGCCGCTTAAGGACCTCGGGCTCGAAGGCCCAGTGCTCGAACAGCTGCGACGGCAACTCGACGAAGTCGCGCAGCACCTGCGTACCGGACAGCCGCTCGTAGGTGACCTGCGAGAGCAGGCCGTGCAGCCCGTGTCCGAACTCGTGGAACAGCGTGCGTACGTCGTCGGCCGACAGCAACGTCGGCTCGCCCGCGGGAGCCTTGGCGAAGTTGTTGTTATTGACGATGACCGGCAACGTCTCGCCGTCCACGCGCGATTGCCAGCGATAGGCGCTCATCCACGCGCCGCCGCGCTTGTTCGGCCGCGCGTAGTTGTCGCTCAGGAAGAGCCCGACCGTCCCGCCGTCGCGGCCGCGCACTTCGAAGATCGCGACATCGGGGTGGTAAGCGCGGATGTCCGGACGCTCGACGAAGCGCAACCCGAACAGCCGCTGCGCAGTGTCGAATGCGGCGGCGCGCATCCGCTCGAGCGAGAAATAGGGCTTCAGCGCGGCGTCATCCATGCGGTAACGCGCCTTGCGCACCTTTTCGGCGTAATACCGCCAGTCCCACGGTTCGATGGTGTGCTGCACGCCGTGGTCCAATGCCCACGCGCGCAGCGCTGCGCACTCAGCGGCGGCCCGCGCCTTGGCCGGCTCCCATACCTGTTCGAGAAGCTGAGCGACGGCCGCCGGCGTGCCCGCCATGCGGTCGACCAGCGCGTAATCGGCGTAGTGTCGATAGCCGTGCAATCGCGCCTGCTCGTTGCGCAGGGCGAGGATCTCGCGAGCGACGGGCCGGTTGTCGTGTTCGCCGTCGTGCTCGCCGCGGCGGGTCCAGGCGGAAAAAGCTTGCTCGCGCAGATCGCGCCGGTCGGAGAACGTGAGGAACGGCACGATGAGCGAACGCGACAGCGTGATGATCCAGACGTCGGCCTCGCCACGTTCCTGCGCGGCGGCGCGCGCGGCGGCCCGCAGATCCTGCGGCAGGCCGGCGAGATCGCGCTCGTCCCGCAGGACCAGACGGTAACCGGTTTCATCGGCCAGAACGTTCTGGTTGAAGCGGGTCGAGAGTTCGGCAAGGCGTTCCTGAATCGCGCCGTAGCGCGCTCTTGCCGCAGCGGGAAGCCGGGCGCCTTCGCGCACGAAATCCAGGTGGATCCGCTCGGTGAGCCGCAGCTGCTCCGGGGTGAGCCGGAGCTCTTCGCGTCGCTGGAACAGGTCGTCGATGCGCGCGAAGAGCCCGGCATGCAGACGGATGGCGCTGAAATGGGCGGCGAGCCGAGGCGAAATCTCGCGTTCGACGGCCTGCAACGCCGGCGAGGTCTCCGAGGCGGCCAGATTGAAGAACACTCGCGCGATACGCCCGAGGTCCCGGCCGCAGCGGTCGAATGCCGCCATGGTGTTGTCGAACGTCGGCGGCTCGCTGCTCTGCGCAATGGCGTCGGCCTCGGCGCGGTGCATCTGCATCGCGTGCTGGAACGCCGGGCCGTAGTGCTCGGGCCGGATCTGTGCGAACGGCGGCAGGCTGAACGGCGTTGCCCATGGCTGGAGCAATGGATTGCGGGTCGGGTCGGTCATGTTCGTGGAAATCCGGAACGCAGGGGCCGCATTATCGCCTCATTCGTCCAACGCAGCGAGGATGGCCGCGCTCGCCTTCACCTCTGGCTGATCGCAGCCATGCTGGAAGCCGACCACACTCACGATCCTCGCCTCGGTGCCGACGGATGCCCGGACGGCAAATTGCACGCAGCAAGGCTGCACGCAGTAGTAGCCGATTCGCCAGCCGGGGACTCGTCCCGCGGCTCGCCGGCTCAACGCACTAGCGATCCCGCTTGCGCTGCGCGCGGGACGCGGCGGCCCCTGCCTTTGCTTCCGGCCCGGTGCCGTTCCGGGAAGCGAGCCGATTGATGGTGAGCGCGGCGATCGAGGCACCCAACGCCGCGATCGTCGCCGAGTCGCGGGCCAGCGACTCCAGCAGGTGATTGAAAAGCTGCGGGTTGCTCTGCTCGATGTAGCGCACGATCTCGTGGATCTGGCCCGACGTGGCGCGCGCGGCGTCCTCGATCGACACCGGGAGCTCCGGCCAGCGCGCGTGAGTGGCATATTTGGCGAATGCGCCGCCCCCCACGACGGCAAGCGCCAGCGGGCCGACGGACGCCAGCAGTCGGCCGAGCATGCGGGCGCGCTGGCGAATGTCGAGGCGGTCGAACGAGGCAGCCACGATGACCGGGAGCGTTGGCGCTGCTACGGTACCGGTGGCGGCACCCGTGGGCGTCACGGCAGCGGCGGGTGTCGGTGAAGGAGAATGCGAGATTCTTTTCTTCATTCACGATCTCCCTGGTCGGGCGTGATTCAAGCGCAAGAGCAGGGTCGCAAATCGGAACGCACGCGGGGTGCCGCGCCTCACCGGTGCTTGCGGCGCCGAACTGCGACAGCGGGCGACAGAGCGTCTGGCATCGTTGTGCGACTCGCCGCGCGCGACAAAGTTCCATCGGCCCGGATCTGGCTGCCACGCCGCCATGATGCAGTGCGCAATCCAACCGCACTCCCGGCCCCATTTCCGCAGTGTGGCCTCGACATGTCGCGGTGCAAGGCCGGCGCCTTGCGGCTTGCCTAATGTTGCACCGCGCATTGACCGCCGTCCTCGACGGGTATCTACTGGGATCGGTGTCCCGGCGGCTTGCACGATGGCTTCTCGGGGACAGCCAGATGACCATCACCGAGCGGGCAATGAATCCCATGCGGCACAAAGTTATATCCCCGGATACCACGCACAAGACGATCGCGGCATTTCTGGATGCGCATTACGCGCGCGCGCTCTCGAACGACGTTGGCCCGCTGCTGGGTCGGCTGGCGTCGCTGCGCGACGAGCCGTTGGGCGACGCGACGACGCAGCGGCAATGGAACAAGGCGGTCAGCCTCGCACTGACCGGTCAGGCGCCGGCCCACCGGCATTGACCGGCGCCCGAAGCCGCGCGGCGTCACCGCGCCGTCAAAGAATCCGGTTGAACCAGAGCAGAGACAGCAGCGCCGAGACGAGCGCCAGCACCGCGGCGGCAGCGGCAAACAGCGCCGAGACCTCGGTCTCCTTCTGCTCGAAGAAGAGCTTGCTGTTGAGGTTCTGGTAGATCTTCTGCAGATCGGCCGCGGTGCCTGCGTAGAAGTACTCGCCCTGCGTCAGATTGGCGATGGTCTTCAGCGATTGCTCGTCGAGGCGCACGCGCATCGACCAGCCTTCGGCGCCGATCGTCTCGCCGCCCTGCGTGCCGATCCCCACCGTGTAGACGCGAATGCCGCGGTCGGCGGCGATGCGCGCCGACTCGATGGGATCGGGTCCGGTCGTCGTCTGGCCGTCGGTGAGCACGATGATGGCGGCGGACGAATACGATCCGGGAGGCACCGGCTTGGCTTCCGGCTTGTCGGCCGGACGCGCCGGATCGAGCGGACTTGCGCGAGCGGCCTCGCGCCGCGGATTGGATGCGCGCAGATCGAATTCGGCATCGGGAAAGATCATCTTCAGCGCGACCAGGATCCCGCTGCCCACGGCCGTTCCCCGCTGCAGCTGAAACCGGTCGATCGCGGCGAGAATGTCCTCGCGGCTGTGCGTCGGCGATTGCACGACCGAAGCGGTCGCGGCGAAGGAGACGACGCCGATGCGCGTGCTCTTCGGCTGCTCGGCGACGAACGCGCGTGCCGCCTCCTGCGCCGCGACGATCCGGCTCGGCTTGACGTCGGTCGCGCGCATGCTGCCCGATACGTCCATCGACAGGATCACCGTCTCGTGCTGCGACGGCAACGTGACGATTGCCGCCGGACGCGCGATCGCCACCAGCATCAGGGCGAAGGCCACAAGAAAGAGCAGCGGCGGCACGTGCCGGCGGAGCCGCTGGCTCGCGCTCGCGGCGTCCTTCAGGACGGCAAGGCTCGCGTACCGGAGCGCGGTTTTCTTCTTTCGCCGCAGCAGCAGAACGTACGCAACCACCACGGCCGGGATGAGCAGCAGCAGCCACAGCATTTCCGGCCAGAGCAACGTCACGCGTGCACCCCCAGGTGCGCCGGCAGGCCGCCGCCCGTGGCGAGCTGGGTGCGTCGCTTGCGCAGGTCGGCGAAGCGCAGGATCGCGTCCACCAGATCGTCTTGCGTCGACAGCTCGAGCGCGTCCACCCCCGCGTTGCCGAAAGCCGCACGCAGCTCGGTCTCGCGCGCCTTGGCCGCCGCCTCGAAGCGCCGGCGAAATCCCCGGTCGTGGGTGTCGACGAACAGCTGCTCACCCGTCTCGGCATCCTGCACGACGAGCATGCCCAGGTCCGGGAGCTCCATTTCGAGCGGGTCGTAGAGGCGCACGGCGACGACATCGTGCCGCTGCGCGAGATGGGCGAGCGGCTCCGCCCAGCCCGGCGCGCTGATGAAGTCCGAGACGACGAACATCAGCGAGCGCCGCGGCGCCATCGTGTACGCCGTGCGCAGCAGCTCGCCCAGGTCGGTCGCGCCCGTCTCGACGCGCGGTGGCCGGTTCAGCATCCTGTGCAACAGGTGCAGCACGTGCCGCCGGCCGCTTCTCGTCGGTATCACCGTATCCACCTGGTCCCCGTAGAGCATCGCGCCCACGCGGTTGCCGTGCCGCGTCAGGATCCGGGCCAGCACGGCGACGAACTCGCTCGACACCGCCTGTTTCTTGACGGCGCGCGAACCGAAATCGACCGACGCGCTCAAGTCGAGCAGGAACCACGCCGCGACCTCGCGCTCCTCGTTGTACTCGCGCACGTAGGGCGTCTGCAGCCGCGCGGTGACATTCCAGTCGATGTGCCGGACGTCGTCGCCGTACATGTACTCGCGCAGGTCGGCGAGGTCGAGGCCGTAACCGCGAAAGAGCGTCCGGTAGTCGCCGTGCAGCACGCCGTCGAGGCGGCGGATCACCGTCCACTCCAGGCGGCGCAGGACTGCCTCAGACGTCGGCGCCGGGCTGCGGATCGATTCGGACATGGGTCTCGAGCGGCTTCTCGGGCCTTGGCACGTGCTGCATGACGCGCTTGATCAACTGATCTGCGGACAGTGCGTCGGCGAGCGCTTCGTAGGACAGCGACAGGCGGTGGCGGAGTACATCCGGCGCGAGATCCGAGACGTCCTCGGGCAGCACGTAGGCCCGGCCACGCAGGAAGGCGAGGGCACGCGCGCCCTCGATCAGGTGGATCGTCGCGCGCGGGCTGGCGCCATAGGTCAGGTAGCGCGCCAGGTCCTTGATGCCGTATCGCTCAGGATCGCGCGTGGCGGCCACGAGGCGCACCGCGTACTGGATCAGCGACGGGTCCACGTAACCGGTCCGGCACTGTCGCTGCAGCGCGGCGAGTTCCTCGGTGGTCGCGACCGCGGCGACTTCCTGCGCGACGCCGGTGACCCGCTCGACGATGACGAACTCCTCCTCCTCGGTCGGATAGCCGACCAGCACCTTCATCATGAACCGGTCGATCTGCGCCTCGGGCAGTGGGTAGGTGCCTTCGGTCTCGATCGGATTCTGCGTGGCCATCACGAGGAACGGCGCCGGCACCCGGTGCGTCTCCCCCGCGATCGTGACCTGGTACTCCTGCATCACTTCGAGCAGCGCGCTCTGCACTTTCGCCGGCGCACGGTTGATCTCGTCGGCGAGCAGCAGGTTCGCGAAGACCGGGCCCAGCGAGGTGTTGAATTCGCCGGTCTTCTGATTGTAGATGCGCGTGCCGACGAGGTCCGCGGGGACGAGATCCGGCGTGAACTGGATGCGCTTGAAGCTGCCGCGAATGGTCCGCGCGAGCGTCTTGACCGTCAGCGTCTTGGCGAGTCCGGGCACGCCCTCGACGAGCAGGTGACCCTGCGCCAGGATCGCCACCAGCACGCGCTCGAGAAAATGATCCTGGCCGACGACGACCCTCTTTACCTCGTAGAGGATGCGCTCCATCAGCGGAGTTACATCGGTGCGGCCGTTTGCGGTGTCGTTCATGCGTCCCTGCCTCCTGTCATGCCGCGTCAGAACGGCCGTGTCAAAATGGCGATATGCCGACCGCGGCTGCCGCGTTCTCGATCGGGACCGCGAACCCGATGCCGATGAAGACATGCTGGTCCGTCGGATTGAGGATGGCCGTGACGATCCCCACTACCTCGCCGTCGGCGGTGACGAGCGGGCCGCCCGAGTTGCCGGGATTGGCCGCAGCGTCGAACTGGATGAGGTTGGTCAGCTGCCGCTTTCCCTGGGGCGAGCGGTACTCGCGCTGCAACCCCGACACCACGCCCGAGGACACCGATGGCCCGATGCCGAACGGAAATCCCACCGCGACCACGGCGTCACCGGGCGCGAGATCGGCGGTCGAGCGCATCGTCGCGGGGACGAGATCGTCGGGGAGCTTCTTCGCCTGCAATACCGCAAGATCGTGCTCGGGCCGCACGCCGACGACGGTCGCCTCGGATTCGAAACCGTCGAAAAACTCCACGTGCACCTGATCGGCGCCGTTGACCACATGGAGATTCGTGAGAATGATCCCGGTGTCGACGATGACGACGCCGCTGCCCACGCCGTCGGTCTGGTAACCGTCCTCGCGCTCGTCGCTCGTCCTGCCGCGCACGCGCACGACGGAGCGCTGCACGGCGGCGTAGGCCTTCGCCGCCGGCGATGGCATCGGCACGCTCTCCAGCGTGTGCAGGACCGCGGCGTCGATGTCCTTCTGGCTCAGCGGCGCCGCCGCGGGCGTGAGCGCGGCGTGGAGCCAGACAAGGCCCACCGCGAAGAGCCCGCCCGCCGCGAGGAGCAGGGGCCGTTCGAAGCGCGCAATCATCGCGCGCCAGCGAGTGCGATGGGCCGGGGTGGGTGGTGTTTCCGCGGACTGCGCCACGGCAGCGGCCACCACCCGCGGCGTTGCGGGGCGCGGCGCTCGGGTCTCCCCCGTTGCACCGGCGCTGCCGGATCTGCTGTACAGCGTCACCTTTTTCATCTGCCGTCCATGCTTTCGCGTCGTGATTGCCCGGCGCCGACTAAACGGTAACACGGAAAATCGGAATCGGGGACGCCTCGCCGTGCGGGATTCGCCGGCGCCCCGCAGCGGCGGCGCCAGCAGATGTGACCCACCCAAGGGGGCGGACACGGCGGACCGTTATGGCAAGGCCGGGCGGCGCCCCTGGGCATGCTTGACTTTCGCCCGGCCCGTGGCGCCCAATGCTGTCATTCGCCCGTCACGTGGAGCTTGAAATGTCGCTTCGATCCCTTCGTTCCATCGTCGCCAACCAGCCGCCGGCCATCGCCGAGAAGTCGGTGACGGTGCTCGAGGCCGCGGTGCTGATGAAGCGGCAGGGCAAGGGGGCGCTGCTGGTCGTGGAGGGCTCGCGGCTGTCCGGCATATTCACCGAGCGCGACGCCCTGTTTCGGGTGATAGCGGCCGGCCGCGATCCGGCCACCACGAAGCTCGCCGACGTCATGACCCCGCAACCGCAAACGATGCATCCGGACGAGCCGTTCATCAAAGCGCTGCGCATCATGCACAAGCGCGGCTTCCGCCACCTGCCGGTGGTCGAGCACGGCCGGCCTCTGGGCATCGTTTCCGCCCGTGATGCGCTCGACGACGACCTCTACGAGTTGCGCGTGGACCTCGCGCAGCGGGGTGACGAGCGGGACTGAACGGCCTCCGCTGCGCCTCGGCGCCGCGTGACCTAGGTTGCGATCAGGCGCGAAACCCGCACCGGCACGTCCGGTTGCTGCAATCCTTCCACGCGGTCCTGCTTCTCGCGGTCGGCCATCGTCATTCGCGTGCGCAGCCGCACGTACTCGGCCCAGGACCGGATGATGAAGCGCTCGACGAAGCGGCCGTCCTCGCCGAGGTCGCGGAAGACGAGCCAATCGCTCGCCCCGTTGCGGCGCCGGATCGCCTCCACCTTCGCTATGGCGCGCATGAATTGATCGACGTTGTCGCGCTCGATCCGGTATTCGATCTGGATCAGCACCGGGCCATCGTCGGGCAGGGGCTCAACGGCGATCGCCAGGTCCGGCAACTGGACGCCGGGCGTGACATCAGCCTCGTCTCCCATGCGGAGCTTGACCCGCCGGTTGACGGCGAGCAGCAGCAGCATCGTGCCGGCCGCGGCGGTGAGCGCGATGGGGGTCCCGCCAAGTGACGCCAGCCACCCCCACAGCGCGCTGCCCAGCGCCATGCTCACCTGTACGGCGATGAGATTCATCGACACCGAGCGGGCGCGCACCCAAGCCGGCGCCGCGGTCTGCGTTCCGGCCGACAGACTGGAAAGGACGCCGGTCCAGGCCGCGCCGGTGGCGCCCGCGCCCATGATCGCCACTGCCGGGTAACCGGCCGACGCGACGAGCAGCGCACCGACGATCCACAGGAGGATGCAGGACGTGACCATCGTCTGCAGCGATGTCCGCTGCAGGCCGCGCGGGAGCAGCAGCGCGCCGACGACGGCGCCGATGCCGAAGCCGGCCGAAAGTATCCCGAAGCCGGCCGCACCCAGCGCGAGCTGATCCCGGGCGATCACGGGCAGCAGCGCCAGGAGCGCACTGGCGCAGAAGGTGAAGCTCACGTTGTGGACGATCAGCGCCCGCATCGGCGGCGAGTGCCGGGTGTAACGCAGGCCGCTGCGGATGCCCGACAGCAGCGTCTCCGGCATCGCGCGGGCGATGCGCGCCGGGCTCTTCCACCCGCGCACGGCGACGATCATCACGATGAAGAACAGCGCGCTCGCCAGCAGTGCGCTGCCCGAGCTCAGCCAGGCGACGGCCGCACCCGCGAGCGCGGGCCCCACCGCGCGCGCGACGTTGAACGCGACGGCGCCCAGCGCGACGGCGCGCGGCACGTCGACGCGCGCCACGAGATCGTTGATGCTCGCCTGCTGCGCCGGCATGTAGAATGTGAAGCCGGCGCCGATGAGGAAGGTGAACGCGAGCAGCGTTGCCGGCTCGATCGCGCCCAGCAATGTCGTTGCGCCGAGGGTCGCAGTGGTGGCGAACAGCATGATCTGCGTGACCAGGATCACCCGCCGGCGGTCGAAGAGGTCCGCCAGCGTGCCGGCGAACAGCCCGAACAGCAGCGACGGCGCGGTGCTCGCCGTCTGCACGAGCGCCACCATGAGCGCCGAAGGCGTCAGTGTGGCCATCAGCCAGGCAATGACGGTCGTCTGGGTCGTGTAGCCCAAAGCGGCGCCGACCGATCCGACATAAAAATGCCGGAAGGAGGCGTGCCGGAGTGGGGACGAACCGAACAACTGCGAGACCAGCGAGGCGGCGCGCTTATACACGGCCCCAGTGTAGCCTGCCGCCGGACAATGGTGTCGGCACGGCAAGCGGGGCGACGGGCGATTGTTCCGTGTCGGCAGAGGCCATGATTCCAACCCTTGGGCAGTCATGAAATATCGAACGTTGCCGGATACCGACCTCCACGTTTCCGAGATCTGCCTCGGCACGATGACCTGGGGCGAGCAGAACCGCGAAGCAGACGCCCATGCCCAGCTCGACTACGCGGTGGCGCAGGGCGTCAACTTCATCGACACCGCCGAAATGTACCCCGTGCCGCCGAACGCAAGGACACAGGGCCGCACGGAAGCCCATCTCGGCAGCTGGCTGGCCCGCCGCGGCCGCGAGGGCCTCGTCATCGCCTCCAAGGTCGCCGGTCCGGGGCGCCGCGAGTGGATCCGCAATGGCCGGACGGACCTCACGCGCGATGTGATAGCCGAGGCGGTCGACACGAGCCTCGCGCGCTTGCATATCGACTGCATCGACCTGTATCAGATCCACTGGCCGCAACGCAACGTCCCGATGTTCGGCGCGACCGAGTTCGATCCGGCGAAGGAAACGGAAGGGCCGTCGATACGGGAGCAGGTCGAAGGGCTGGCGGCATTGATCAAGGTGGGCAAGATCCGCCATTACGGACTGTCGAACGAGACGGCGTGGGGCGTATGCGAGTTCCGGCGCGTCGCGCGGGAGCTGGGCGTGCCGGGCCCGGTCACGCTCCAGAACAGTTGCAGCCTCGTCTCCCGCGGCGTCGACAACGATCTTGCCGAAACGCTCTTCCGCGAGAGGATGTCGCTGCTCGCCTACAGCCCGCTGGGCGGCGGCATCCTGGCCGGCAAGTATCTGGGCGGGGCGCAACCTGCCGGCGCGCGCTATACGCTGTTCGACGGCGTGGGCGCGCGCTTCCGCAAGCCAATCGTCCACGAGGCCAGCGAAGCGTACGCCGCGCTGGCGCAGCGGCGCGGCATTTCGCTCGTGCAGCTCGCGCTGGGCTACGTGAAGAGTCGCTGGTATCTCGGCGCAATGATCATCGGTGCGACGACCATGGCCCAGCTGGAAGAGAACATCGCCGCCGGGCAGTTCGAGCTCGACGCTCCGACGCTCGCCGACATCGCGGCGCTGCAGATTCGCTATCCGAATCCGGCGGGTTGAAACCCGGTGGCCACCTGGAGGCAAGCATGCGCAAGGCACTGCAATACGCGGCGATTGCCATAGCCGTCCTGGCGTTGATCGTGGTCGTTCTGGCCCTCGCGGCGGGTCCGCTTGCCGAGCGCAAGCGCAACCGCACCGTGGAGCTCGTCGTCGCGCCGGTCGCTTTCGTGTCCGACGCTGCCTCGATCCAGCGTGGCAAGTATCTGTACGAGTCGCGCGGTTGCATGGAATGCCATGGCGCGAACGGCGCGGGACGGGAAGTCGTCAACGACGGTGGGGGCATGTACATACGGTCGCCGAACATCAGTCCGGGACCCGGCAGCGTCGTGAAGCGGTACAAGGAGGTGGATTGGGTGCGCGCGATCCGGCACGGCGTCTCGGCACAGAAACATCCGCTGACGCTGATGCCCAGCCGGGATTACAGTCGGATGACCGATACGGACCTCGCCGCTTTGGTGGCGTATGTGCGGAGCTTGCCTCCGGCGCCTGGCGACGCGGCCGTGATCCGGCAGCCGCTGGTCGCGCAGGCTCTCTACGCATTCGGCGCGATCAAGGATGACGCGGAGCTGATCGACCACGCGCTGCCGCCGCCCGCGCCGGTGGCCGAGGCGGTTTCGGTGGAGCACGGCAGGTACGTCGCGTTCATGTGCACCGGATGCCATGGCGACGGATTTTCAGGCGGAGCGATTCCCGGCACGCCGCCCGATTGGCCGCCCGCTGCCAATCTGACGCCCGGCAGCGGCAGTGCCATGGCGAGCTACGATCGACCCGAAAAATTTGCGGCGATGCTGCGCACGGGCAAGCGCCCGGACGGCCATCCGTTGAGCGCGGTCATGCCGTTCGAGACGCTGCGCAACCTTAACGACACCGACGTCGGCGCGCTCTACGCGTTCCTGAAGTCGTTGCCGGCGCGGCCGACGGGAGGGCGGTAGGACCGGAGTTACAAGAAAGCGCTTGCGGACAATGCGCGCACCCAAATTTGTCGTGACCGCGATTTGATCCGGTGGTCCGTGTTAGATTGTTTCTGATCTTGACGGCCCGAGTACGGCCA
>CAYGYQ010000083.1:0-13210 GCA_964354035.1 uncultured Bordetella sp.
CAGAATCATCTGGTCCGGCATCAGCAGCACGTCCATCGTGCCGCTCGGGCAGTTCGGCGCAGCCAGCAACTCGAGCGCCTCGTCAGCGATGCGGCGCATCGCGCCTTCGTAGCCGAAGCGCGTGAGAATCTCGTCGCCGCCCTGCTGGCAGATGCCGCGATGGCCGTGCAGCGTCCGCGTCTGGGTGACGCCGTCGGCGTGCGCGGTGACCGCCATGCCGGGGAGCAGGAAGCGGTAGCGCTGGACAACGTCGCCGCCCTCGCTGGTCACGAGCCGGTGCGTCGCGGTCAATACGTCGACGGCCGCGTCCCAGTCGACGATGCGCGGATCGAAGCCGGCCGCGCGCGATTCGGCCATCAGCAGTTCGTACCAGTCGCGGCGTGACCGGGCCGGGGCCGCGAAGGCCGGCGATGCATATTCCCCGCGCGGCGCAGGGCGGGGCAGTGTGCGCGAATCGATCAACGCGAACTTCGCGGTGGCGCGCGCCAACGCCGCCGCACGTTCGAGCGCCGCCGCGAGGCCCGCAGGGGACGTGTCGCCGGTCGCCGCATAGCCGTAGCCGCCACCGGCGTGGACGGTGGCCATCGCGCCCCGGTCGGTGCTGGCGCAATAGGGCAGGGCAACGTTCTTGCGCACCGCGTAGGACTCGCAGGTCTCGTCCACCCAGCGCAGCGACCAGTAGTCGGCGTCGAGGCGAAGGGGCGGCAGATCGGCAACGGTGAAACGGTCGGCGTCGGGCATCGGCTGTCCTGAGCGGGTGGCGGGCCGGGGCGGTGCCACGGCGCGACGGCCGCGGATTATCGCCCGATTCGTCGCCTTGGGGCCGGCGCGCTGACGGATGGCCGTCCGGGCGCCGATCCCCATTGCTCGCCAAATGCGGCCGATGTGCCCGGCGCCGATTCGAGCGTCATGCGCCTGATCCGGCTTGCCATAATCGGTGCGTGGGTATTACCATATGACTACCTAGGGAGAAGATCGATGACCTTGGCTGCCACTAGCCTCAAGCTTCCCAAGACTCTGAAGTCCCGAATTACGCGCCTTGCCAAGCGCGCCGGAGAGAGTCCCCATGCCTTCATGTTGCGGGTGCTCGAAGATCAAGTCGAGGCCGCCGAGCGATTCGAACGGTTTGTCGCCGACGCACGGTACGCCGACCAACGCATGCAGGAAAGTGGGCAAGGGTATGTCGCGGCCGATGTGCACGGCTACCTGAAGGCCAGGATTGCGGGCCGTTTGGCAGCCAGGCCCAAGCCCGCGCAATGGCGAAGGTAATCTACTCCGACGAGGCATTCACCGACTTCGAACGCATCACCGGGTTGCTGTTGGAGTCATCTCCCGAGGCTGCCGGGCAGGCGCTGGAGAGCATCGGCAGCGCAATCGACATTCTCGAAGCGCATCCGTTCATCGGACGACGAGTAGACGATCGCATTCGTGAACTCGTCATCTCGCGCGGAGCCACCGGATATATCGCTCTCTATTGCTTCGATCCGTCGTACGACGTCGTCCGAATCTTGCGAGTACGGCATCAGCGCGAGGCAGGATACCGGGAGTAATCGCGGAATATTTTTCGGCGCGAACAGGGAGCCGATGGACATTTCGGCGCTACCCCTGCGGGAAGGGGGAGCGGCTTGCCAATGTGTAAACTATCGTTTACAGTCGGCTCATGGTTGAAGTTCGCACGACCGCCGTGTTTGCAGAGTGGTACGGGGGCTTGCGGGATACAAGCGTTCGCAGACTGCGGACATCAAGGCTGCCAAGGCGCTGGCGGCTCAATTGTGAAGGAAGTCAGGATGGCCAGGACCAAAGCGGCAACCAGTCGGTGGGACGTGGTCGACAACCTCGGCAGTGACAAGAGAATCGCTGCCTATCTGGAGGCGGCCCTCGAAGACGGCGATCCGCAAGTTGTCACGGCCGCCATTGGCGACATCGCGCGCGCACGCGGCATGATGCAATTGGCGCGCGAAACCGGCCTCACCCGGGAAGGGCTGTACAAGGCATTCGGCCCCAACGGCAATCCATCGTTTGCCACGGTCATGAAGGTGGCGCGGGCGCTGGGCGTCAAGCTGACTGCGCAGTCGGCCTAGACTATGAATCGTAAACCGAAAGCAAAGTCCGACGAGATGCGTCCCGAGTATGATTTTTCGAAGGGCATTCGCGGCAAGTATTTCCGCCGGTACATGCAAAGTAGCAACGTGGTTGTCCTTGACCCCGACGTTGCGACCGCTTTCCAAAATGCAAAGGCGGTCAATGACGCATTGCGCGGACAGATGCGTGTCGCGCAACGATCGGCGGGACTGACCAAGCGTTCGCGTGTACGCGCAAAGGTGGCGCGCCGATCGACTTGAGCGTTCTGCGCTTGAGTTCCCTTGTCAGGCTATTGTTTGGTACGATGCCCGCGTACCTACGCCGAGGAAGATGCCATGGCCGTTTCAATTAAATCCTTGGGGATTGACCACCTCGGGCTTGAGGAGCGGATCGCCTTGGTCGAGGAACTCTGGGACAGTATTGCTGCCGATCGTGCGGCCGCGCCGCTGACCGAGGCTCAACGGGCTGAACTCGACCGCAGAATCGCCGCGCACGAAGCAAACCCAGACGACGTCGTGTCTTGGGAAGCGATTCACGCTTCGATTTGCAACCGCCTGAAGGCATGACTTTTGCGGTTGTCTTTCAGCGCGTCGCGCAAACGGAATTCGACCGGGCCGCGTTGTGGTACGAGGAACAACGTCTGGGTCTCGGCACTGAATTTGTCGTCGAGATCGATCGCGCCATCCGGTCGGCCGCTGAGCATCCGGAACGCTATCCCGTCATGCACCGCGATCTTCGGTGTGTTCGGGTTCGCCGCTTTCCATATTCCGTGTTCTACCGTATCGAGCGACCACGCGTCGTCGTGCTGGCGTTGATTCATGCGCGCCGTGATCCTGCGGTGTGGCAACAACGGGCATGACGCACCGGCCAGTTAAGCGTGACTGCGATCGCGCCGCCAGCGGCGCGTATCGCAGAACGCTGGACGGTGATTTCGTTGCCATCGTTACGCGTCGTCAGAGCCTCAGCCAGAGACGCAGCGCGGCCTCGACGTTGTCCAGCGTGACCGTTCCGATCGCGCCGACGCGTCCCCGGATCCGGTCGCGGCGCAGCGTCTGGATCTTGTCGACCATGATCTGCGAGTTCAGCGCGAGCCCGTTTGCTTTGGATGGTTTGAGCGGCACCCTGAACAACGGCGCTGCGACGAGCGACGACGTGACCGGACACACGGTCATGCTCGCATGCGTGTCATTGAAGAGATCGGACTGCACGACGACAGCCGGGCGCGGTTTGCCGTAATCGCCGGACGCCACCACCAGCACGACGTCGCCGCGCTTCAGGCTCAATGCTGCGCTGTCCATCCGGCATCATCCGAGGGCAGGTCCTCGGCATCGACCCGGCTCGCCAATAACGACTGGCGGCGGGCCTCCTCGGCGTTGCTGTCCAGGTAGCGGCGGATCGCCTCGCGGGCGAGATCGCTTTTGGGTCGGCCGGTGGCGCGGGCTAGCCAATCGAGGCGGCGCGCAAGTTCGGGTTCCAGACGTATTCCCAACATGGCATCCTCGGTCAAGGGTCATTGGCACCGCTGTTTAACACACGTTTTACATTATCCGGCGAAAGGGCTGTCGCGTCGATAAGCCGAATGGCCAAGCCCTACGACCGGCGCGAAACCCGGCGCGCCGGTGCGTACAACGTGCAGGCGTCGTCAGGTGCGCTTCGACCACCGCGGCGCATCTGCTGCGCGCCGAGCGGTCGGGTCAGGCGGGTCCGTCGAGCCCGAAGCGTGCGAGCGCAGCGCCGGTGACGCGGGCGATCCGCCAGTCGGGCAGGAGCGTCGCGCCCATCTGCTCGTAGAACTCGATGGCGGGCGCGTTCCATTCGAGCACGGCCCATTTGAAGCGGCCGCAGCCGCGCCCGCGGGCGATCCCGGCCAACGCGCGGAGCAACGCCTGGGCGCAGCCCTGCCGGCGAAATGCGGGCCCGTGGGACCAATTGCCCGTCAACTCATTATGGGCTACAATGTAGCCCACTCGCTTGGAGGATGAAATCATGTCAGGAAACGCTGTTGTACGGGCTCGAATCGACGAGCAGGTAAAGGAAGAAGCGACCGTCGTGTTGAAGGCCATGGGACTGACCGTGTCCGACGCTTTCCGCATGATGTTGATACGGGTCGCCCGCGAGAAGGTGCTGCCGTTCGAACCGCTGGCGCCCAACGCAGCGACCATCGCGGCGATGAAGGAAGCGCGCCGGGGAGGTCTGCAGTCGTTCGCCAAAGTCGCCGACTTGATGGCCGACCTGCGTGCGAAGGATTGAACGCACCGGCCAGTTCAAGCGCGACTACAACCGCGCCGCCAACGGCCCGTATCGGCGAACGCTGGACGGTGATTTCGTTGCCATCGTTACGGCATTGGCGATCGACCAGCCACTTGCTGCGAAACACCGCGACCACGCGCTCGCCGGCGACTGGAAAGACCATCGCGATTGTCACGTCAAGCCGGACTTGGTGTTGATATACCGTAAGCCGGACGACGCCGTGCTACAGCTGGTACGCCTTGGGTCGCATAGTGAACTTGGCCTTTAGCCTGTTGTGGCCGACTGCCTGCACCCGGATGGTCTTTACGGTTGTGGTTGGTGCGTAGCTCAAAACGGTTGACTGGCCAGCCCACGCCATGTTCGCTTGCGTTATGCGCTGCGCGTGGGCCCGCGCTCTCGGCGAGACCTGCGCCTCCAGTGCCGTTCACTTGACAACGTTCGTCCCCTCCGACCGCGAGGCCAGGTCCTCCAACGCGCCGCCGGTGACGCGGACGATCCGCCAGTCCGGCAGGATCGTCGCGCCATGCGACCGGTAGAACGCGATCGCCGCCGCGTTCCATTCGAGCACCGCCCAT
The DNA here is from genome assembly GCA_964354035.1 of uncultured Bordetella sp. GTDB lineage: Bacteria > Pseudomonadota > Gammaproteobacteria > Burkholderiales > Casimicrobiaceae > CAIWHR01. Next base: position 4,908 of record CAYGYQ010000083.1, read on the forward strand.
TCGAAGCGGCCGCAGCCGCGCTCGCGGGCGATCCCGGCCAACGCGCGGAGCAACGCCTGGGCGCAGCCCTGCCGGCGATGCTCGGGCAGCACGAACAGATCTTCCAGCCACAGCCCGGGGCGCCCGAGAAACGTGGAAAAATTATGAAAAAACAGGGCGAAAGCCGCTGGAGTTCGATCTTTACATGCAATCAGCACTTCGGCCGACGGACGGGAGCCGAACAGCGCCTCGGCAAGATGCGCCTCCGTCGCCACGCACAGGTGCGCCAGTTTTTCGTACTCGGCGAGCGCAGCGATCATCGCGTGGATAGCCGGCACGTCGCCGGGCTCGGCGGGACGGATCTCGAACGCCGACGGCGTCTCGACCTTGCTCATTCGGTTCGCCGGCCGAGAATGGCGAGATCGCGCTCGATGCCGTCCATTTCCGCGACGCGCGGGAGCCGGCCCCAAGGGGTGAATCCGGCCCGTTCGAACAGCGCGACCGACGGCGCATTGTGGGCGAACACAAAGGCCAGGACGGTACGGATCCCAAGGGCGGGTGCCGCCCCAAGTGCATGGTCCAAAAGGGATTTCCCGATTCCACGCCGCCGCGCCGCCGGATCCGTATAGACGCCCGCCTCGACGGTCGCCGCGTACGCGGGCCGGCCGTAGAACGATCGCAATGACAGCCATCCCAGGACCGCATCGGACGCCATGTCAGTGAGCACCCACAACGGTCGCCGGGCAGGGTCGAACTCGGCGAACCAGGCCTCACGCGATGCGACGGTGACCGGCTCGGTATCGGCGGTAGCCATCCGCCCCGGGATCGCCGCGTTATAGATCGCCACAACGGCAGGCAAATCAGCGGGTTGTGCGAAGCGGATCGGCGTCATTGGTGGAATTACAACATTTGCAACGCCGCGATTCTATCAATGTTGTATTTTCGTTGCGGCAAAAATCTCGGCGGGAGTAATGTCACAAGTGCTTGCCGCAAGGCGAACAATTTTCGTGTTTCCGCATAAATTTCCCAAGGGGACCCTCGATGAAGTTCCAACGCAAGAAGATCGCTGTCGCGCTTGCCTACGCGCTCGGCGCCGGAAGCACGCTGCTGATCGCCGCCCCGAGCCAGGCCGCCGACATCAGCGTTTCGGTCACGGGCACGAACATCCGGCGGGCCGACACCGAAACGGCGAGCCCGGTGCAGGTACTGACGGCGGAGGACCTCGCCAGGTCGGGCTACACGACGGTCGCCGAGGTGTTGCGCGATGTCACGGCCAATGGCCAGGGCCTGCTGAGCCAGGGCTTCAATGGTGCGTTCGCCGCAGGCGCGAGCGGCGTGGCGCTGCGCGGCCTGTCTGTGGGCGCAACGCTTATCCTGGTCGACGGCCGGCGCATGGTGGGATATCCGCTCCCCGATGATGGTCAGCGCACGTTCGTGGACACCAACAGCATTCCGTTCTCGGCGGTCGAGCGCATTGAAATTCTGCTGGACGGCGCCTCTGCGATCTACGGATCCGATGCGATCGGCGGCGTCGTCAACTTCATCATGAAAAAGAGTTTTACCGGCACGCAACTCTCCGCGCAAGGCGGGTCGACGTTCGAGGGCGGCGGCGAAAATGTGAAGGTTTCGCTCGTTCAGGGTTTCGGGAGCGGCGGGGACGTCAACGGCTTCGTTTCTGCAGAATACCGAAAGCAGAAGGACATCAATTTTACCGAGCGCGACGGCGAGAAGTGGGCGAACCTGAACTGGAAGCCGTACGGAGGCAATGACCTCAGGGCGGGCGCCTATAACAGTCCTTTTAACACGAATCCGATCCTGCTGACGCCCTACCTGCAGAACCCGGCGAACCCCAATGCGGCCGCGGGTAACATATTCCTGGATTCGCGCTGCAATTTCGAGGCGCGCAATGCCAGCCAGTGCATCTACGAGAACAGCTGGAACACGATCCAGCCGGAAACACAGAACATCAGCCTGCTTGGTACCGTGAACGCCAAGCTCGGAGGCAGCTGGCAGGCGAGCCTCACCGGCTCCTGGTTCAACAGCGAGGCCGAGCAGAACCGGCGTCCTTTCGCAGTGCCGCTCTCCGCCGTCCCCAATACGGTCAGCGGCCCGGGCATTGTTCCGTTCCTCAACCAGGCGTCGAGTATTCCGGTATTCCGGGTGCCGGCCAGCTATCCCGGCAACACGTTTGGCGTGCCTGCGAACGTGCGGGCGCTGGTTCCCGATATTCCGAACCAGCACGGCGATATTGAAACCGATACCCTCCGGTTCATCGGGGAACTGACGGGTACGGTCGCCGGCTGGGACATCAATCTCGGCGCCGGGTACCAGAAGGCGTCGTTGAAGCAGTCCCTTACAGGTTACGTCAACTACACCAAGCTCCTGGCCGCGCTGAATGACCCCGTCAACCCCCTCAAGCTGACGGGCGGCAATTCTGCCGAGCGGATGGCGGAGATCGCGCCGACGCTAACGAAGAAGCCCACCAACGAATATGATTTCGTCGAGCTTCGCGGGACGCGGGACCTGATGAAGCTCGACGGCGGGCCGCTCGGTCTCGCGCTGGGCGCGAGCTACTACTATCAAAAACTCGACGCCGACAATTACGCGGATTGCAAGGTCGGAAGCGTCGCGGGCGTCAACTGCTTCTATGCGGTCGGCACGGAGAAGAACAGCGCGTTCTTCGCGGAAATCAATGCGCCGGTCACCAAGACGCTGGAATTGGGCGCCGCCATCCGCTACGACTACTACGACTCCTACGGCGGTCAATGGACGCCTAAGTTCAGCGCGAAGTGGGCGGCGATGAAAGAAGTCTCGGTCCGCGGCACCTGGGGCAAGGGGTTCCGGGCGCCCAACCTCCTGGAGAGCGGCGACGCGGGTCTGGCTTTCTCTGCGGCGGGAGGGCGTGATCCGCTGAACTGCCCGGTCAGCTTGCCGAATGGCAGGCCGGACACAACCTCGCCGCAGAATATACCTTTCTTCTGCAACTTCAGCCCGACGTACCTGCAGAGCACGACGAAGGACCTGGATCCCGAGAAGTCGACCAACTGGACCGTGGGCCTGGTGCTGGAACCGATCCAGAACTGGTCGACGACCTTCGACTACTACTCGATCAAGCTGGATAGCCAGATCATCACTGCCTCGTCGCTGTCGACCTTCGATCCATTTGCCAATCCCGTCCGCGGGCCGCGCGAGCAGCGCGACTTCGGCGACGGCAGCATCGGGCTTTCGCCGGCAGGGATCATCGCGTTCATCCCCGAAGGCTACGTGAACGCGCAGTCCACGAAGGTGACGGGCCTCGATCTGCAATCGAGCTACACGTTCAAGCTCGACGAGACCAATCGACTGAAGCTCGGTGTCCAGTGGAGCCACCTCTTCGGCTACGATCTCACGTTCGAAGGCACCACGTACAAGCTTGCCGGAACGCACGGGCCAGCGGTTGTCTCGGGCAATACCGGCAATCCGGAGGACCGCGTCCAGCTGACCGGGCAGTGGCTGACGGGTCCGTTCACGACCACGCTGATGGGGAACTATGTCAGCGGCTTTTCCATGACCGATCCGTCGTCGGGAATCACTACGTGCGCGGACATGGCCGCCTATGGCAACCCAAGCCGTTGGACGGGTGGCGCTGTGCCCCCTGAGGAACTCTGCAAAGTGAAAAGCTTCTGGTACTGGAACCTGAACGTCCAGTACGATCTCAACAAGCAGACGCAGCTGAGATTCGCGGTGACGAACCTGTTCGATCAGCAGGCGCCCCTCGACATTGGTACCTATGCCGGCACTGGGGACAACCGCAACAGCGGCCGGGGCGCTCCGTACAACCCGTCGCTGCATTGGGCCGGCGTGGCTGGCAGATCGTGGCTGCTCGGGATTACCTACAGCTTCTGATCATTCGATTCAAGCAGTGCTCTATCGACCGCCCGGAATGCTCCGGGCGGTTTTTTTTGTTGCGCCCGGCAGGGCCGGCAGCGTGGTGACTTCGGGTGCCTCGACTCGACTCTTTGGCCGCGCGGGCTCGTCCTGATTTCAAGCTGCGCGCTTCAACTCATACCCACGGATCAGTACATCGGCCGGCAGATTCAGCCCCGATGCGAGCCTGCGTATCATCTCCAGCGTAAGCGGGCGAACGCGATTCAGCACCTCCGCGACCCTGGCGCGCGCGCCGATGTAGGGTTCCAGGTCTTTGCGAGTCATTCCGCGCGCCTCCATGACGTGTTGCAGAAAGTCGATCGGATCGGGTGCCTCGATCGGGTAGTGCTCGCGCTCGTACGCCTCCACCAGAAGCATGAGCACTTCCAGCCGGTCTGCCTTGGGTGAGCCGCGGGGCGCCTCCCAGAGCACTTCGATTTCCCTGAGCGCAGCCTGATGCCCGCGCTTGGTTCGGATCGGACGCAGTGTCATCGCTGTCACCCTAAATGGTTCCGGCATCGATCCTGTCGTATTCGCGGTGCGTGCCCACGAACCTTATGCAAACGCAGCGGAATCGTGATTCCCCGGGGGAGGAGACCTCTGGCCCGGGACGTCGCAATAATCAGGCATCAACAAGCCATTCGCCGCGCTCCTTAATCTCGCGGTGCATCGCGTCCGGTGCGAGGTCGAGTTCACCCGGCCACGTGATGGCTCCATTTACGACGGTAACGCGCCCGAATTGTGCGGGGTCCGCGAGGTGCGCAAACACTCCTCGGAAAAATCCGGGCAGGAAGCGGACGGTGCCTTCGAGACCGTCTTTGAAGCGGACGTGTACCGCGCGATCATCTACGATTTGAACTTCGCTAACTCGCCAGTTTGCGGACATGACTTTACTCCAAGGGTGCAATCGGCTTAGGTTGCTGCTTGGCACGACACAGTTCCCAGTCCTCCAGAAGCTCTGCTTGATGCAACTCGGCCCAATCGAGCACGAGATTCAATGCACGCCGAGGCAATTCCCCTTCGATAACCTGCAAGTCACGAATGCCGATGACGGCCTCGTACTCGCCATATACGCAGTGAAAATGCGGTGGCGCGTGATCGTTCCAGAACATCTGGATCAACATCCCAAAAAATGAACTGATGGTCGGCATGCAATATCCCTTTTTCCCAATTTTACCCCTATGGTTGCCCGCTTGCCCGTCGCAATTTCCTGCGAGGCTGGATAAGGCAACGATAGGCCGTGCGGCGCTAGCTTGATCAACAGTAACTACGGCACTACCTGTCACGTTCGACCATTGCAATCCCGGTCGGGAGCAGGGATGATCGCGCTTGTTCCGGTACATGGCGGGGTTGATTGCCGGGGCCGTGTCATAGGGTACGCAGCCGTGGTGCTCGCCCACGAAGATTTTGTGTAGTACGTTGATGCGACCACCGTATTCTGTTAACCGAGGACGGGTGACTTCGGGCAACGGGTGTTCGCGTTTCGGTAAGAGCCTGTTGTCGATGCATTTTTCCGAACATGTCATCGAAATACGATCTTTACCAGCGCGTGGAGCGAGGCATCGAGGTGCAACTGCTTCTTGACAATGGCGACGAGGGCGCGAGTGGCCTCCGCGCACACCACCGATCCGGCGCTGGAATGCTCGCCTTCGCGGTGCTTCTGGCAGCCGCCCTCGGCGGCAACGCGCAGGCCGCGAGCAGTGCCGCCACCGGCGAGGGCGGCAAGTGGTCGCATGCCTATGCCGCGTACGGCGAGCCCAAGTATCCGCGCGGCTTCCGCAACTTCGACTACGTGAACCCGGACGCGCCGAAAGGCGGAACGCTGCAGCTGCAGAACCCCGACCGCCGGTCGAGCTTCGACAAGTTCAACCCGTTCACGATCAAGGGACAATCGCCGGCGGGCCTGTCGACGCTGATGTTCGAGCCGCTGGCCATACGCTCCGGCGACGAGCCGGGCACGCTCTACGGGATGGTCGCGGAAGAAATGCTGGTGGCGCCCGACAAATCGTCGGTAACCTTCCGCATCCATCCCAAGGCGAGGTTCTACAACGGCGATCCGGTCACCGCCGAGGACATGAAGCACGTGTTCGAAACGCTGACGGGCAAGGGCGTTGCGCCCGGCGTGCGCGTCAAGCTGGGCGGCATCGAGCGCGCGGTCGTGCTGGACGAGCGCACGATCCGCTTCGACCTCAAGGATCGTGTCGACGACACGATCCTCAATGTGGCCGGGTTGCCGGTGTTCTCGCGCAAGTGGGGGCGCAACCCGGACGGCACGACGAAGAAGATCGACGAGATCGTCAACGAGTACCCGATCACCACCGGCCCCTACACGATTGCCGCGATCGACGCGCCACGCCGCATCGAGTTCGCGCGCAATCCCGACTACTGGGCGCGCGACCTGGGCGTGGCGAAGGGCCAGTACAACTTCGACAAGATCATCTATCGCTACTACCAGGACAACGCGATCGCGATGGAGGCCTTCAAGGCCGGCGAGTTCGACTTCCTGATGGAGTACTCGGCGCGGCGCTGGGCGCGCCAGCACCAGGGCCCCAAGTGGAGCGACGGGCGCATCATCAAGGAGGCGTTCCCGACCGGCTTCGGGATGGGCTTCCAGTCGTACGTGCTGAACCTGCGCCGGCCGGTGTTCCAGGACCGGCGCGTGCGCCAGGCGATCAACCTCGCATTCGACTTCGAGGCGATCAACGTCTACAAGCAGTACCAGCGGACCGCGAGTGTGTTCGCGAATTCCGACTTCGCCGCGACGGGGCTGCCGAGCCCGGGCGAGCTCGCGCTGCTGGAGCCCTTTCGCGCCGAGCTGCCGCCCGAGGTGTTCGGTCCCGCCTGGGTGCCGCCGCGCTCCGATACGTCCCCGAACGCACTGCGCGAAAATCTGAAGCAGGCGCGCGCATTGCTCGAGGCGGCCGGCTGGAAGGTGGGCGCCGACGGCATCGCGCGCAACGACAAGGGCGAGCCGCTCGAGTTCGAGTTCCTGGAGACCGGCGACGCGCCCGGCCGGGCCGAAGCGGTGTTCGAGCGCAATCTCGCCAAGATCGGCATTCGCCTCAAGTCGCGGCTCGTCGACTTCGCGCTCTTCCGCAAGCGGATGGAGACGTTCGACTTCGACATGGTGATGATCAAGATCGGGGACTTCACGCTGCCGGAGCCGGCCGACTTCAAGTCGCAATACGGCAGCGAGAACGCCGACACGCAGGGCGCGGACAACTATCGCGGCGTCAAGAGCCGCGTGGTCGACCACCTGATCGCGAAGATGGAGCAGGCGAAGACGATGGACGAGCTGCGCGACGCCGCGCGGGCGCTCGACCGCGTGATCATCTTCGAATACTGGCAGGTCCCCGACCTGTACGGCGCCAACAATCGCGTGTCGCGCTGGGACAGGTTCGGCATCCCGAAAGTCGTGCCCAAGTACTATTCGATCGCCACGCCAACCGACTGGCTGCAGTGGGCGGTCACGGCGTGGTGGGCGAAGGGCGCCGACAAGGGCGCCGACAAGAGTGCCGCCGCCAGCAAGTAACCGGAAGCGCCTCCATGCTGTCCTACATCCTCAAGCGGCTGCTGCTGATGATCCCGACGATCCTCGGCGTGCTGACGGTGACCTTCGTGATCATCCAGTTCGTGCCGGGCGGTCCGGTCGAGACGCTGCTGGCGGAGGCGCGCGCCGGCGCCGGCGGGGACTCGGGCACCTACCAGGCGCGCCGGGACATCGACGCCGCGCAGGTGGCCGAGCTGAAGGCGCTGTACGGCTTCGACAAGCCGCCGTTCGAGCGCTACCTGTCGATGCTGAAGAGCTTCGCGCAGTTCGACCTCGGCAAGAGCTTCTTCCGCAACAAGGATGTCTGGACGCTGATCAAGGAGAAGCTGCCGGTGTCGATCAGCCTCGGGCTGTGGACGTTCCTGCTCTCCTACCTCATCTCGATTCCGCTCGGCGTCGCCAAAGCGGTGCGCGAGGGCACGCGCTTCGACACGCTGACCACGCTGCTGGTGCTCGTCGGCTTCGCGATACCGGGCTTCGTGCTCGGCGTGCTGCTGATCGTGCTGTTCGCCGGCGGCTCGTTCCTCGACTGGTTCCCGCTGCGCGGCCTCACGTCGGACAACTGGGAGAGCCTCGGCTGGCCGGCGCGCATCACCGACTACCTGTGGCACATGGTGCTACCGCTCACCTGCTACGCCATCGGCAGCTTTGCCATCGTCACGATGCTGACCAAGAACACGTTCGTCGAGGAGATCCGCAAGCAGTACGTGCTGGTCGCGCGGGCGAAGGGGCTGCCCGAGCACAGGATCCTGTACAAGCACGTGTTCCGGAATGCGCTGATTCCGATCGTCACCGGCTTCCCGGCGGCGTTCGTCAGCGCGTTCTTCGCCGGCTCGCTGCTGATCGAGACGCTGTTCTCGCTGGACGG
>CAYGYQ010000084.1:0-7423 GCA_964354035.1 uncultured Bordetella sp.
CGTCAAGGCCGGCCAGTTGCTGGTCGAACTCGAACGTGCCGAGCTTGCTGCGGCGCTCGCCCAGGCCGTGGCCACCGAGCAGGCGGCCGCCACGCGTATCGCGCAGTGGCGCGACGTGGCGACGGTTTCGGCGCGGGAGCAGCTGGTGCAGGCCGAGGCGAACTACCGGAACATCGAGCGCGACGCCGCGCGGCAGGAGCAGCTCTTCAAGCAGGGCTTCATCGGCGAGTCGCGTCTGGACGAAGTGCGCCGCGCGGCGGCCGTCGCGAAGAGCCAGTACGAGACCGCGCGCGCCGTCTCCGCCGCCAGCGCGCCGGCCGGGGTCGATCGCCGCCTCCTCGACGACCAGCTGGCACAGGCCCGAGCAGCCAGGGAGACGGCGGCGGCCAAGCTCGCGCAGACCATGCTGCGCGCGCCGGCGGCAGGCGTCGTCCTCGATCGCAGCGTCGAGCCCGGCGACATCGTGCAACCCGGCAAGCGGCTGCTCGCGCTCGCGCTCGACGGCGACGTTCGCCTCACCGCGCTGATCGACGAGAAGAATCTCGCCGTGCTGCGCGTGGGCCAGCGCGCGCGCGTGTCGGCGGACGCCTATCCGAACCAGCCGTTCGGAGCGGAGCTGTCCTACCTGTCGCCCGGGATCGACGTGCAGCGCGGCACCGTGGAGGCCAAGTTCGCCGTTCCCGCGCCGCCGCCGTTCCTGCGTTCCGACATGACGGTGTCGATCGACATCGAGGTCGCGGCCAGGGCCGACGGGCTCGTCATCCCGGCCGCCGCGGTGCGCGAGTTGCAGTCGCGTCAGCCCTGGGTGCTCGTCATGCGCGACGGCCGCGCCGCGCGCCAGCCGGTGCAGCTCGGCGCCCGCACGGCCGAGCAGGCGGAAGTGCTCTCGGGGCTTGCGGCCGGCGCGCAGATCATCACGACGCCGGACATCGCGCCGGGCGCGCGCGTGCACCAGCGGTGAACCGCGATCGTCGGAACGCCCTGCGATGAATTTCGAATGGGTCGTCGCCCTGCGGTTCCTGCGCGAGGGCCGCTTCCAGACCGCGCTCATCATCGGCGGCGCCGCCGCCGGCGTCGCGGTCGTCATCTTCATCACCGCACTGGTCAACGGGTTGCAGGCCAACACGCTCAAACGCGTGCTCGGCACGCAGGCGGACATCGTGATCCGGCCGGCCGAGGAAGTGGCACGCCCGCAACGCGAGCCGAGCCCGGGGGAAGCCATGCTCCCGCGGGTCGAGGCCCGCGCGCAGCGCTTGCGCTCGATCGACCAGTGGCAGGCGCTGGACCTGGCGCTGCAGAAGGTGCCACGGATCAAGGCCGTGTCGCCGATGGTCTCGGGGCCCGGCTTCGCCGTGCGCGCCGACGCGACCAAGTCGATCGCCCTTTTCGGGGTCGAGCCCGACCGCTACAACCGGATCGTGGCGGTCGACGAGAAGATCGTCGCCGGCGAATACCGCGTCCAGGCGGGAGAAGCGGTGATCGGCAAGGACCTCGCGAAGGATCTCGGGCTCTCCCTCGGCGACCGCTTCCGGATCGTCACCGCCGAGACCGATGCGCCGGTGTCCGACACATTCACGGTGACGGGCATCGTCGATCTCGGCGTGCGCGACCTCAACCGGCGCACCGTCTTCGTCACGCTGCGCGCCGCGCAGACGCTGCTCGGGCTCGCCGGCGGCGCGACGCAGCTCGACCTCAAGATCGACGATCTGTTCGAAGCCGAAGACATCGCGCAGCGGCTCGCCGCGCAGACCGGCCTCACCGTCGAATCGTGGATGCGGACCAACGAGCAGCTGCTGGCCGCCATCAACGCACAGAACATCACGACGCGGACCATCCGCGGCTTTGTGATCGTCATCGTCGCGCTCGGCATTGCCAGCGTCCTCGTCGTCTGGGTCGTGCAGAAGCGGCGCGAGATCGGGATCCTGCGGGCGATGGGAGCAAGCCGCGGCCAGGTGCAGCGCGTGTTCCTGCTGCAGGGCGCGCTCGTCGCCCTCGCAGGCTCCGCGATCGGCTGTGCGCTCGCCGTCGCGATGGTCGTCGTGTTCCTCAGGATCGCGCGCAACGCCGACGGCTCGCCGCTGTTCGTGCTGACGCTCTCGCCTTGGCTCTTCCTCGGCGCCGTGGCCGGCGCTCTGGCCGGCGGCCTGCTGGCGGCGACAGCGCCGGCGCGACGCGCCGCGGCGCTCGACCCCGCGCAGGCGATCAGGATGTGACGATGGCGGCCCCGCTCATCGAACTGGCAGACGTGCACAAGACCTACGGTGCCGGCACGGACGTCGCGGTCGAAGTGCTGCACGGGATCGACTTCACGCTGCATGCCGGCGAGTTCACGGCGCTGATCGGGCCGTCGGGCTCGGGCAAGTCGACCCTGCTGAACCTCATCGGGCTCCTGGAGCCGCCCACCTCCGGGTCGTACCGGCTGAACGGGCGGGAGGCGACGGCGCTTCCGGAGGCCGAACTCACGCAGCTCCGCGCGACGACCATCGGCTTCGTGTTCCAGTTCCATCACCTGCTGCCGGCGTTCTCCGCCACCGAGAACGTGCTAATCCCCGGGCTCATCGCGCATGGCCCCGTGACCGCGCCGCGGCGCGAGGCCGCCCGCGACGTGCTGCGCGCGGTCGGCCTCGGGGATCGCCTCGACTATCCGCCGCGCAAGCTCTCGGGGGGGCAGCAGCAACGCGTAGCCATCGCGCGGGCCCTGTCGCTCGCGCCGCCACTCGTGCTCGCCGACGAGCCGACGGGCAACCTCGACACGCACTCGGCGGACGAGATATTTGCGCTGATGCGCCGCTTCAATGCGGAGCGCGGTGTGGCGTTCCTGATCGTCACCCACGACCCGCGTCTGGCCCGCCGCTGCGACCGGATCGTCGAGCTGGTGGATGGCACGATTGCGGGCGATCGGCCCAACAGCGCCGACCGCAGCGGCGAGCCTCTGCCTGCCGCGGCGACCCACCGGCCGGCCTAGGATGAACGGCCCCCAAGTCGCCTGAGCGCGGGCAAGCCCGCGCCTACGACGCAGCGTTCGACAGAAAACCGTAGGCGCGGCCTTGGCCGCGCGCTTCGTTCGCTGCCCCCCCAAAAGAGGCGCTCAGTGCCCTTCGGGCGACGCTTAGGCGGTGCCGCTCAGAGCCGGTACGCGCGCTTCGCCAGCCCGTAGGCCAGTTCCGGGGCGAGCGCGAATGCCTCGTCCTCGCCGATCCGGTGCTCGCTGACGAGGGTCGCGAGGAAGCGGCAATCGACCCGCCGCGCGACGTCGTGCCGCGCCGGGATCGACATGAACGCGCGCGTGTCGTCATTGAAGCCGACCGTGTTGTAGAAGCCCGCCGTCTCCGTCACCTGCTCGCGGAAGCGCAGCATTCCTTCGGGGCTGTCGTGAAACCACCACGGCGGACCGAGCTTCAGGATGGGATAGTGGCCGGCAAGCGGCGCGAGCTCGCGCGCATAGGACGTTTCGTCCAGCGTGAACAGGATCACGGTGAGGTCGCGCTCGTTGCCGTAGCGGTCGAGCAGCGGCTTCAACGCGCGCACGTAGTCGGTGGGCGTCGGCATGTCCGCACCCTGGTCGCGGCCGAAGTCGCGCCAGACGCGCGGATTGTGGCTGCGCAGCGAACCCGGGTGGATCTGCAGCACCAGGCCATCGGCGAGGCTCATCCGCGCCATTTCGGTCAGCATCTGGCCACGGAACTGCTCGGCCTCGTCCGGCGACGCCGTTCCGGCCAGCGCGCGATCGAGCAGGCGCTGGCAGGCGGTCTCGGCGAGATCGCAGGTGCGCGCCGTCGGATGACCGTGGTCGGTGGACGTCGCGCCCATCGCCTTGAAGTAGGCGCGCCGGTCGCGGTGCGCCGCGAGGTAACCCTGCCAGGTCGCGGTGTCCTCCCGCGTCAGCGCGCCGAGCTGCAGCACATGGTCGCGGAAGCCCTCGAACTCGGGATCGACGACCGGATCCGGCCGGTAGGCCGTGATCACGCGCCCGTTCCAGCCGGACGCACGCAGCCGGCGGTGATGGTCGAGCGCATCGAGCGGCGATTCGGTCGTCGCGAGCACCTCGATGTTGAAGCGCTCGAACAGTGCGCGCGGGCGGAACTCGGGTCGTGCGAGGCAAGCGTTGATCCGGTCGAAATTGCGATCGGCCGACTCGGCGGTCAACCGTTCGGTGCAGCCGAACACGGTCGCGAACGCGTGATCGAGCCAGAGTCGCGTCGGCGTGCCGCGAAACAGATGATAGTGCGCGGCAAAAGTGCGCCAGATCTTGCGCGCGTCACGCTCCACCGGCGCGCCGTCGCGGCGCGGGATGCCGAGGTCCTCGAGGGCGATGCCCTGGCTGTAGAGCATCCGGAAGACGTAGTGGTCCGGGGTGATGAACAACGCCGACGCGTCGGGGAACGGTGCGTTGTCGGCATACCACTGCGGATCGGTGTGGCCGTGCGGGCTCAGGATCGGCAGTGCCGCGACCGTCGCGTAGAGGGCGCGCGCCAGCTCGCGCGCGGCCGGATCGGCGGGGAAGAGCCGATCCGGATGCAGGGTCAGCGGTGGTGCGGTCATGGTCTCGTCCTACGAACCGGGTTGCGCAATGTGCACTGCCAGCGTCCTGCGGACGCCATCGCGGAACAGAATTCCGACATCGCGGCTCACCGCCCGCCGGAACACGGCATTGCCGGAGAGATCGGCGCCGAACACCTCGGCAAGATCGAGAAAGCCGTCGGCGATCTGCGCGGCGTTGCCGTGGGCAGCGGCAGCGATCGCCGCAAACTTTCCCGCCAGCGGATCCGCCACTGCGATCGGCTTGCCATGCTCGTCAACGCCGCTCGCGTAGCGAATCCAGCCGGCGATCGCCAGCGCGAGGTTCGCGATCGAACCGCCGCCGGCAAGCCGTTCGCGCACGGTGCCAAGGAGCCGCTGTGGCAATTTTTGCGAGCCGTCCATCGCGATCTGCTGCGTCCGATGCGGCAATGCCGGATTGCGAAAGCGCCGCATGAGCTGCGCGCCGTAGGCAGGCAGATCGACGCCGGGCGGCGCCACCAGCGTCGGCATGACCTCCTCCACCATCAGCCGCTCGACCAGCGTCGCGAGCAGCAGGTCGGCCGACGCCTGCCAGATGAACTCGTGCCCGGAAAGAAAGCCGAGGTAGGCAAGCGTGGAATGGCTGCCGTTCAGGAGGCGCAGCTTCATCGTCTCGAACGGCGCGACGTCGGCGACGACCTGGGCGCCGGCGTCCTCCCAGGGCGGGCGCCCGGTGGCGAAGCGGTTCTCGATCACCCAGCTGTTGTAGGGTTCCGCGACCACGGGCGCGGCATCGACGACGCCGAGCAGCCGCGCGGCCTCGGCGATGTCGGCCTCCGTCGTCGCCGGCACGATCCGGTCGACCATCGTGCACGGGAACGCGACCTGCGCGCCGATCCACTCGGCCAGCGCGGGGTCCGACATCTGCACGTACGCCGTGACGATGCCTTCGACGGTGCGACCGTTGTGCGGAAGATTGTCGCAACAGACCACGTTGAGCGGGCGGCCCGAAGCCTCGCGCCGCGCGGCCAGTCCTGCCACCAGCACGCCGATCGCACTCACCGGCGCCTCGGGGTGCGCGAGGTCGTGCGCGATGTCGGGATGCAGAACGTTGAGCCGGCCCGTGGCGGGATCGTGGCAGTAGCCCTTTTCGGTGACGGTCAGCGAGACGACGTGAACGGCAGGATCCGCGATGCGCGCGATCACGCGCTCGCGTTGCGTGCCGAGGAACAGCATCTCGCGCACGGATCCGATCACGCGCGCCGCCGTGCCTTCGGTGCCCTTTTCGAGCACCGAGTACAGCCCGTCCTGGGGCGCCAGCGCGGCCACGACCCGCGGCGTCTTGAGGCTCACGCCGCAGATCCCCCAGCGCGGGTGCCGATGCAGGATCGCGTCGGTGTAGACGGCCTGATGCGCGCGGTGGAACGCCCCGAGTCCGAGATGGACGATGCCGATCCCGACGGCCCCGAGGTCGTAGTCGGGTCGGGCAATGGGCCCTGGCAATGCGGCGAGGCCACCGAGCCCAAGTCGGTTCATGGGGTCTCCGGTAACCGGAGAGCTTGTGGCAACCACATCGGGAGTCCCAGCAGGTAGGTCACGGCGAGTCACGCGGCCGCTCGCGCAGCGCCGGTGCCATCGAGGTGGACTCTACTGCCGTGTTCGGCCTTCGGTCAAGCGCCTCCGCCACCGGACCCATGACCATTGCAACGCGCGCCGGGCTCGGTCATGCTGATGGTTTCCGCTATTGGAATTTGCCATCGTGAGCAAACAGCGTCGACTGGCCATCGTGGGTCTCGGCATGGCCGTGACACCCCATGCGCAGAGCCTCCTCGATCTCGCCGGACGCGTCGAGGTCGCGTGGGCGTACAGCCCGACCGAGGCAAGGCGCCGCAGCTTCGCCGCCCGTTTTCCGTTTCCGGTGACCGGCGACTTCGCGGCGATCGCCGGCGACCCGACGATCGACGTCGTGCTGGTGCTGACGCCCCCCAACACGCACCTGTCAATCGTGCGCGAACTCGCGGCGGCGGGCAAGCATGTGCTCGTCGAAAAGCCCCTGGAGGGCTCGCTCGAGCGGGCCGAGGCAGTGGTCGCCGTCTGCGCCCAGGCGGGCGTGAACCTTGCCGTCGTCTTGCAGCACCGTTTCCGCCCGGCGTCGCTGGCGCTGGCGGCCCGGCTCGCGGCGGGCGAGCTCGGCCCGCTCGCGAACGCGGCCGTGTCGGTCCGCTGGTGGCGCCCGCAGACGTACTACGACGAGCCGGGACGAGGCACCCTCGCACGGGATGGCGGCGGCGTGCTGCTGACGCAGGCGATCCATACGCTGGACCTGTTTCTGTCGCTGACGCCCCCGCTCGCCGAAGTCACGGCGTTCGCAGGGACGTCCGCGTTGCACGTCATGGAGACAGAGGATTGCGTCGCCGCGGCGTTGCGCTTCGACGGCGGCGCGCTGGGCGCGCTCGACGCGACGACGGCGGCCTATCCCGGCTTTCCCGAGCGGATCGATCTCGCGGGAACGAAGGCCACCGCCGTACTGACGCCCGGCAAGCTCGAGCTCTTTCATCACGACGGCCGGCGCGAGTCGATTGGCGAGGAAGCCTCCGGCGGCGGCGGCGCCGACCCGATGGCTTTCACGCATGACGCGCACCGGGGCGTTCTGGTCGAGTTCCTCGACGCACTCGATGCCGGACGCGCCCCCGTCAACAGCGGTCGCGCTGCGCTGCGCGTCCACTATCTGATCGCCGCGCTGCTGGAATCGTCGCGCCGGCACGCGCCCGTGACCGTGCACCGCTGACGCGTTGCGCCGGGGCTGGCAGCGCGGCCAAGGCCGCGCCTACGAACGTGGCGCAGCTTCGTGGGCGCGGGCTTGCCCGCGCTCGATGGGGCGCAGACGCATGGCCAGCGGGGGAGCGCGGCCAAGGCCGCGCCT
>CAYGYQ010000084.1:7523-9811 GCA_964354035.1 uncultured Bordetella sp.
GCTCGATGGGGCGCAGACGCATGGCCAGCGGGGGAGCGCGGCCAAGGCCGCGCCTGCGACTTGCCGAGCAGCGAACGCGGGGAGCGTGGGGGCCGTTCATCATGCAGCCTTGAAATGGCCCGACTTGCCGCCCGACTTCTCGAGCAGACGCACGCCCTCGATACGCATGCCGCGATCGACGGCTTTGCACATGTCGTAGACGGTCAGCAAGCCGACCGCCGCTGCAGTCAGCGCTTCCATCTCGACCCCGGTCTGGCCGAGCGTTTCAGCCGTGACCTCGATGGCAATGGCGCTCGCGGCGACATCCTGGTCGAATGCCACCGTGACCTTCGTCAGCGCCAGCGGGTGGCAGAGCGGAATGAGCTCCGCTGTCCGCTTGGCCGCCTGGATCGCCGCGATTCGCGCAACGCCGAGAACGTCACCTTTCCTGGCCGACCCGGAGCGAATCAGGGCGAAGGTCGCGGGTTGCATGACAATCCTCCCGCCGGCCCGCGCGACACGCCTGGTTACATCTTTTGCGGCCACATCCACCATGTGCGCCTGACCGGCCGCATCGAAATGCGTAAAATGACGTCTTTCCGGCGCGCGCGGGCTGGCCGAGGGCCTCACCCCGGCCTTCGCCGATTTCCCCGCGGATCCTGCCGCCTTGCCCCCCTTGCCCGCCACGACGGCCTCCCCCGCTTGAACTTCGGTCGACGCCACGCATCTTAGCATTGCACTCCGACACTTATTGCGGCGCATGAGGCCCTTGACGAAACCCGATTTTTCGCGACCGCGCCACCGCCTGCGCAGGGCAGCCGTCGCCATGCTGGTGTCGCTCACGCTCGCCGCGCAGCCTATCGCGCCGGCGACGTTCGCCGTTGGCGCGGCGCACGCGCAGGCGCTGCCCGACCTCGGCGAGGAGTCGCAGGCGGCGCTGACCACGGGGCAGGAACGCAGGATCGGCGAATCGATCGTCCGGCAGATCCGCGCTTCCGGCGGGTATCTCGAGGATCCCGAAGTCAACGACTACCTGAACGAGCTCGGACACCGCCTTGTCGCGGCGGTGCCGGAGAGCCGGCAGGACTTCGAGTTCTTCGCCATGGCCGATCCGTCCGTCAACGCGTTCGCGTTGCCCGGCGGTTATGTCGGCGTCAACATCGGCCTCATCCTGCTCACCCAGAGCGAATCCGAACTCGCGTCGGTGCTCGCGCACGAAATCACGCACGTGACGCAGCGGCACATGGCGCGGTCCGTCACCGGCCAGCAGCGGGGTTTCATGTACATGCTGGCGGCACTCGCGGTGGCGATCGCCGCCTCGCGCTCCAATTCGTCTTCGTCGGCCCAGGCGACGTCCGCTGCGATCGCTTCGGCGCAGGCGCTCGCGATCCAGACGCAGATCAACTTCACCCGGGAACACGAATACGAAGCCGATCGCATCGGGTTCCAGCGCCTCGACGCCGGCGGTTTCGATGTCAACGCGATGGCGACCCTCATGGACCGGCTGCAGAAATCGAATCGCTTCGCCGACGGCAGCGCGCCCTCGTATCTGCGCTCCCACCCGATCACCTACGAGCGCGTCGCCGAGGCGCAGTCCCGGGCCTACGGCAGGGCCTACCGGCAGGTGGCCGATTCGCTGGATTTCCATCTGGTGCGCGCGTTGCTGCGCAGCTATGCCGGGACGGGCCGGGAAGCCGTCGCGTACTTCCGCGACGCGCTGGCCGAGCGCAAATTCAACGACGAAGTCGCGGCCCGCTACGGCCTGGTCGCGTCGCTGCTGCGCAGCGAGGAGTTTCCGCAGGCGATCGCGGAACTGGCGGCCCTGGAGAAGATCGCGCCGCCGCATCCGATGATCGAGGCGATGGCCGGACACGTGCTGATGGAATCGGGTCAGCTCGATCTCGCCATCGCGCGCTTCAAGTCGGCGCTCGTGCGCTATCCGAACAAGCTGCAGCTGATCTACGATTACCCGCAGGCGCTGGCCAGGGCCGGACGCGCGCGTGAAGCCGCGGCCTTCCTTGACACCGAGCTCGCACGATTCGCGGGCAATGGCCCCCTGCACCGGATCGCCGCGCGCACCTACGCCGAACTCGGGCAGAAGCAGCAGGAGCACCGGCACCAGGGCGAGTTCTATGCCTGGCAGGGCGATTTCCGGGGCGCCGTGCGCCAGTTCGAACTGGCATCGAAAGCGGGCGACGGCGACTTCTACCAGACCTCCGTCGTCGAGGCCCGACTGCGCGCGCTGCGCAAGGAACTGGCGGAACAGCAGGCCGAACTCGGCAAGAACGGTTGATCCGGCAAGCGCCGGC
>CAYGYQ010000084.1:9911-12934 GCA_964354035.1 uncultured Bordetella sp.
CTCACCGCCGTCGTCTCGGCCTCGGGCACGCTGTCGGCGGTGACCACGGTGGCTGTCGGGTCCCAGATTTCCGGCCAGATCAAGGAGCTCTTCGTCGACTTCAACAGCCCCGTGAAGCAGGGCCAGCTCCTCGCCCGGATCGACCCCGAGACCTACGACCTCAAGGTGAAGCAGGCACAGGCCGATCTCGATGCCGCCGCGAGCGCCCTGGCGAACCAGAGAGGGAATGTCCTGGTCCTGAAATCGCAGGCGCTGCGCGCGCGGATCCAGGCCAATGACGCGAAGTCCGATCTCCAGCGGAAGCAATCGCTGTTCGCGAAGGGGTTCATCTCGGACGCCGAGCGCGACAAGGCGCAATTCAACTACGACGCGCTCGCCGAGGGCGTGCAGGCCGCAGAGGCCCAGGTGGCGGTCGGCGAGGCGCAGGTTGCCAATGCGGCGGCCGTCATCAAGCAGCGCGAGGCGGCCCTGGCCTCGGCGCGGGTCGACCTCGCGCGCACGTCGATCGTGGCGCCCGTGGCCGGCGTCGTCATCTCGCGCCAGGTCGACGCGGGACAAACGGTGGCAGCGAGCCTCAATACGCCCACGCTGTTCACGATTGCGAAGGATCTGCGCGACATGCAGGTCGAGGTCGCCATCGACGAATCGGACATCAGCAAGATCAGACTCGGGCAGCGCGTGACTTTCACCGTCGATGCGTTCGCCGGACGCACGTTCGAGGGCAAAGTGGCGCAGATTCGCAAGGCGGCGCAGACGATTCAGAACGTTGTCACCTACACCGTCGTGGTCGCGACCGAGAATCCGAACCTGCTGCTGGTGCCCGGAATGACCGCCAACGCACGCGTCGTCTCCGACGCGCGCGAGAACGCGCTGAAGGTGCCCAACGCGGCCTTGCGCTACCGTCCGCAAGGAGTTGCGGCCACGAAGGACACCGAGGCAGCGTCTGCGGCGCCGGGCACGGGCGGCGGCGACGCGCCGGCACGCCGCGCGAAGCTGGTCGACGAACTCAAACTCGACGCCGCGCAGCAGGCCCGGCTCGACGAGATGTTCGGCGAACTCCGCGCGAAGATGGGGGAACTGAACGAAGTCCGCGAGGCGGATCGCCGGCCGCGGGCGGAGCGACTGCGCGCCGATCTCCGGCAGAAGATCAACTCGATGCTCAATCCGGAGCAGCAGCAGCGGTACGCGGCCATCGTCGCCGCAGAAGCCGGGCGCAGCGTTCCCGGCAGCGGCCGCATCTACGTCGTCGGCGACGACGGCAGGCCGCGCGAAGTGGCTCTGCGTCTCGGCCTTTCCGACGGCAATGCGACGGAGGTTGTCAGCGGCGACCTCGCGGACGGCGCCGAGGTGATCGTCGGCAACGTTGATCGCAGCGCGCCACCGGCGCGACCGGCGGGCGGTGCGCCACGACTGCCTTTCTGAGATCCGCCGCCACGCCCGCCGCCCTGCCGATGCCAAACCGCCAGCAAATCGCGCACGCTCCGGAGCCGCTGATCTCGGTCCGCGATCTGGTCAAGGTCTACCCGCTGGGAGAGAGCGAAGTGCATGCGCTGGCGGGCGTCTCGGTCGATGTGGCCGAGGGCGAATTCATAGCGGTGATGGGTCCCTCCGGCTCCGGCAAGTCGACCTTCATGAATCTCATCGGATGTCTCGACACGGCCACTTCGGGGAGCTACCGGTTCGCGGGCGTGGACGTCGCCAATCTTCCGCGCGACGCCCTCGCGCACATCCGCAATCGCCAGATCGGCTTCGTCTTCCAGCAATTCAACCTGTTGCCCCGCACTTCCGCACTGGAAAACGTCGAGCTGCCGTTGTTCTATGCGGGCATGCCCGCTGCCCTGCGCCATGCCAGGGCGCGCGAGAAGCTCGCGCAGGTGGGACTCGCCGAGCGCGCGCGGCACAGTCCGGCACAGCTGTCCGGCGGGCAGCAGCAGCGCGTGGCCATCGCGCGCGCGCTGGTCAACAACCCCAAGCTGATACTCGCCGACGAGCCTACCGGCGCGCTCGATTCCGTGACCAGTCTCGAAGTCATGGCGCTGTTGCAGGAGCTCAATCGGGGCGGCATCACGATCATCGTCGTCACCCACGAACAGGACATCGCGTCGTTCGCCTCCCGCCTCCTGACGTTTCGCGATGGCAAACTCACGCGCGACACGCCGAACGCGGCCAGGGACGCGGCGGCGCTGGCGGTGGCCCAGCGACCGCCGGCGAGCGTGGCAGCGCCATGAATGCGCCGGACCACCGCCGTCACGCAGGTCACCCCTCGAACGCACCGAGCGCGGCGCGCCGGCTGCGGCAATGAGCTTCTTCGCGACAGTCAAGGTCGCGCTGACGGCGCTGCGCGTCAACAAACTGCGCTCGCTGCTGACCATGCTCGGCATCATCATCGGCGTCGCCGCCGTGATCGCCATGGTTGCCGTGGGCGCCGGCGCGCAGGCCCGCGTCGAGGATCAGATCAGGAGCCTCGGCTCGAACCTCATCATCATCCTGTCCGGCAATTTCACCGCGGGCGGCGTGCGCATGGGATCGGGCACGCAACTCACGATCAGCGAGGATGACGCCTATGCGCTCGCCGGCGAAATCCCTGCGATCCAGGCAGCGGCGCCGACGCTGCGCAGCAACGGGCAGGTCGTGTTCGGCAACAGCAACTGGTCGACCCAGGTCTTCGGCATCACCCCCGATTATCTGGAGGCGCGGCAGTGGGAAGTCGTCGCCGGCCAGCCGCTGGATCAATCCCAGGTCGACAGCGCCGCCAAGGTCGTGCTGCTCGGCCAGACCGTCGCGCGGGCGCTCTTCGGCGAAGCGGATCCCGTGGGCGAGACGGTGCGCGTCCGGCGCGTTCCCCACACGGTGATCGGCCTGCTCGAGCGCAAGGGCCAGAGCATGATGGGGCAGGACCAGGACGACGTCGTCCTGATCCCCATCTCGACGGCGCGCAAGCGCGTGCTGGGCGGAACGAACGTCAAGTCCCGCAACGTGCAGAACATCACGGTGCGCGTGCGCGACGGCGCCGATATCGCCGC
>CAYGYQ010000085.1:0-12933 GCA_964354035.1 uncultured Bordetella sp.
TCGTATGGTAGTCCAATTGCTGCCCGGCTGCCCGGCTGCCCGGCTGCCCGGCTGCACCGCGGGCCACGGAAGCGGAAAAGCCCGCACTTTGGCGGGCTTTTCCGGAGATGGTGGCGAACCAGGGACTCGAACCCCGGACCAAAGGATTATGATTCCTCTGCTCTAACCAGCTGAGCTAGTTCGCCAAGGGGCGCAATTATAGGCGATCCGGCCGCAGCGGGTCAAAGCTGAAGGCTCGGGCAGGGGGTCGCCGATGGCGCGAAACCGTGTCCGCACTCCCCTCGGTCCTTTACTTGTCTTCGCCGCGCCATGCTTGCACTGCTTCCGGATGCTCCGTGGTACGTCCTGGCCGGGGTCCCGTTCATCATCGTTGCCGCGTACACCGTGTTCGGGGCGACGGGATTCGGCTCGTCGCTCATCTCGGTGCCCGCGCTTGCGCACTTTTTTCCACTGACTTTCGTGGTGCCGCTGGTCACCGCGCTCGACGTTGCTGCGGTGGCCAATGCCGGCAGGCGGCAATGGCGGCAGGCGGATGTTGGCGAGTTCCTGCGGATCCTGCCGGCGATGCTGGCCGGGATTGCGGTCGGCGCGACGCTGCTCGTCAACCTGCCGCGCGGACCGGCGCTGTTGCTGCTGGGCATCTTCGTCGGTGTTTACGGCGCCTATCTTCTCGGGGGCCAGCGGGAATGGAAGGCGCTGCATCCGCGCTGGGCGTGGCCGCTGGGTTTTGCCGGTGGCGTTTTCAGCGTGCTCTTCGGCACCGGCGGCCCGATCTTCATGATCTTTCTGGCCGCGCGGATTCACGACAAGTCACGACTCCGCGCGACGTCGTCGATCGTCGTGATGGTGAGCGTGTCGATCCGCGCGGCCGTGTTCGTCGCGACGGGCTTGCTGGCCCACGCGCAGATACTCGTATTCGCGGGACTGCTGGTGCCGGCAATGCTTGCCGGATATTTCCTGGGCAACCGCTTGCACCACGCGTTGTCGCGCGGAAGGGTGATCCACCTGATTGCGGCGCTGCTGGTCGCCAATGGCGCGTTGCTCGTGGTGCGCGCGCTCGCGCTGCTGCGGGGAGAGTGAGCGGGCCGGTGGCGGCAGTGAGGGTGCCCGCCACACCGGTGCGGCAGGCAGTCAATTAACGATGGCCCCCATGCTTGTCCTGGACAAGCGATAATGTCGAACGACAGGGTCTTCCTGTCGCCCCGTCAACGGACCTGCCGGCTGAACCGATGAATCTGCCTGCCGAGAACAGCGGCCTTGCCCTCAACATCAGCGCGGTGGAGCGCGAGGCAGGGCTGTCGAAGGACGTGCTGCGGATGTGGGAGCGCCGCTACGGCTTCCCGAAGCCGTTGCGCGACGACAACGGCGAGCGTCGGTACTCGGTCGCGGAGGTCGCGAAACTGCGCGCGATCAAGCGGCTGATGGACGTCGGGCTGCGTCCGGGCAAGATCATTCACCACACGCAGGAAGAGCTGGACGCGCTGGCCGAAGGACGGATCGCGCCGCGCCGCGAACAGGCGGCTCCCGCGGTGGAGGGCGAAATTCTCGCGCTGCTGGCGCGACACGATGCGCCGGCGCTGCAGAATGCGTTTGCGAACCTGGTGATGCGGCAGGGGCTGCAACGGTTCGTCCTCGAGTCGCTGACGTCGCTCAACAACGCGGTCGGCGAAGCCTGGATGCGGGGGAAGCTCGCGGTGTTCGAGGAGCACCTCTACACGGAGCAGATGCAGGTGGCGCTGCGCACCGGAATCAACGCCTTTCCGCGGCAGGTCGGCGTTCCCAGGGTGCTGCTGACCACGTTCCCGGGCGAGCAGCACGGAACGGGTCTCCTGATGGTCGAGGCACTGCTCGTGCCGGAAGGAGCGCAGTGCATTTCGCTCGGCGTGCAGACGCCCATCGAGGACATCCGGCGCGCCGCGGTCGCGCACGATGTGCACGTCGTGGCCTTGTCCTTCTCCGGCGCGTTTCCGGTGCGCCAGGCGGGTGAGGGCCTGGCGTCGTTGCGCCGTCAGTTGCCGCAGGGGGTTGCCGTTTGGGCAGGCGGCGAAATGACCCGGCGCGTGCGCAAGACGCTGCCGGGGGTGGTGCTCGTTCCGGACATCGCGGCAACGCCCGCGGCGCTGAAGGCCTGGCGAGCGCAGTGGCACGCTGCGGCGGAGGTTCCTCTGCCGATAGCGACGCGCTGATCCCGCAGGATGGGTTGAATCGTGCACCCACTCCATTTCTTGGGGGAGCGGGCCATTGTCCCGAGACGACAACATCAAAAAGTGTCGGGCCGCAGCGACGATTTGGTGCAAATCGTGATTATTGTTCGAATCCGTCACGATAATGGTCTCGAAACCCAATGTTCGTGGCGCTTTCCTGTCGACCAGGCTTGCCGCATGGTCGCCCTAAGGTGCATCATTCGTCCCTGTGAAGATATGAACAAAGGTGCGAAATGGGCCGACATGCCCAGCACGCGTGGATAATCCGGATTTTTGCAATCGCGCTCGCCATGGCGTGGCCGGCGCTCGCGTTCGCCTCCGCAACCGCTATTGCCCCGGGCGTGGCGCTCAACGCCAGCGCGGGATGCACCAACGGGAACCTCGACATCACACTGGCTACCGCCGGGGCGAATCGGGAGTTCTGGCATGGCACCAATGCCGCCGGTGCGACCCTGACGCAAGGTGAAGCACCCGCGGGCGCGGGGCTGGCGAATTTCAGCGGCACGTTCTTCGGCTTCAAGCTGGAGTTTTTGTTTTTGCAACCGATCGGCACTTTGATCGGGTCCTACGCCTACGTCGGCGAGACGCCGCCGGACGCCACGAACACCGCCGAGTTCTTTGTTTTCTACAAATGCTCGCTCACCGGAGCAGAGGTTCTCCTCACATGCTTCGGGCCCTATGGAACGTGCCCGCAGACGGCGCAGCAGGCGATGGCAAAGATTGCCGCGTGGCCGCGAATCCCCGCGCTCGGACCGTTGACCCTCGCGCTGATGGTGGTGCTCGTCGCCGGCGTCGGCGGTCTCGCGCTGGCTCGCCACCCCTGAAACGCGAGCGTTTCCGGATGCACAACGGCGAGGCCCGGGAGTCCGGCGCGCCATCGAGTTCGTGCGTGCGTGCCGCTGGCTGCGCGTATCTTCATTGGCCATGACGACCGCGATCGCACTCTGGCTTCTCGGAGGGGGAGGCCTCGCCCTCTATGCGGGATGGGCGGCAACGGCCATTGTCGGCGGAGCAAGCCCGTGGGGGTATCTTGCGGGGTTGCCGCTCCTGTACCTGGCGGTGCTTTGCGCGTTCACGCTGTTCTGGTTCGCCTTGGCCTGGGCGTTCCGCGCAACGCGTCCGCCGGACAAGCGCATCGGTGTTGCGGCGACGATCCGCCTTTTCGCCGACGAACTGCGTGCGATCGGTCGCGCTGGCCCGCGCATGGCCCTCTACCGCCAGCTGATGCCCGAGCCAGGGCCCGCTCCCGCCGAGGCCCCCATCCTGTTGCTGCACGGCTTGCTCTGCAACGCGGGGGTGATGGTGGGGCTTCGAGGCGCTCTCGCCGCGCGCAACGTGGGCCCCGTGTACGCGCTGTCCTATGGACCGCCGCTCGCTTCGATCGACGAGTTCGCCGACCAGGTGGCGGCAAAGATAGCGGCAATCCTGGAGGCGACCGGCGCGGCGCGAGTGGCAATCGTCGGGCATAGCATGGGCGGGCTGGTGGCGCGGGCTTATCTGCGGCGGCACGGCGCGCAGAAGGTGTCGACGGTCATGACGCTGGGCACGCCGCACCACGGGAGCGTCCACGCATGGCTCTTCCCCGGCCTTTCCCTCGCCCAGCTGCGGCCCGGCAACGCTTGGCTGGCGGACCTCAATCGCACCGAAGGCACGCCGGCCGGGGTCCGCATCGTGTCGCTGTGGTCCTGGCACGACTCGATGGTGGCGCCGCAGACGAGCTCCCGCCTCGCCGGCGCCGAGAACATCGAACTTGCTGGCATCGGCCACAACGCGCTCCTCGGCGACCGCCGGGTGTTTGCGCTGGTCGCTGAGGAGTTGACGCGGGCCGCCGCGCAGCACGCGGCCGTCCGCGCAAGTCCTACCAGTGAATCCCCTGCGTGATCTGGGCGAACGCCATCTGCTCCGGCGTGAGCGGCTTCGGTTCCCCGCCCTTCTTCCCGGCCGCGGCGCTTGAATCCGGGAACATGTTGAACGCCGAGTTGAGCAGCACCTGCGTGAGCTTGGGGGCGATCGCATGCGACACGGCGCCGAAGACGCCGAGGCGCGTCGCGATCCGCACCGGCCGGTGCAGGATGGCGTCGACCACCAGGTCGGCGGCCTCTTCCGGCGACAGCGTGGGTACGCTCTCGTAGATCTTGGTCGGCGCGATCATCGGCGTGCGCACCAGCGGCATGTTGATCGTGGTGAAATGGATGCCCTTGTCCAGGAACTCGGACGCCGCGCAGGCGGCGAACGAATCGAGTGCCGACTTCGACGCCACATAGGCCGAGAAGCGCGGGGCGTTGGACAGCACGCCGATCGACGAAATGTTGATGATGTGGCCGCGCCGGCGCTCGATCATCTTTGGCAGGAAACCCATGATCAGGCGGAGGGCGCCGAAGTAGTTGAGCTGCATCGTGCGCTCGAAATCGTGGAAACGGTCGAACGAGTTGATCACGCCGCGCCGGATCGAACGGCCGGCGTTGTTGACGAGGAAGTCGCAGCCGCCGTGTTCCTTCTGGACGCGCTGCACCAGCGCGTCGCAGGACGCGAGGTCGGCGATATCCGCCGCGTAGATCCAGGCCCTGCCTCCCGCGCGCTCGATCTCCGCCTTGGTCTCCAGGAGTTTCTCCTCGCCGCGCGCGACGAGGATGACCTTCGCTCCCGCGCCGGCCATCTTGATCGCAGTCGCCTTGCCGATGCCCGACGACGAGCCGGTGACGACGATGACCTTGTCCTTGACGCGGCCCGACAACGAGCGGTCGACGAACAGGTCCGGGTCGAGATTGCGCTCCCAGTAGTCCCAGAGCTTCGCCGCATAGGTCTCGAGCGGAGGCACCTCGATGCCCGACCCCTTCAGCGCCTTCGCCGCGTCGCGGTTGTCGTAGCGCGTCGGCCAGTTGATGAACTGGAACACGTCGCGCGGGATTCCAAGATCGGTCAGCACGACCTTGATCGCGCGCTTGACCGGTGCGAGCGAGCCGAGGCCATACAGGATCGGCGCCGGAATGAAGCCGAACATCTTCGCATTGATCCGCATCGTCATCTGCGGGGCATGGCCGGCGTGGGCGAAGATGTTGAGCACTTCGCCGATCCGGTGCGGCTCGGGATCGGTCAAGTGGAAGCACTTGCCGTCGAGTCCCTTCTTGTGCGCGAGGTGGTCGAGCGCGTCGGCGACGAAATCCACGGGCACGATGTTGAGGCGGCCGCCCTCGACGCCGATCATCGGCATCCAGGGCGGCAGCAGGTCGCGCAGCTTCTGCAGCGTCTTGAAGAAGTAGTACGGGCCGTCGATCTTGTCGATCTCCCCGGTTTTCGAGTGGCCGACGACGAACCCCGGACGATAGACGCGGAACGGCCGCTTGCAACTGCGGCGCACGACGCCCTCGGAGTCGTGCTTGGTCTTGAAGTACGGGTGGTCGAGGTCTTCGGCCTCCTCGAACATGTCTTCGCGGAACGTGCCGTCGTAGAGCCCCGCGGCGGCGATCGAGCTCACGTGGTGGAAACATCCCGCCTGCACTGCCTCGGCAAAGCGCACCGTGTTCTTCGTGCCTTCGACGTTGGCGATCTGCTGGTCCTCGGCGCTGGCCTTGAGGTCGTAGATCGCGGCAAGGTGGAACAGGTGGTCGATCTTGCCTTTGAGCTTCCGGAGGTCGGCCGCAGCCACCCCGAGACCGGGCTTGGCAAGATCGCCCTCGATGCCGATGACCTGCTGGTCGTCCGCGCCCCAGCGCTTGCGCATGGCCGAGAGCTTCTTCTCGGAGCCTTTGCGCACCAGCACGTAGACAGGCCGGCCGCGGCGCAGCAGGTTCTCGACGAGGTATCTGCCGATGAAGCCGGTTGCGCCGGTGACGAAATAGGCCATCTGGGTTCTCCTAGCGGTAAGGGTGTCGACGCGCGGCAGCGGCGCGCGTCCGGAGGCCTGCAGGCGCCGGGGCCGACCGGGCTCGCCGGACGGCGATTGTAACCCGCTGCCGGCCATGGTTTGGCGGCGCGCCGCGGCGCCATCCTGCGGTGGCGTTTGCTCTTAGTGTGTTTCCTCTAGAGCGGCTGGCCTAGAATGTCGCATCGACGAGCTGGCGCAGTTCGCGCCGGTGGACGCACGAGGAGAGCGCAAGATGTTGAAGAAGGCGAAGGCGAAACTGGAGGCGGCCGAGGCTGACGCGGCGAAGGACACGGCGCAGGGTATGCTCAATTCACCGCATCAGATCTGGCTGGCGGGGCTGGGCGCGTTTTCGCGGGCGCAACAGGAAGGGACGAAACTGTTCGAGACGCTGGTCAAGCAGGGCGAGCAACTGCAGGATCGGACCAAACAGGTCGCCACCGATACGGCAGCCGCCGCTCGCGGCGCCGCGACGGCCAGGGCAAAGGAGATGCAGCAGATGGCGGGCGGAACGTGGGACAAGCTGGAACAGGTGTTCGAGGATCGCGTTGCACGCGCGCTGTCGAAGCTCGGCGTGTACACGCAGAATGACGTGCAACGACTTGCCGCACGCGTCGACGAACTTGCCGCTGCCGTCAACAAGCTGGTGAAGGCACCCGGCAGCGGAGGCGGCACCCAGCCAGCGAAGACCGCGCCCAGGCGGAAGGCCGGGGCGGGCAGCGCTTCGAAGGCCCGCAAGCGCGCATCCAAGTAGCCGCGCGCGCTACTCGCGGTTCAGCTTCTCGACCTGCTTGATGTAATTCTGCATCGCCTCGTCCTTGCTCGTCCCCTTGAGCTTGGACCAGGCATCGTGCTTGGCGCCGCCGACGAAGTCGAATCCTCCCGGGCGCGCGCCGGTCACGTCGCCCTCGGTTGCCTGCTTGAAGAACGAGTAGAGCTTGAGCAGCGTTGCGTTGTCGGGCTTCTTCTTCGTCTTCTTGGCGGCTGCCGCGGCGGCTTCGAACTTCGCCTTGAGGTTCTCTTTCTTCGGGGCAGCCATAGTGCGTCCTCCTCCGGGCGTGGTTTTCCCCGTGCGCGGGGTTTGTGCTACTTTAGCGCGAACGGATTCGCGCGTGCAATTCGCAGCGGCGTCGGCGTTCGACCCCGACTGGCCACGCCGCTTTGCCACGAGGCTCCACACGTTGCGCATGATCAGCCCAGAGCGCGAGACGATTTCGCCGGTCGACACCGCGTGGTTGCGGATGGACCGCCCGAGCAACCTGATGATGATCTGCGGCGTGCTGCTGTTCGACGGGCGCGTCGATTTCAGGCGCTTGCAGGCGGTGGTCAACGACCGTTGGCTGCGGTACCGTCGGTTCTACCAGCGCCCGGTGCAGGAGCTCGGCGTGGCGTCCTGGGAAACGAGCGCCGACTTCGACATCAACGATCACGTCGTGCAGGTTGCGCTGCCCGGCAGAGCCGGCAAGCGGGAACTGCAGGGGCTCGTCAGCCGGCTCGCCTGCACCCCGCTCCATCCGGCGCGTCCGCTCTGGCAGTACCACTTCGTGGACAACTACCGGGGTGGCAGCGCTTTGGTTGCCCGTGTCCACCACTGCTATGCCGACGGCATCGCACTGGTGCAGGTGCTGCTGTCGATGACCGACTCCGCTCCGGACGGCCCGCCCGCACTGTCCGCCCCGCCGTCAAGACCGAGGCGCCGCGAAAGCGACGATCCGCTCGCCGAGTTGATCGGACCGGTCTCCGGAGTCATGAAGCTGGCGCTCAAGGTCGGTTCGACGCTGATCGAGAAGGGGGCGCAGCTGTGGCTCGAACCGGCGAAGGCGGTCGCGCTTGCCGAGCAAGGGGGTGCGCTGACGGCGGAGATCGCGAAGCTCGCGCTGATGGGCGAGGATTCGCGCACAAGATTCAAGGGAAAGCCCGGCATCGGCAAGCGCGTCGCCTGGGCGGATCCCATCCCCCTCGACGAGGTGAAGGCCGTCGGCAAGGCGCTCGGGGCTTCGGTCAACGACGTGCTCCTGTCCTGTGTTGCCGGCGCCCTTCGCGGCTACCTCGTCCGCAAGGGCGACCCCACCGAGGGTGTGATGATCCGGGCGCTGGTGCCCGTCAATCTGCGCTCGCCCGAAAAGGCCTACAAGCTCGGTAACCGGTTCGGCGTCGTCTTTCTGGACTTGCCGATCGGCATCGATAATCCAATCGAGCGGCTGTACGCGGTGCGGGCCAACATGGGTGCACTGAAGGGCAGCTTGCAGCCGATCCTCACGCTGGGCTTGCTGGCCGCTGCGGGCGCAGGACCGAAACTTCTGCAGGACCAGCTGATCACGGTGCTGGCGCGCAACGCGACCGCGGTGATGACCAACGTTCCCGGGCCGCAGCAGTCCCTCTACATGGCCGGCGCCAGGATCGAGCGGTTCATGTTCTGGGTTCCCCAATCCGGGAACGTCGGCATGGGCGTGTCGATCCTGTCGTACAACGGCGAAGTGCAGTTCGGTCTCATCACCGATCGCAAGCTGTGCCCCGACCCGGAGCACATCATCGCGCAGTTCGGGATGGAATTCGAAAAGCTCCTGCTGACGACACTGCTCTCGCCGTGGCCGCGCGCCGGCGATCTCGATCCCGTGGTTGCGGCGGCGGCGGTGGGTGCCGGGTAGGGCTTATTCGAGTTCGGAGCGCGCCAGTTCGACGTCGAGCCGTTCCATCGCGTCGGCCGGCTTGTACGCGGCGGCTTCCCGGTACAGCTTTTCCGCGTCCGCCATTCGGGCCTGCCCGAACAGCAGGATGAGGCCGTTTGCGTATTCCACCCGGGCGATCGCGGAATCCGGATTGATCTTCAAGGCCTTCTGGAAATGGTCCAGGGCCGAGTCCTTTTTCGCCCCATAGGTCATGCCGCCGACGAGGCTGCCGACCTTCTCGATGATCTCCGCCTGGTACGAGCCGTAGGCGATGTGCGCGTCGGCGTGCTTCGGCTCCAGCTTCAACGCCGTTGTCAGCGCTTCCTTGATCCTGCCGCCGTACCCCTGTGCCAGCGCCTTGGCGATCGAGATGCCCTGGCTGTAACGGCCAAGCGAATAGGCATGCAGGTAATGCGCGTTGGCGTCCTTCGGCGCTTCGCGCCGCCACGCATCGGCCCAACCGGCTGCTTCCTCGAGCAGAGCGAGCTTGGACTTCTCCGCGTGCGCGAGGTAATTCGCGTAGATCATCTGCGCCTTCACCGCGGCGTTGAGCGCAGAGCCACCGGCTTTGCGCCCGGCCGCGACCGCCGCGGCGAATTCGCCGGCGTGGTAATGCCGCCACGCGTCGAGCGCGCCCACGTCTTTCGGCAGCGGCTCGCAGTCGCCCCGGTGCAGCCGCGACCAGGCTTTCTTGAGTCCCGCGGCGTCGTAGACATACGCCTTGTCCGGATACGGGAACGCCGCCCAGTTCTTGGTCATGCGAATTCTCCGTCAGAGGTAATCGGCGGAAAGCCGGTCGAGATGCGCGCGGGCGTCACCATTGAAATAGGGTCCGAAGAGCGCAAGCACCTGGTACGCCGCGCGACCCGCGTCGGCGCGCGGCGCGTCGTCTTGCGGGGCACGGCGAATCCGGTCGTACGCCGACCAGTAGGTGGCGACGAGCAGAACATTGTCGGCGAGCGCTTCGATTTCGCGGGCCGAAGCGCGCATCGTCCCCGCCTGCACCATGCCGCGGCATAACTCTATCACGGTGGCAGCCCCCTTCCGGAGCAGCGCGCCCATCCGCGTGCCGAGCTTGCGCTCGCGCGAGGAAAGCTCATCGAGGTCGCGGTAGAGGAACCGGTACTCCCACATCCGCTCGAACAGCAGATGCAGCCAGAGCCAGAGATCGTCGACGTCGAGGTGGCGCCCGGCGGGATCGGCATAGAGCGGCAGCACCCGCGCCTCGTACGCCTCGTATAGCTCGAAGACGATCTCGTCCTTGTTCCGGAAATGGTAATAGAGGTTGCCCGGACTGATGTTCATCTCGTCGGCAATGTCCGCGGTGGTGACCCGCGGCGCGCCGGAATCGTTGAACAACGCGAGGCTGGTCTCGAGGATCCGCTCGCGGGTGCGGCGGGGACGCTTTTTTTCCGCCATGGCCGGCTGCGGTGAGCGGAAAGGCGCGCCGGGTGTGCGGACGGTACTAGCGAGCCCCGGCCAACCAGCGCTCCAGATGGTCGAGCGTGTGCGCGAGGTCGCGCGTCGATTGCCGCAGGCCGTTGGCGCCCCCGCGCGCGACGTTGAGCGGGCGCGGGTCCGTCAGCGCGTCGGTGATCTTGCGGGCCGGGTCGGCGATTCGATCCGTCCGCAAAGTGATCCCGTGCTGCGCGAGCTGCGGCAGCAGCGTGGCGGTCCGTTCGGCCAGATTCTGCCGCGTCTTCCGGTACGCCGCCGCGCAGAGGCGCTTGCGTTGCGCATAGCTGAAGATGCTGGCGAAGAACATGTCGGCGTCCTCACGGTGCGGCTCGAACAGGACGACATCGGCGTGCGGATACTGCTGGTGGTACTTTTCCATCCCGACCTTCATCCGCGAATGGATGATGGCGCGGAAAGTCTGCGACAGAACGATCGGAAGGCCGCCATGGCTCAGCTTGTCGACCGTCATCCGGCCGCTGCGCGTCGCCCCGCTGGCGTCGAACGGCACCAGCGGATTGACGCACAGGAGGAGATCCACGCCTTCCTCGAGCGCAACCGATGCATGCAAGGTCTTGTTGAGCGCGCCGTCGACGAAATACTCGCTGCCAATCTGGACCGGCGGGAACAGGCCGGGCAGTGCCGCCGAGGCCTCGATCGCCTTGGATATCGGCACGCGCTCGCGTCCGGGCGCGCCGAATATCACCGAGGCACCGGTGTCGAGGTTCGTCGCCACGAGGAAGAGCTTGGGCCCCAGTTGCCGGAAGTCGTTGGTGCGGCCCGGGGCTGCGAACAGCTGCTGCAGAAAGCGGTCGATCGACCGGTTATCGAACATTCCCGTGGGCACGGCGTGCGACAAGGTCCCCAACGACTCCATCACGCCCCGGCGGACCGGATCGCTCAGTGCCTGCCACACGGCGCGCGCAAGGAGACCCGGCACCAGCGCAGCACGGTGCGCGAACTCGGCGAACGCAGGGCGCAGGAAGACTTCGGGAGTCAGCGCGGCGTCGGCCCCGTCGTCGATGAAAAGACGATACATCTGCGCGGGCGAGATGCCGTTCGCCAGCGCGGCGGCGACAAAGCCCCCCGACGAGACCCCTACGTAGACGTCGAGGTCGGCGAAATCGATGCCGTCGAGCGAGTCGGTGAGCGCGAGCAGCGCGCCCACCTCGTAGATCCCGCCGAGCGGCCCGCCGCCGGCCAACGCAAGGCCCACGCTGGAACGGCCTCGTTCCTGCTTCCGGGCGCGACGCACACGTCCGGGTGCCGTGGCATCCGGCATGGACCTCCTCGACGGGTTATGGGCGGCGCCCCAATGCTAACGTATTACGCGCGCTTCGTCGCGGCCCGACCGGTACGCCGGGTTTTCCTGGCGACCTTGACCGCCCGCTTCGCCCTTTTCGGTGTCTTCACTGCCGCCTTGCGCGCCTTCGGTGCCATCGGCAAATCGAACGCCGGCAACGAGCGGGGCAATACCTGCTGCGCGAAGCTGACCGCCGCATCGGCCGCCTGTTTCACCGTCGATTCGACCGTCCTGCGCGTTTCTTTCCATACGGAGTTGGCTGCGGAAAAGGAGGTTTCGAGCCGATTGCCGACGAAGCGGACGGCTTGCGATTCGACGACCGTGCCTTCCTTGACCAGGGACTTGAACATGTCGCCGGCTTCGGTCTGCACCCAGTCGCGGGTGACGACGGCGGCGCCCAGGCTCGCGAGCCATACCTGACGCGACGCATTGATCGCGGCTTCGCTGAGACGGGTGGGCTGGAGATGGACGGATGATTTCAGCATGGTGATTTCCTTTCGGTTGGTTGCCGGATTCGCGTTGTGCCGCGACAACGACAAATCTAGCCTGTTCGTCTAGAGCAAACACACTAAAGCCCAGCCGCGCGTGCGCGCCCGGCCTGCTAGACTTTCCGGCGTGATTCCCTTGCCGGCGGCGGGCCCAAAGCGGGGGAACCAATCCTTGTTCCGGGCGACCCGTTGAATTCCGGCAGTTCACCACAGGCCATGCTGCTGCGCGAGCTCGAGCGCACCGCGCAGCTGCATGCGCAAAGGCAAGGCAATCGCGGGCTCGCCCGCGCGCTCGAACGCCTTGCCGCGTGGCAGGCAAGCCGCATGGGCCGCACCTACGCGGATCTCGCGGCGCAGCCGCGCTACGCCGACGCGATCGTGTTCTTCCAGTCGGATCTCTATGGCGCATCCGACTTCGCGCAGCGCGACGCGGATCTCGCGCGGGTCGTGCCGATCATGACCCGGATGCTCCCCGGCAGGGTGATCGCGACGGTCGCGCAGGCGATGGAGCTCAACGCGCTTTCGCACGAACTCGACCGGGCGCTGCTGCAGCGCCTGCCGCGAAGCGACGGCAGTTGTACGGTCGCCGAATACTGCGCTGCCTACTGCCGGCCGGGCGACCGTGCGCTGCGCGATCGGCAGATAGGTCTCATCGGCGAAATCGGCGCCGGGCTCGATGATTACGTCCGCAAGCCGCTGATCCATTCGGCGCTGTTGATGATGCGCCACCCGGCACGGCTCGCCGGGGTTTCCGTGCTGCACGATTTTCTGGAACGGGGCTTCGTGGCCTTCCGGAAAATGCACGGAGCAAGCGAATTCCTGGCGACCATCGATGCGCGGGAGCGCACGCTCATGGAGGCGATCTTCGCCGGCGCGACGGCGCCCTTCCCCGAGCCGCACCTTTCGCCGCCGTCCGGGGCATGAGCCCGCCGGGCCGCCCCAAGGGCGAATA
>CAYGYQ010000086.1:0-12928 GCA_964354035.1 uncultured Bordetella sp.
ACCGATCGCATCGTCGTCGAAGGTGTCGACCGGCTGCATGGCGCCACCCATGCGGTCATGCCCGACCGGATCGAGACCGGCACGTTCGTGGCGGCGATCGTGGCCGCCGGCGGCGAAGCCGCGGTCGCCGGCGCGCAACCGGAAACGCTCGAGGCCGTCCTCGGCAAGCTGGCGGAGGCGGGTGCCGATATCAGCGTCACCGGCGATGTGATCCGCGTCGCGCGGCACGGCCCGCTCGCGCCGTTCAACCTGCGCACGGCGCCGTATCCGGGCTTCCCGACCGACATGCAGGCGCAGATGATGGCGGTCGCGACGCGCGCCGCGGGGACGACGGTGGTCACCGAGACCATATTCGAGAACCGGATGATGCACGTGCAGGAACTCGTCCGCCTCGGCGCG
The DNA here is from genome assembly GCA_964354035.1 of uncultured Bordetella sp. Classification (GTDB taxonomy): domain Bacteria; phylum Pseudomonadota; class Gammaproteobacteria; order Burkholderiales; family Casimicrobiaceae; genus CAIWHR01. The sequence continues at coordinate 400 of CAYGYQ010000086.1, forward strand.
GAGATCGAAGTGGAGGGCAACGCGGCGATCGTCCGCGGCGTGGGGAAGCTGACGGGCGCCGACGTGATGGCGACGGACCTGCGCGCCTCCGCCTGCCTCGTCATCGCCGGCCTGATGGCCGAAGGCACGACGACGATCGACCGCATCTATCACCTGGACCGCGGCTACGAGCGGATCGAGGAGAAGCTCGCGCTGCTGGGCGCGCGGATCCGGCGCGTCGCATGACTGATCTCCGTTCGTCGCCGCTGGCCCACGCCGCGACCTACCCGGACCGGCTCGATCCCGGCCTGCTCTTTCCGGTTGACCGCGCCCCGCAGCGCGCGGCGCTCGGATTCGACGCCGCACCGCCGTTTCGCGGCGTCGACCTGTGGACCGCCTATGAATTGAGCTGGCTCGACGCCGGGGGCAAGCCCGAGGTGGCGATCGCGACGTTCGCCGTGCCGGCGGATTCGCCGCGCATCGTCGAGTCCAAGTCGGTCAAGCTGTATCTCACGGGGTTCAATCTGGTGCGCTTCGGCTCGACCGCCGAGGTGGCCGCGGCGCTCTCCCGCGATCTGTCCGAGGCGGCCGGCGCGGCCGTCGAAATCGCGTTGCTGCCGGTGGACGGGACCCGGGCCATGCCGCAGGCCGGCTTTACCGGCACCTGCCTCGACACGCTGCCACTTGCCGCGGACGATCGTGGGCCGGTTCCCGAAGCGCTTGCCACCGCAGCGCCCCGGTACAGCGAGTCGCTGTACACGCGGTTGTTCAGGTCGGTGTGCCCAGTCACCGGCCAGCCCGATTACGCCTGTGTTGAGGTCAGCTACCGCGGTGCGCGGATCGATCGGGCGGGGCTGCTCCGCTACCTCGTGTCGTTCCGCCGGCATCCCGGTTTCCATGAACACTGCGTCGAGCGCATTTTCGCGGACCTGTGGCAGCGGTGCCGGCCCGAAGCGCTGTCGGTGTACGCCCGGTTCACGCGGCGCGGGGGCATCGACATCAACCCGTGGCGCAGCAGCGACGGCGACCGACCGCCGTGCCACGTGCGCACGGCGCGGCAGTAACGGCGGGAAGCATCGTCGCGTCCGGTAGAATGAGCCGGTGGTCCACCCATTGCCGACCGTGCCGACGCTCACCCTGGCGCTCTCGAAAGGGCGCATCTTCGACGAGACGCTGCCGCTTCTTGCCGCGGCCGGCATCGTGCCGGCCGAGGATCCCGAGACCTCGCGCAAGCTGATCGTCGGCACGAACCGTCCGGGGGTCTCGGTCCTGATCGTGCGCGCAACCGACGTGCCGACCTACGTTGCGCACGGTGCTGCCGACATCGGCGTCGCGGGCAAGGACGTGCTGCTCGAGCAGGGCGGCGAAGGCCTGTACCAGCCGCTGGATCTCGAGATTGCGCGCTGCCGGATGGTGGTCGCGACCAAGCGCGGCTTCGACTGGGCGGGCACCGTTCAGCGCGGCGCGCGCATCCGTGTCGCGACCAAGTACCTGCAGACCGCGCGCGAGCATTTTGCGGCGAAGGGCATGCACGTCGACCTGATCAAACTGTACGGCTCGATGGAGCTCGCACCGCTCGCCGGTCTGGCCGACGCGATCGTCGACCTCGTGAGCTCGGGGCGTACATTGCAGGCGAACGACCTCGTCGTGGTCGAGGACATCCGGCCGATCAGCGCGCGGCTCATCGTCAATCCGGCCGCGCTCAAGCTGAAGCGGGATCGGGTGCAACCGCTGCTCGACGCGATGGCGAAGGCCGTCGTCGCGAGGCGGAGTGCGGCGCCATGAGCGCGCCGGGCCGTCCCAAGCGCGAATTGCTCCCTCTCGGAGGGAAGGCGCGCAGCGCCAAGGGAGCACCAATCAACGGCGTGGCCCTCTCGCTGCGCCGCCTCGACGCCACGGCGCCGGGCTTCGACCGCGATCTGGCGGCGCTCACGGCTTTCGAATCCGCGCAGGATGCCGAGGTCGACGCCACCGTCGCGCGCATCGTCGCTGACGTGCGGGCGCGCGGCGACACCGCAGTGCTGGAATATACGGTCGAATTCGACCGGGTCGAGGCGCCGTCGGTGGCGGCGCTCGAAATCACCGCCGACGAGATGCAGCACGCCTGGGCCGGGCTGCCGGAGGCCACGCGCGCGGCGCTGCAGACGGCCGCACAGCGCATCCGCGCGTATCACGAGCGCCAGAAGCTCGCGTCGTGGTCGTATTCGGACAGCGATGGCAGCGAGTTCGGCCAGCGCGTGACGCCGCTCGACCGGGTCGGCATCTACGTGCCCGGCGGCAGGGCGGCGTACCCCTCGTCGGTGCTGATGAACGCCATACCGGCGCAGGTCGCGGGCGTGGGCGAGATCGTGATGGTCGTGCCGACCCCGGACGGGGCGCGCAATCCGCTCGTGCTTGCCGCTGCGCATCTCGTCGGCGTCACGCGCGCCTTCGCGATCGGCGGCGCGCAGGCGATCGCGGCGCTCGCCTACGGCACGGCGACGGTTCCGCCGGTGGACAAGATCTGCGGGCCCGGCAACGCGTATGTGGCCGCGGCGAAGCGGCGCGTGTTCGGAACCGTGGGCATCGACATGATCGCGGGCGCTTCGGAGGTCCTCGTCATCGCCGACGCGAGCGCGAACGCGGACTGGGTCGCCATGGACCTCTTCGCGCAGGCCGAGCACGACCCGCTGGCGCAGGCGATCCTGGTCACGCCCGACGCCGCGATGCTGGAGGCAGTCGCCGCAAGCGCGCAGAGGCAGCTCGCCGGGATGCCGCGGCGGGCGATCATCGCGGCGGCGCTCGCCCACCGCGGCGCGCTCATCAAGGTGCCCGACCTCGACGCGGCCTGCGCGGTCGCGAACCGCATCGCACCGGAGCATCTGGAGCTCGCCGTTGCCGATCCCGGCCGGCTGCTGCCGAAGATCCGCCATGCCGGAGCGATCTTCATGGGGCACCACGCGTCGGAGGCGCTCGGCGATTATTGCGCGGGACCCAATCACGTGCTGCCGACGGGCCGCACCGCGAGGTTCTCGTCGCCGCTCGGCGTCTACGATTTCCAGAAGCGGTCCAGCGTGCTCGGCATATCGAGTGCCACGGCCGCGGCGCTCGGCCCCGTCGCCGCGACGCTCGCGCACGGCGAGGGACTGGCCGCACACGCGCAGAGCGCCCTTTACCGCGTGCCCCTCGAATGAGATGAACGGCCCCCACGCTCACTGTGTGCGGCTGCGCCGCATCCCGCTGCGCGGGACCAGCCTTCGGCTGTCCTGCGGCCTTCGGCCTGGTGTTCGCTGCCCCCCGAGGGGACGCGCAGCGCCCTTCGGGCGGCCGGGCGGGCGCTGACGATGCCCACACCTGCAGAATTCGTCGCGGCCATCGTCCGTCCCGAGATCCGCGCGCTGTCCGCCTATGCGGTCGCGCACGCGGACGGCCTGATCAAGCTCGACGCGATGGAGAACCCCTACCCGCTGCCGCAGGCGGTCCGCGAGCGGCTCGCGGCCGCCGTCGCATCGGTCCCGGTCAATCGCTATCCGGATGGCGGCGCGGATGCCGTCAAGTCGGCGCTGCGCCGGGCGTTCGGCATCCCGGAGGCTCTTGGGCTCATCCTTGGCAATGGCTCCGACGAATTGATTCAGCTGCTCACCGTGGCGGTGGCGAAGCCGGAAGCCGTGATCCTCGCGCCCGAGCCGTCGTTCGTGATGTACCGGTTGCACGCCCTCTACGCCGGCGTGCGCTTCGTCGGGGTGCCGCTCCTCCCGGATTTCTCGCTCGATACCGGCGCTGTCCTCGCGGCGATCGCGCGGGAGCGGCCGGCGCTGATCTTTCTCGCCTATCCCAACAACCCGACGGGGAACCTCTTCGCGGCGACCGGCATCGAGGCAATCCTGCGCGTGGCGCCCGGCCTGGTCGTCGTCGACGAGGCCTACCACGCGTTCGCCGGTGCGAGTTTCCTGCCGCGCCTCGCCGAGTTCCCCAATCTCGTCGTCCTGCGGACCGTCTCGAAAATCGGGATGGCCGGGCTGCGGCTGGGCTACGCCGTCGCGGCTCCCGAGTGGACGACGGAATTGAACAAGGTGCGCCAGCCGTATAATCTCAACGCGTTGACGCAGGCGGTGGTGCCTTTGCTGCTGGCCGAGGACGACCTGCTCGCGGAGCAGGCGGCCCGGATCAGGAGCGAGCGCTCGCGCCTTCACGCCGCGCTCAGCAATTTGCCTGACGTGGTTGCCTTCCCGACGCAGACCAACTTCGTGCTGGCGCGCGTTCCCGATGCACCGCGCTGGTTCGAACACTTGCGGCAACAGGGAATACTGGTGAAGAACCTGCACGGCTGGCACCCTTCGCTCGAGCACTGCCTGCGCATCACCGTGGGCACGCCGGCGGAGAACGATGCGCTGATCGCGGCGCTGCAAACCCTTCGCTAGGCCCTCCGATGCCGAAATCCCGCCGCGCCAAGATCGAGCGCAACACGAACGAGACCCGGATTGCCGTCGAAGTCGACCTCGATGGTGGTGGCCGCGCCGAACTCGCGACCGGCGTGCCGTTTCTCGACCACATGCTGGACCAGGTGGCACGGCACGGCATGATCGACCTCGTCGTGCGGGCCAAGGGCGATCTGCACATCGACGCGCACCACACGGTCGAGGACATCGGCATCACGCTGGGACAGGCGGTGGCGCAGGCGCTGGGCGACAAGCGGGGGCTCACCCGGTACGGGCATGCCTACGTGCCGCTCGACGAGGCGCTGTCCCGCGTCGTCATCGATCTGTCGGGCCGGCCCGGACTCGAATTCCACGTGCCCTTCACCCGCGCGCTGATCGGCGCGTTCGATGTGGACCTCGCGCACGAGTTCTTCCAGGGCTTCGTCAATCACGCGCAGGTGACGCTGCACGTGGATAACCTGCGCGGAAACAACGCCCACCATCAGGCCGAAACCGTATTCAAGGCGTTTGCCCGCGCGCTCAGGATGGCTATCGCTCGCGATGCCCGCGCGGCGGGCGCTGTGCCGTCGACGAAAGGGGCGCTCTAAGCACGGTCAGCCCTGGGCCGAGTGCACTTTGCCAATGACCGATATCGCCGTCGTCGACTACGGGATGGGCAATCTGCGCTCGGTGGCGAAGGCGCTCGCCCATGTCGCGCCAGAGCTCAGCATCGTCGTTTCCGCCGACCCCGCCGTGATCCGCGGCGCGGCCCGGGTGGTGCTGCCGGGCCAGAGTGCGATGCCCGACTGCATGCGCTGTCTCAACGCGAGCGGATTGCGCGACGTCGTCGTGGAGGCGGCTGCGACCCGCCCGTTTCTGGGCATCTGCCTCGGGCTGCAGATGCTGTTCGAGACCAGCGAGGAGGGCCCGACGCCGGGTCTCGCGGTCCTCGCGGGCCCCGTCGTCCGGTTTCGCGACCAGGCGATGACGCTGCCGGACGGGCAGCGGCTCAAGGTCCCGCACATGGGCTGGAGCCCGGTGCGGCAGACCCGGGCGCATCCGCTCTGGGCCGGCATTCCGGACGGCTCGCGCTTCTACTTCGCGCACAGCTACCACCCGGTGCCGGCCGATCCGGAGCTGACCGTCGGGACGGTCGAATATCCGGCGCCGTTTACTTGCGCCATCGCCCGGGCTAATATCTTCGCGACGCAATTCCACCCGGAAAAAAGCCAGAGCGCAGGGTTGCAGCTGCTCACCAATTTCGTTATCTGGAACGGACAGAGCTGATCCTCCCGGTGTCTGCCGCCGTTCCTGCCGGCCTTTCCCCTTCCCCCTCGCCGTTTCCCGCCGCCATGCAGATCATTCCCGCGATCGATGTCAAGGACGGTCATTGCGTTCGCCTGAAGCAGGGCGAGATGCACTCGGCCACGGTGTTCTCGGAGGATCCGGCGGCGATGGCGCAGCACTGGCTCGAGCAGGGCGCCGAGCGTCTGCACATCGTCGATCTCAACGGCGCCGTCGCCGGCGTGCCGAAGAACGAGCTCGTCATCCGTGAGATCGTCAGCGTGATCGGCGAGGAGATACCGGTGCAATTGGGGGGCGGCATTCGCGACCTCGATACGATCGAGCGCTACCTCGACGACGGCATCACCTACGTGATCATCGGCACAGCTGCCGTCAAGAATCCGGGATTCCTGCACGATGCCTGCTATGCGTTCCCGGGCCACATCATCGTTGGTCTCGACGCCCGCGAGGGGAAGGTCGCGACCGACGGCTGGTCGAAGATGACGGGCCACGACGTCGTCGACCTGGCGAAGAAGTTCGAGGACTACGGCGTCGAGGCGATCATCTACACGGACATCGGGCGCGACGGCATGCTGACGGGCGTCAATGTGGAAGCCACGGTCAGGCTCGCGCGCGAGCTCAAGGTCCCGGTGATCGCATCGGGCGGAATCGCTTCGATCCAGGACATCCTGAACCTCGTGCCCTTCGAAAAGGAGGGCATCATCGGCGCCATTGCCGGGCGGGCGCTGTATGAGGGCAAGCTCGACTTCAAGGCCGCAATGAAGGCGGCCAAGGGCGGTTGAGCCGGCGCCGTCCCGCTGTGCGGGGGCGGTGGTCGGGTCGACGCACGGTCCGCACCGGACGCAAATTCTGCGCATGGGTCTCGCCAAACGCATCATCCCGTGCCTCGACGTGGCCGCCGGGCGCGTGGTCAAGGGTGTGAACTTCGTCAATCTGCGCGACGCCGGCGATCCGGTCGAGGTCGCGCGGCGCTACGACCGAGAGGGTGCCGACGAGCTCGCTTTCCTGGACATCCGCGCGAGCGTGGAGACGCGGGATCTGCTGTACCACATGATCGAGGCGGTCGCGGACGTCGTGTTCATACCCCTCACCGTCGGCGGCGGCGTCAACGCGATCGACGACATCCGGGCGCTGCTCAACGCCGGCGCCGACAAGGTCAGCATCAACACGGCCGGCGTCGCCAACCCCGCATTGTTCGAGGCGGCTGCCGGGCGCTACGGTGCACAGTGCATTGTCGCGGCGATCGACGCGAAGCAATCGGCCCCCGGGGCGTGGCAGGTCTACACGCACGGCGGCCGCACGCCCACCGGGCTCGATGCCGTGGCCTGGGCGCGCGCGGTCGTTGCCCGTGGCGCCGGCGAAATTCTGCTCACCAGCATGGATCGCGATGGCGTGCGCACCGGTTTCGACCTGGCGCTGACGCGGGCGGTGGCCGACGCGGTCGACGTCCCGGTGATCGCGTCGGGCGGAGTGGGCTCGCTGCAGGACCTGGTCGACGGCATTCTCGCAGGCGGCGCCGACGCGGTGCTCGCCGCGTCGATCTTCCACTACGGCGAGTTCACGATCGGGCAGGCGAAAGCCGCGATGGCCGCGGCCGGCATTGAAGTGCGCACCTGAGGCAAGCGCGCGCGACGCCGTTCGGGGCCGCCATGCCGTCGCCGGTCGTGTGGTGACGCGCTACCGGCAGCACCTCCTTGACTATCCTGCGAAACGGCAGAACACTCGACGCCTCACCGGCAAGCACGGACTCGCGATTCCCGCTATGGACTGGCTCGAACAGGTGCAATGGGCGAACGACGGCCTCGTCGCGGCGATCGCGCAGGACGCGGCGTCCGGCCGCGTGCTCACGCTGGCATGGATGAACCGCGAGGCGCTGGCGCGCACGGCCGAAACCGGCGAGGCGCACTATTGGTCGCGCTCGCGCCGCCGCCTGTGGCGCAAGGGCGAGGCATCGGGCCACGTGCAGCGGGTGCGGGAGATCCGCCTCGATTGCGACAGCGACGCGATTCTCCTGCGAGTCGAGCAGGTCGGCGGCATCGCCTGTCACACCGGGCGCGAGCACTGCTTCTTTCAGCGCCTGGAAGGCGGTCGCTGGGTCGGCGTCGAGCCGGTGATCAAGGATCCGCAGGCCATCTATGGCCACGACTGAGCGCGAGACGCCCCTGCCGGACATCCTCGACCGGCTGGCCGCGGTGATCGTATCGCGCATCGGTGCCGATCCCGCGTCGTCGTACGTCGCCGCACTGGTCGCCAAGGGCGAGGACGCCATCCTGAAGAAGATCGGCGAGGAGGCGACCGAGACCGTCATGGCGGCGAAGGACGGTGATAAACTGCGCATCACCGCCGAGGTTGCGGACCTCTGGTTCCACTGCCTCGTACTGCTCGCCCGGCACGGGCTCGGCCCCGCCGATGTGCGCGCGGAGCTCGCGCGGCGCGAAGGCATCCCGGGGCTTGCCGAGAAGGCCGCGCGCAAGACGTGACTGCGGGGTCGGGTGCGACCTGCGGGGCAGCCGATGGCTGAAAAACGGAGAGGGAACGGTGCAGGACTGCATTTTCTGCAAGATCGTGCGGGGCGAGATACCGTCGCGGAAGGTCTACGAGGACGACGAAATCGTCGGCTTCCAGGACATCCACCCGCTGGCGCCGGTGCATTTCATGCTGGTGCCGAAGCGGCACATCGCGTCGCTGGCGGATGCCACGGCCGACGACGCGGGTCTGCTCGGACGCATCATGGTGTTGACGGGCCGTCTCGCGCGCGAGCAGGGGTCGCCGGAGGGCTTTCGCACGGTCGTCAATACCGGCCGGATCGGCCGGCAGGACGTGATGCACGTCCACGTCCACGTGATCGGCGGGCCGGTGCCGCTGGGCGTCATGGTCGCGCGGAGCCCCAACTGAACACCTATCGAGGGAGAAGCGCATGGGTTCGATGAGCATCTGGCACTGGCTGATCGTACTGGTGGTCGTACTGCTGATCTTCGGTACGAAGAAATTGCGCAACATCGGGCAGGACCTGGGCGGCGCCGTCAAGGGATTCAAGGAGGGCGTCAAGGGCGCCGAGGATGCCTCCAGCGCGGCCAAGGAAGCCGAGGCGCCGGCCGCGAAGCTCGGCGGCGCGACGATCGAGGGCGAGGTCAAGAAGGAGCGCACCCCGCAGGGTTGAGCGCCCGGTGTCGGGTGCTTCCCGGTGCCCGCGTTGAACGCCCCTTGCTCGACGCCCGACCCCCATGTTCGACATCGGCATCAGCGAGATCATGGTCATCGCGGTCGTTGCGCTGATCGTGCTCGGCCCGGAGAAGCTGCCGAAGACGGCGCGCACGCTCGGCCACCTCTTCGGCCGGCTGCAGCGCTACGTCGCCGACGTGAAGTCGGACATCAATCGTGAGCTCCAGCTCGAGGAATTGAAGAAGCTGCAGACGGAGGTGAAGACCGCCGCGACCAGTTTCGAGTCGTCGATGTCGGCCGCGGCGACGGAGATTCAGTCCAACGTCCGGGCCATCGAGACCGACCTCGACGCGGCCGCCGCCGGGAGCACGGCAGAGCCGATGGCCGCGGCACCCGTGGCGTTGCCGCCATCCCCGCCCTCCGCCGCTGCCGCCACGCAGGATGGGCCGCGGCAGGCGTCGCTGCCGGGCTTCGACCGTGGCTGACGAGCGGATGTCGACCTGTCGCCGGCGTTGTTGCGGGTCGCTTCGCCGCATGCCCGCGCGCTGCTGGCGATGAGCGATCCGCAGCCGCCGCCGGACGCGCCGCAGGAGACCTTCCTCTCGCACCTGTTCGAGCTGCGCACGAGGCTCGTGCGCGCGATCGTCGCCGTCGTCGTCGTGCTGTTCTGCCTGTTTCCCTGGGCAAAAGACATCTATGCCGCGCTGGCGGCACCGCTGCTGCACGCGCTGCCCAAGGGCGCCACGATGATCGCGACCGACGTCACCGGCACGTTCCTGGTGCCGCTCAAGGTCACGCTGATGGCGGCGTTCCTGCTGGCGCTGCCGTACGTGCTCTGGCAGGTGTGGGCCTTCGTGGCGCCGGGCCTCTATCACCACGAAAAGCGGCTGGCGATACCGGTGATCGTGTCGAGTTTTGTGTTCTTCCTGATCGGAATGTCGTTCGCTTACTTCGTCGTCTTTCCGATCGCGTTCGGCTTCTTCGCGTCGTACACGCCCGAGGGCGTCACGATGATGACCGATATCGACAAGTATCTGTCGTTCGTGCTGACGATGTTCATCGCGTTCGGGGTGACCTTCGAGGTTCCGGTCGTCGTGATCGTGCTGGTGCGCCTGGGCATGGTCTCGCTCGAGAAGCTGCGCTCGATCCGCTCGTACGTGATCGTCGGGGCGTTCGTCGCCGGCGCCATCTTCACGCCGCCCGACGTCGTGTCGCAGCTGCTGCTCGCGGTTCCCTTGTGGCTGCTCTACGAGTTCGGAATGCTGATGGCGCGCTTCTTCGTGCCGCCGGTCGGCGACGATGCGGCGGCGGCGCCGGCTACCGGACCGGCGGACGACGGCCGACGGTGACGTCCATGCCCTGCAGCTTCCGGTCGCGCCAGACCTTCAGGTTGACCGTGCTGCCCGGAGGCAGTTCGGCGATCCGCGCGAGCAGCGCCGGCGTGTCGCGCGTCGGTTTGCCCTCGATCTCGAGCACGACGTCGCGCACCTGAATCCCGGCCCGCTCGGCCGGGCCGTTTTTCACGATGCCGCGGATCAGCACGCCGCCGACGTTCTCGAGCGCGAGCGCCCGGGCGATCTCCGGGGTGACGTCCTGCGGTTCGAGCCCCAGCCAGCCGCGCGTCACGGCCCCGTCCCGGATGATCTGCTCGAGCACGGTGCGCGCGAGCGATACCGGGATCGCGAAACCGATGCCGAGCGAGCCCCCCGACTGGGAGAAGATGGTGCTGTTGATGCCGATCAGGTTGCCGGCCGTGTCCACCAGCGCGCCACCGGAGTTGCCGGGATTGATCGCCGCGTCGGTCTGGATGAAGTCCTCGAAGCGGTTGATGCCGAGATGGTTGCGGCCGAGCGCGCTGACGATGCCGAGCGTCACGGTGCTGCCGAAGCCGTAGGGATTGCCGATCGCGAGCACGAAATCGCCCACCTGCACCCGGTCGAGCGTGCCGAGAGTGATGGCCGGGAAGTTCTCGCCGTCCGCCTTGAGCACGGCGAGGTCGGACTCGGGATCCGTGCCCCGCACGCGGGCCGCGATCCGTCGGCCGTCGGCGAGCACGATCTGGATGTCGTCGGCGCCTTCGATCACGTGATTGTTGGTCAGCACGTAGCCTTCCGGCGCAACGATGACCCCCGAGCCCAGGCTCGTTGCGCGCTGCCGCGGCAGCCGCTCGGCGAGGTCGGGAAAGTGACGACGCAGCAGCGGGTCGTCCTGGAGCGATCCGCGCAGGCGCATTTCCTTGCTCGTGTAGATGCCCACGACCGCGGGCATCGCTTTCTTCGCCGCGTCGGAAAAGCTGGCGATCGTCGGCGTGCTCACCGGGGTCGAGGTTTCCTGCAGCAGCACGACCTGCCCCGGCTGCTCGCCCAAACGGGGGACAAGGTCCGGCCGCAGCGTCGTGACGACGAACAGCGCGGCGAGACACAGCGTGCAGGCCTGCGCGAACACGAGCCAGAAACGGCGGAGCAAGGGGGCCTCGCGAGTGGGGGACGAATCAATTATAGACAGTTGCCGCGGTGTGAAAGGGCGCGTCTGCGCCAATGCGGACGCCGGCGCGACTGGCTCGAGATGGTCCTGCCTGCGGCCGGTCGAGTTCGGGTCAACCCATTGATATTCTTTCGGATTCCTTCGCCGTGCCGACACCAAGCTTCCGGGTTGGGCGACAAATCCTCTATAATCGAGCGGTTTGCCGTTCGGAGCGGGCTCTGGCGCGCACCGACGGGCCAAACGGCGACAGGGGACGGGTTGTCATGGCGGAAGGCACAGTGGATCAAGGGAAGCGCCGCTTCCTGATCGGCGCCACGGGCGCCGTGGGCGGAGTCGGCGTCGTGGCGGCGGCGACGCCGTTCGTGATGTCGTTCTTTCCGAGCGAGCGCGCGAAGGCGGCGGGAGCGCCGGTCGAGGTCGACATCGGCAAGCTCGAGCCGGGACAGAAGATCGACGTCGAATGGCGCGGCAAGGTCGTGTGGATCATCAACCGCACGCCGCCGATGCTGGCGTCGCTGCCGAAGCTCGATCCGAAGCTCGCGGATCCGAACTCAAACAAGTCGCAGCAGCCGGAGTATGCGAAGAACGAGCACCGCTCGATCAAGGACAACGTGCTCGTCCTGGTCGGCATCTGCACGCACCTCGGCTGCTCGCCCACGTACCGGCCCGAAATCGCGCCGGCGGACCTGGGTCCGGAATGGCTCGGCGGCTTCTTCTGTCCGTGCCACCAGAGCAAGTTCGACCTCGCGGGTCGCGTCTACTCCGGCGTGCCGGCGCCCACGAATCTGCCCGTGCCGCCGCACAAGTACGTGACCGCCACCAAGATCATCATCGGCGACAGCGGCAAGGCGGCGTAAGGGAACCCCGGCCATGCAAAAACTCCTGACCTGGATCGACGACCGCTTCCCGCTGACCGCGCTGTGGGAATCGCAGTGGGGCAAGTACGTCGCGCCGAAGAACTTCAACTTCTGGTACTACTTCGGCTCGCTGGCCGCGTTCGTGCTGGTGCTCCAGTTCGTCACGGGAATCTTCCTCGCGATGAGCTACAAGCCCGACGCCGCCAAGGCGTTCGAGTCGGTCGAATACATCATGCGCGATCTGCCGTGGGGCTGGCTGATCCGCTACATGCACTCGACCGGCGCGTCGATGTTCTTCGTCGTCGTGTACCTGCACATGTTCCGCGGGCTGATGTACGGCAGCTA
>CAYGYQ010000087.1:0-12848 GCA_964354035.1 uncultured Bordetella sp.
TCCTGCACAACAGCCTCTACGATTTCAACGACGCGGTCATTCCGCTTGGCGCCGGGTACCTGGCCGCGCTGGCCGAGACGGCGATGCCGATCGCGAAATGAGCGTCCGGCGCAGGCGGCGACATGGGCGAGAGTGCGGTGGCGTGCCACGCGGACGAAGAGGATCGGCTATAATTTGACGCTTTTGCGTCGTCGCCCCGGGGGCGACAGCGACCGTCGTTTCCGCGTTTGGGCGGGCGCTTGCCCGCACCGGCCGCCAACCACATCCGCAGGTTCCATTGCGCCTCACCCAGATCAAGCTTGCAGGGTTCAAGTCGTTCGTTGATCCGACGGCCATCGCCACGCCCGGCCAGCTGGTCGGGATCGTCGGACCCAACGGCTGCGGCAAGTCCAACGTGATCGACGCCGTGCGCTGGGTGCTCGGCGAGTCGAAGGCGTCGGCGCTGCGTGGCGAATCGATGCAGGACGTGATCTTCAACGGTGCCGGCGAGCGCAAGGCGGTCGGCCGCGCGTCGGTGGAGCTCGCGTTCGACAACAGCGCCGGACGGATCGGCGGGCAGTGGGGCCAGTATGCGGAGCTCTCGATCAAGCGCGTGCTGACGCGCGACGAGGACTCGTCCTACTACATCAACAACATCCCGGTGCGCCGCCGCGACATCTACGATCTCTTCCTCGGCACGGGCCTCGGACCGCGTGCCTACGCGATCATCGAGCAGGGCATGATCTCGCGCGTGATCGAGGCCAAGCCCGAGGAGCTGCGCGTGTTCCTGGAGGAAGCCGCCGGCGTGTCCAAGTACAAGGAGCGGCGCAAGGAAACCGAGGCCCGCCTCGCCGATACCCGCAGGAACCTCGCCCGGGTCGAGGATATCCGGATCGAGCTCGGTACCCAGCTGGAGAAGCTCGAAGCGCAGGCCCGGGTTGCCACCGAGTTCCGCGAGCACGAGACCCGCCTGAAGCTCGTCCAGCACCTGCTGTGGTTCTCGAAGCAGCAGGACGCAGCGGGTGCCCGCGAGCGCCACGCAACGGCGGTCGCCGGTCTCACCGTTGCCTTCGAAAGCCTGCAGGCCGATGTGCGCGCCGCCGAAGCGAGGCAGGAGACGCTGCGCGCCGACCACTATGCCGCGGGCGATGCGATGCACGAGCGGCAGGGCGCCTTCTACGAGGCGAACGCGGAGGTGACGCGACTGGAGCAGCAGCTCGCGTTCGCCCGCGAGAGCGAGACTCGAATCACGCAGCAGGTCGCGCAGCTGACCGAGCAGATCGGCGCGCTCGCCGGCCAGGAATCCGGGCTGCTTGCGGACCGGACCGCCATCGAGCGGGTCATCGAGGAGGCGCTCTCGGCGCGGGAGCGTACCGCGGACGACGAGCGTACCGCCGTCGCTGCGTTGCCGGCACTGGAGCAGGTCGTCGCCGCCGCCGCGGCGGTGTCCGCCGACCTGCAGCAGCAAATCGCGCTGGCCGAGCAGGCCATCCGCGTCATCGAGACCAGGCGCGAGAACGTTGTGCACGTGCTGGCCCAACTGGCCCCTCGCCGCGTGCGCTTGCAGGAAAGTCTCGGGGCGCTGGGCGCGCCGGTGACCGGCCAGATCGCGGACGTCGAGGAGCAGCTGCGGCAGGAAACAGCCGAGCTCGCGACGAAGCAGACCGGATTGAACGGTCTGCGCGATGCGGTGCAGGGGCTGCAGGATCGCCAGCGCGCCGCCAGCGATACCGCCCAGCAGGCCGGGCGCAAGCTCGCGGACATTGAAGCGCGAGCGCAGGCACTGGCCGCGCTGCAGGCGAAGATCGGCCAGGGCAAGGACTCCGCGCAGTGGCTGCTGGACCGTGGCCTCGCCAAGGCCCATCGCCTGTGGCAGGGACTCGACATCGAGCCCGGATGGGAAGATGCCCTGGAGGCGGTGTTGCGGGAGCGGCTCGATGCGGTCGAGCTCGATCGGCTCGAAGCCACGCTGGATTGGGTCGGCGGCAGCGGCGACGCGAACAGCAGTCCGCCGCGTATTGCGCTTTACGTATCGGCTGACGGAAGCGCGCCAGAGGGCGGCGACGGCCATGGCGACACGCTCCTCGCGCGCGTTCGTTCGCTGCGCCCGGAAATCGCGCGCCTGCTCGCGGACTGGCTGCGCGGCGTGCGCTGCCGGGGTGACGTCGGGACGGCGCTGCGGGATCGTGGCGCGCTTGCCGTAGGCGAGTCCTTCGTCACGCCGCAGGGGCATCTCATCACCGCGCAGTCGATCCATTTCTTCGCTGCGGACAGCGATCTGCACGGCGTGCTTGCCCGTCAGCGCGAGCTCATCGCGCTCGAGCACGCCATGGGCGGCGTGCGGCAGGACGCGCTGGCCGCGCGTGCGGCGCTGATCGCCGTCGAAACGGAACTCGACGCGACGCAACGGGACTATCACCGCGAGAGCATGGCGTTCTCGTCGCAGCAGCGGCGTTGCCACGATCTCGAGCTCGAGCTCCTGCAGTTGAAGCAGGCGGCCGAAGCCGCCGAGAGACGCCGCGTCCAGATTGTCGCCGAACTTGCCGATCTCGCCGCGCAGGCGGCCGCCGAACAGGCGCAGGGCGATGTGCTGGGGAGCGAACTCGCGGATGCGCAGCTCCGGTTGCACGACGAGGCGAGCCGGCGCGACGCGGCCCGGCATGCGCAGCACGAAGCCGAGGTGGGGTTCGCCCGCGGCCGCGAGCGTGTCCGCGTGGCCGAGCGCGCGGCGCAGGAGGCGGTGTTTGCCGAGCGTAGCTGCCGCGAGCGCCTGGCTGAGCTCGAGCGGCGTCGGGAATCGCTCGCCATCCAGATCGCGCAGCAGCGCGATCTGCTGGCCAAGGTCAGCTCGGAACGCGCGGCCATCGACTGGACGCCGGTCGAGGAAGCGTTGCAGCGGCAACTCGCGGCCCGGGGGGGCGCCGAGCAGGCGTTAGCGGCGGCACGCGACCGCCTGGAGGGTCTGGGCACCGAGCTGCGCGCGGCGGAGGAAGCGCGTCTCGTCGCCGAGCAGAAACTCGAGCCCGCGCGCGCCAGGATCGAGGAGATGCGGCTGAAGGAGCAAGCGTCCGCGCTCGCCGAGGAGCAGTTTGGCGAGCAACTCGCCGAAGCCCATGCCGACGTCGCCGCGCTTCCCGCGGCGCTGAAGGCGTTTGGCAGCAAGTCCGGATTGCCTGGGGAGATCGAGCGGTTGCAGGTCGCGATCGCCGGCCTCGGTGCGGTCAACCTCGCCGCGCTCGACGAGCTCGAGATCGCGACCGAGCGCAAGCAGTATCTGGACGCGCAGTCGGCCGACCTCACGGAAGCGATGGCCACGCTGGAGAACGCGATACGGCAGATCGACCGTGAGTCGCGGCAGCTGCTGCAGCAGACGTTCGACACCGTCAACGAGAATTTCGCCCGACTCTTCCCGGTTCTGTTCGGTGGCGGGCAGGCGCAGCTCGTGCTGACGGGGGAAGAGATCCTCGACGCCGGCGTGCAGGTCGTGGCCCAGCCTCCGGGCAAGCGCAACACGTCGATCCACCTCCTTTCCGGCGGCGAGAAGGCGCTGACGGCCATTTCGCTGGTCTTTGCGCTGTTCCAGCTGAATCCGGCACCATTCTGCCTGCTGGACGAGGTCGATGCGCCGCTCGACGACCCCAACACCGACCGCTTTTGCCGGATGGTGCAGGACATGTCGCGGCAGACCCAGTTCCTGTTCATCTCGCACAACAAGATCACGATGGAAATGGCGAGCCAGCTGATCGGCATCACGATGCCGGAGGCCGGCATTTCGCGCGTGGTTGCCGTCGACATCGCGGAAGCGCTCGAGCTCGCGACGGCCGGCGCCGCTTGATGGGATACCAGCGCCTGGCGCCGCCGGATGCGAACGGAAACAAGTTCTCCGCAGCGGCCGGCGCGTGCGGCCAACCATGATGGTGCGCGCTATAATCGGCGGCACGTGCGGCGGACCGCGGTGATTTTCGCCCGGGAGCGCCGCGTGTCTGTCGTTCCATTGCCCTGACGCATGACCTCGCTGCAACTTGGCCTCATCGCCGCCGGCGCCCTTCTCGTAGGCGGGGTCATCGCCTACAACTGGTTTCAGGAGCGCCGCGTGCGGCGTCGCATTCGCGAGGCGTTTTCGCCACCGGCCGATGATGCCGGCGGCGCACGGGATGCCGCGTTGCCGTCGGTGTCGACCGCCCGTATCGAGCCTTCGCTGCCGCCAGCCGGCGCCGGCAACGCGGTGCCGGAGCATGCGCGGCGCGCCGGTGACAATGGCGACGGGCATGACGACAGCGGCTACGAGCCGCCGCTCGAGATCCATGCGCGGATAGCCTCCGAGATGGCTGCCGAAGAAATTGCGCCGGCGGCGGTATTGCGCCCCGACGGTTGGTCGACGATGGGCACCGCGCGCAGGTCCGCGGAGGATCGGATGCCGCCGCAACCGGATCCTGACATCGAATGCATCGTGACGCTGCAGCCCACCCGGCCCATTGCCGCGGGGGCCCTGGCAGCGGGCCTGCACGCCCGCCTCGGCCGACCGCTGCGGTGGTTCGGGCGGCGCGGACCGGAGCTGCCCTGGCAGTTGCTGAAATCGGACACCGTCGGCGACTTCTCCGAAATTGCGGCGTGCCTGCTGCTGGCCAACCGCGGCGGGGCCGCGACCGTGCCCTTGCTGGAGGCGTTCGTGCATGCGGTCACCGATATTGCCGCGTCGCTGCCGGCGGGGGTGCTCGCCCCGGATGTCGCTGCCGAGGCCGCGCGGGCCGAGGCCCTCGACCGCATCTGTGCCGATCTCGACGTGCAGATCGGCATCACGGTGCTGAAGACCGACGGCGCGATGATCCTCGGTACCCGGCTGCGGGGCATTGCCGAGGCCGCAGGGTTCAAGCTCGCCGAAGGCGGGCGCTTCGACTGGGTGCAGGAAGAAACGGGCGCGGTGTTGTACGCGCTGCAGAATTACCGTTCCGAACCCTTCACCGCGGACACGCTGCGCGTGACGTCGACCCCGGGTGCGGTATTTTTGCTCGACGTTCCGCGCGTCGCGGAGCCGGTCCGCGTCTACGACCAGATGAAGCTCGGGGCCAAGCGCATGGCGCAGACGCTGGGGGCGATCCTGGTCGACGACAACCGGCGCGCACTGGACGACGCTGCCCTCAATGCCATCCGCGACCAGGTGCGCAGCACGGCCGCGGCGCTGCGCGAGGTCCATATCGAACCGGGCAGCCCGCGCGCGCAAGCGCTCTTCGGTGGCTGAAACGGCCGTCGGCCCAAGCGCGAGCCCGTCGATCGTGCCCGCAGCGACCTCCCGCGACTCCGGCGGCGGCGCGCCTGCCCTGGTGGTCGCGCGTGTCGCCGATGTCCGGCGCGAACTCGCCGTCCACGATCATCGCTACTACGTTCTCGATGCGCCAACGATCAGCGATGCCGAGTACGACAGCCTGTTTCGCGAGTTGCAGGCGCTGGAGGACCAGTTTCCGGCGCTGGTGACGCCCGAGTCGCCGACCCAGCGGGTCGGCGGCGCCGCGGCCGCCACCTTCGAGGCCGTGGCGCATCGGGTGCCGATGCTCTCGCTCAACAATGCGTTCTCCGCCGACGAAGCCGAGGCGTTCGACCGGCGGGTGCGGCAGGGTCTCGGCGTCGACGAAGTCGAATACGCGGTGGAGCCGAAGTTCGACGGCCTGGCCGTGAGCCTTCGCTACGAGCACGGTCGCTTCACGATCGGGGCGACCCGCGGCGACGGCTCTTCCGGCGAGAACGTGACCGGCAATCTGCGCACCGTGGGCGCGATACCGCTGGCGCTCGCGGGAGAGGCGATCCCGCCGTTCATCGAAGTGCGCGGCGAAGTGCTGATGATGAAAAGCGATTTCGAGGCGCTCAACGCCGCCCAGTCCGCCAAGGGCGAGAGGCCGTTTGCCAACCCGCGCAATGCCGCCGCGGGCAGCCTGCGCCAGCTCGACCCGAGGATTACCGCGAGCCGCCGCCTGGCCTTCTACGCGTACGGCATCGGCGACGTGCGCTGGGGCCCGGTCGTGCCGCCCGCCACCCATGAAGCGCTGCTGCTGCTGCTGGCGAAGCTGCACCTGCCCGTGAGCAGGGAACGCACCGTCGTGCGCGGCCTCTCCGGGCTCCTCGATTATTACCGGCAGATGGGCGAGCGCCGCGCCGGACTGCCGTTCGAAATCGACGGCGTCGTCTACAAGGTCAACCGCCTGGCGCAGCAGGAGCGCCTGGGTTTCGTCTCGCGGGCGCCACGATTCGCGATCGCGCACAAGTTCCCGGCCGAGGAAATGGCGACCGAGGTGGTCGGCATCGATGTCCAGGTGGGGCGCACCGGCGCTGTCACGCCGGTGGCGCGGCTGAAGCCGGTCTTCGTCGGCGGCGTGACCGTGACCAATGCCACGCTGCACAACGAGGACGAGGTGCATCGCAAGGACGTGCGGGTCGGCGACACGGTGATCGTGCGCCGGGCCGGGGACGTGATACCGGAAGTCGTGCGGGTCGTGGCGGAGAAGCGGCCGAATGGCGCGCTCCCGTTTGCTCTGCCGGCGCAATGTCCGCAATGCGGCTCGGCGATTGCGCGGCTGCCGGACGAGGCCGTCGCGCGTTGCACCGGGGGGCTCTTCTGTCCCGCGCAGCGCAAGCAGGCGCTGCTGCATTTCGCCAGCCGCCGCGCCGTGGACATCGAAGGGCTCGGCGAGAAGCTCGTCGATCAGCTGGTCGATGCCGGCCTCGTGCGGACGCCGGCCGACGTCTTCAGGCTGGGGACCGCGGAGCTCGCCGCACTCGAGCGGATGGCCGAGAAGTCGGCGGCCAACGTCGTCGCGGCGATCGAAAAGAGCAAGGACACGACGCTCGCGCGTTTCATTTTCGGATTGGGCATACGTCACGTAGGCGAGGCCACGGCCAAGGATCTCTCGCGGCACTCCGGCGCGGTCGCCGCCCTGCTCGAAGCGGATTTGCCGATGTTGCTCGAAGTGCCCGACGTCGGGCCGGTGCTTGCCGAGAGCATCGTGCGGTTCTTCGCCGAGCCGCACAACCGCGACGTGATCGCGGCCCTGCGCGCCGCCGGCATGCATTGGCGCGAGGGCGCCCCCGAGCGTGCCCCGGCAGGAAAGCTGGCCGGACTCACGCTCGTGCTGACGGGTACCCTTCCGACGCTCGCGCGCGAGGAGGCCAAGGCGCGGATCGAAGCCGCGGGCGGGAAGGTCACGGCGAGCGTGTCCAAGAAAACCAGCTACGTGGTTGCGGGGGCCGATCCCGGAAGCAAGCTCGCGACGGCGGAGGAGCTCGGCGTTCCGGTTCTCGACGAGGGCGGCCTCCTGGAGCTGATCGCGCCCGAACGCGCATGAGCGCGGCCAAGGCCGCGCCTACGGATTTGCGCCGAACGCGGTATCGTGGGCGCGGGCTTGCCCGCGCTCGAGACCGTTAACGGCAAACCTGGATAAAGGAACGTTGCGATGCGCAAGATCACGAAAGCAGTGTTTCCGGTGGCCGGTCTGGGCACCCGCTTCCTGCCGGCGACCAAGGCGAGCCCGAAGGAAATGCTGCCGGTGGTCGACAAGCCGCTGATCCAGTACGCGGTCGAGGAGGCCGCGGCCGCCGGCATCACGGACATGATCTTCATCACCGGGCGCAACAAGCGTTCGATCGAGGACCATTTCGACAAGGCCTACGAGCTCGAGACCGAGCTCGAGCTGCGCAAGAAGACCGCACTGCTCCGGGCGGTGCAGGAGGCCACGCCGCGCGGCATCAACTGCATCTACATCCGGCAGACGGAAGCGCTGGGTCTCGGTCACGCGGTCCTGTGCGCGGCCCCGGTCGTCGGCGATGAGCCGTTCGCCGTGATCCTGGCGGACGATCTCATCGACGCCGGCGTACCGGTCATGCAGCAGATGGTCGACGTGGCGCTGCGCGAGGATGCGTCGACCATCGGCGTCATGGAAGTGCCGGCCGACGACGTCGGCAGCTGGGGCATCGTGGAAACAGGGCCGGCGAGCGGTCGCACGTCGGCGATCGTGCGGATCGTCGAGAAACCGAAGCCGGGAACCACGCCGTCGACGCTGGCGGTGGTCGGACGTTACGTGCTCACGGCACGGATCTTTCATCATCTGCGCACGATGCCCTCCGGTGCAGGAGGCGAGATCCAGCTGACCGACGGCATCGCGCGGCTCCTGGGTGAGGAGAGGGTGGTGGCGTACCGCTTCGAGGGCCGTCGCTACGACTGCGGGCGCAAGCTCGGCTATCTCGAGGCAACGGTCGATTTCGGTCTCAAACATCCGGACCTGGCCGTAGATTTCGCGGCCTTTCTGCGTGACCGCGGAAGCCGGTACCCGCAATGACGTTGAGCGAGCTTCGCTATGTCGTCGCGGTGGCGACCGAGAAGAGCTTCGGTCGTGCCGCGCAGCGCTGCTTCGTGAGTCAGCCGGCGCTGTCGGTGGCGATCCAGAAGCTGGAAGAGGAGCTCGACGTGCGCCTCTTCGAGCGCGGCAAGAGCGAGGTCACGCTGACGCCGGTCGGCGGGCGCATTGTCGAGCAGGCGCAGAAGGTGCTGGAGGAGGCGGCACTGATCAAGGGGATCGCGCAGGCGGGGCGCAACCAGCTGGTCGGCGCGCTGAAGCTGGGGGTCATCTACACGGTCGCACCCTACCTGCTGCCCGACCTCATTCCGGCCCTGCATGTCCTCGCGCCGCAGATGCCGCTCGACCTCGAGGAGAACCTCACCGTGCATCTGGAAGCCGCGCTGAAGTCGGGACGCGTCGATGCGGCGATCATCGCGCTGCCCTTCGCGCCGCCGGGTGTGGTCACCGAGTTTCTGTACGAGGAGCCGTTCCAGGTCGTCGTTCCGGCCGGACACAAGTGGGCCAAACGCAAGAACATACGTCCCGACGAGCTGGCTGCGGAACATCCCATTCTGCTCAACGTCGGCCATTGCTTCCGCGACCAGGTGCTCGACGCCTGTCCGGAGCTCAATCGTGCCGAGGCCCATGTGACGCGCACGAGCTCGCTCGAGACGGTGCGCAACATGGTCGCGTCGGGGCTGGGCGTGTCCGTGCTGCCGCGCGATGCGATGACGCCCAAGTATTACAGCAAGCTGATCGTCCCGGTCCCTTTTTCGGCGCCGGTGCCGTCGCGCCGCATTGCGGTGGCGTGGCGCAAGAGCTTTCCTCGCCAGCTGGCCGTAGGAGCGATTCGCGAGGCGGTCGCGGCGTGCCGCGGCCGCCAGCAAGCAGCGGGGACCTGAGCCGCCGGTCGAGTCCGGTGCTTCGTACGATGTGCGCGCCCCGCCGTGCCTGGCGGGGCGGGACGGCGCTTCTCTCAACCACAACAGGAGTTGGACATGGCCAAGGATCTGCAGGGCAAGGCGGTCTTCATCACCGGGGCCTCGACCGGCATCGGCGCCGCGGCAGCGCGCGCGTTCGCGCGTCTGGGCAGCCGGGTCGTCATCCACTACAACGCCAGCCGCGACAAGGCCGAAGCGGTTGCCGCCGACTGCAAGGCGTTGGGCGCGCAAACCGCGCTGGTCGGCGGCGACGTCACCGCGGGCGCGACCGTCAAGCGCATCGCCGCCGACGCCCTGGCGGCGTTCGGCCGCATCGATGTCCTGATCAACAACGCCGGCGGATTGGTCGGCCGCACGCGCATCGAGGATTACACGGAGGACTACCTGGCCAGGATCATCGCGCTCAATGTGACGCAGGTCGCATTGTTCATGCGCGAGGTGATCCCGGCCATGCGCCGCCAGAAGAGCGGAAACATCATCAACGTAAGCTCGATTGCGGCGCGCCACGGCGGGGGTGGCGGCGCGGTCCTGTACGCCGGCGCCAAGGGGTTCATCTCGACCGCGACGAAGGGCTGGGCCAAGGAGGTCGTCGGCGACGGGATCCGCGTCAACGCGGTTTCCCCGGGCGTCATCACGACGCCTTTTCACGAGCGCTATTCGACGGCCGAGCAATTGCAGACGATGCAGGCGACGATACCCATGAACCGCCTCGGCACCGCCGACGAATGCGCCGGAACGTTCGTCTACCTCGCGTCGGACGAGATGAGCGGGTACGTCACCGGCCAGGTAATCGAAATCAATGGCGGCCAGTACATGCCCTGAGCCGAGCGGGCCGATTACCGGCGCAGCAAGGGTGGCAGATCGGCGAGGGTCGTGATGATGCGATCGGGCGCCGGTCCGTGGCGGTCCACCGGCGCGCCCGTGCGGTTGATCCAGAACGTCGTGAATCCGAATGCCTTCGCGCCAATTGCGTCCCAGCCGTTGGAGGAGACAAAACCGATGCGCGCCGGCGGAACCCCCAATCGGTCCAGTGCGAGCTGATAGACGCGGGGGCTCGGCTTGTAGATGCCGGCCGCATCGACCGAGAGCACGCCGTCGAGGTGGGCATCGAGGCCCGTGTGCCGGACCAGCGGTTCCAGCATGGCCAGCGTGCCGTTGGACAGGATCCAGCGCGGCCGCGGGGCCAGTCGTGCAAGCGCTGCGGCCACATCGGGAAAGGGCGCCAGGGTGAGATACGCACCCTGCAATCGAGCCCGCTCGCCGGATCCGAGTGCAATCCCCAGAGCGGTGAGCGCGAAGTCGAGCCCCTGCGCCGTCACGGCGGCGAAATCGGCACGGCGCACAGCCGGGGAAATCATCAAGCTGGTCAGCCAGGTGTATTCGAGCTGCTTCGTACGCCACAGCTGCGAAAGTGCGGTGCCGTGCCCCGGCGCGAGTGTCTCCGCCAGCGCGGTGACGGAGTGGACATCGAACAGCGTTCCATAGGCATCGAATACGAGCGCGTCGACATCGAGGGAACCAAGGGTAGCGGTCATGAGAGCCTCGGGGCAGGAATTGCGCAAGATCCCGTAATGTCAATGCGGCGCAACAGGTAAAAAAAGAGGGGTTACACTTGCGCGTAACCCCTTGGTTCATGTGGTGGGCGGTATTGGTTTCGAACCAACGACCCCCGCCGTGTGAAGGCGGTGCTCTACCGCTGAGCTAACCGCCCGCGAACCCAGACAGGAGCCCGGATTTAACCATAGCGCCAAGGCGAGGGTCAAACCGGTTTTGCTCATTTGTCGCAACATGTCCTGGACAAAAAATGCCCTATAATGGAGCGTCCCCCGCACCAACCCGGGGCGCCTCCGAGGTCCCGCCCTGTGGATAAAACGGTAAGCTAAGGCCAGGACGTGCGATTTTTTGCCTGGCCCGGGTCTTGCAGCATGTTTTGAAATACCTTGCGCTCTCAAAGAAATATTTCGTGTCCCCCTCAACCTACGACGAAATGCGGTTCCCGGACGGGGGAATCCGCCCTGCGTACCAGGCGTTCGCGGGATGGCTCGAGCGCACCCCGGCCGGCCGGATCGCCCAGAAGCGCGAGGAGGCCGAGCGGGCCTTCCATCGCGTCGGGATAACCTTCGCGGTCTACGGCGAGGATTCCGGAACGGAGCGCTTGATTCCGTTCGACATCGTGCCGAGGATCATCGCCGCGGACGAGTGGAAGGTTCTCGACCGCGGCCTGAAGCAGCGCGTGCAGGCATTGAACGCCTTCCTGCGCGACATCTACCACGAGCAGGCGATCCTCAAAGCCGGCATCGTGCCGGCGGAGCGGGTGCTGGCCAACTCGCAGTACCGGCGCGAGATGCAGGGCGTCGACGTGCCCGGCGGCATCTACGCCCACATCGCCGGCGTCGACGTCGTCCGCGCGGGCGCCGGCGAGTTCTACGTCCTCGAGGACAACCTGCGCGTGCCTTCGGGCGTGTCCTACATGCTCGAGGACCGCAAGATGATGATGCGGCTGTTTCCCGAGCTGTTCGCCACCCAGCGCATCCGCCCGGTCCAGCACTACCCGGACCTGTTGCTGGCCAATCTTCATGGGCTCGCGCCGGCGGGCGAAGAACTGCCTACCGTGGCCGTGCTGACGCCCGGGGCTCACAACTCCGCCTACTTCGAGCACGCGTTCCTGGCGCAGCAGATGGGCGTCGAGCTGGTCGAAGGGCAGGACCTCTTCGTCCAGAACGAGACGGTTTTCATGCGGACGACCCATGGCCCCGAGCGGGTGCACGTCATCTACCGCCGCGTCGACGACGATTTCCTCGATCCGGAGGCATTCCGCGCCGATTCGATGATCGGGGTCCCCGGCCTGTTCGCCGCCTATCGCGCCGGCCGGGTCACGCTGGCCAACGCGATCGGCACGGGGGTAGCCGACGACAAGTCGATCTATCCCTATGTTCCGGAGATGATCCGCTTCTACCTGTCCGAGGAGCCGATCCTCGCCAATGTCCCCACCTATCTGCTGCACCGGCAGGAAGATCGGGAATACGCGCTCGCCCACCTGCCGGAACTGGTGGTCAAGGAAACGCACGGGGCGGGTGGCTACGGCATGCTGATCGGCCCGGCCGCGACGGTGGCAGAGCTCGAAACCTTCCGCAAACGCATACTCGCGGAGCCCGACAAGTACATCGCGCAGCCGACGCTCGCGCTGTCGACCTGCCCCACGTTCGTGGCGGCCGGGCTCGCGCCCCGGCACGTCGACCTGCGGCCCTACGTGCTTTCAGGCAAGACCGTAAGCCTTGTGCCCGGCGGGCTCACCCGGGTCGCGTTGCGCGAGGGCTCGCTGGTCGTCAATTCGTCGCAGGGCGGGGGCACCAAGGACACCTGGGTTCTCGCGACGTAGCCGAAGATGAACGACCCCCACGCTCACTATGTTCGCTGCCCCCCGAGGGGGCGCACAGTGCCCTTAGGGCGGCCGGGCGGGTGGATGAACGACCCCCACGCTCACTGCGTTCGCTGCCCCCCGCGGGGGCGCACAGTGCCCTTCGGGCGGCCGGGCGGGTGGATGAACGACCCCCACGCTCACTGCGTTCGCTGCCCCCCGCGGGGGCGCACAGTGCCCTTCGGG
>CAYGYQ010000088.1:0-12685 GCA_964354035.1 uncultured Bordetella sp.
TGATCCGGTGGTCCGTGTTAGATTGTTTCTGATCTTGACGGCCCGAGTACGGCCAAGAGCAGACCTTAGGCGCCGTTAGCTCTTGGTGCCCACCGTGCTCAGCATAGCTCCCGAAATCTCCTGCTCGCCGCGCTTGCTGAGTTCGTCGGCCGCGTTGCTGCGGTCTCGCTCGTCCTTGTTCTGACTCAGCTTCCACTTCCCGACTATCTTCGCTATCTCGATTTCGATGCCAACGATGTTCGATAGCATCTGATCGATGTACTCGGCCGACGAATCCGTCATCTTCCAAGGCGTCGGCGAACCCGTCTGCGCTTCATGGGTACGCGTAAGTCGAGCCACGACTCCGCGAACGAAGCGCTCGTCGTCGCGAACGTACAGTTTCCCATGGACATGCACAACGCGGTAGTTCCAGGTCGGAACTTGTCTATGGAACTCGTGCTTGCTCGGATACCAGTTGGGTGAGATATAAGCGTCGTCCGCCCGAAATATCACCAGTGCCTCGTCGCCGTCCTTTGCCTCTTTCCACAATGGATTGGCCCGAGCGACGTGCGCCATGAGTTTCGTTGGTCTTTCCTTGGCTTCATCTATCAGAAACGGCACATGGTTGGCGTCCAGTCCGCTAGGACCGCGAACCACCAATGCACCGAGAGGGTGCGCAGCAATCGTTCGCAGGAGTTCTGCATCCCGCGCTTCCTCGAAGTGGTTTGGCAAATACATGAGGTCATCTCGCCGAGGCTAAAGGCTAATTTTACCGGTCAATACCCGCATGGTGGTCAGGCCGTTCGGGGTGTCCGCTTGGGGTCGGTCCTTACATCGAAAGCGCTTCGACCTGAGCGAATATTGTCCGTCAGGTCGAATTCCGTTCACGACCGCTAATTCGCCTTGAACTGTACGCGCCGCACTTTCCGGTCGTACTCCGCCTCGGTGGCCATGGTGATTTCGGTGCCATCCGCGGCGTAGACACGTCCGCCGCCGCGCCGGCACGCGTTGCGCTCGTATTGGCACGGTCCCATTTCCGGATGTTTCCGGCACAACGCATCGGTCTTCTCTGCGTATTCGATGGCAGTTTGCCGGTGCGTGCCCCCCGACTCGGACACGCAGACATAGAGCGCGCCGGAGGGGACGACGATGGCATGTGCCGGCAGGCGCGGGACCGCACCGGGAGCAACGGCGGTGTCCGGCGGAGCACTTGCGCCGGTGGGCGGGGCGGCCTCCGGGATCGGACGCCTTGTGACCGCCGCCGCAGCGGCTTCGGTCGCAGGCGCGGCGGGTAACGGTTCGCCCGACGGCGTGCATGCCGCCAGCCCGATGGCCAGAGCGCAAAGCGCGAATGAGCGACCGACGGCGAAGCCGAAGGTGAATCGGGCGATCATTCCGGCGGGCAGAGGTCGGGTTCGACGCGCCATCTGGGGAATGATAACCCGACCCCGTTTTCAGTTGGCCTCGAGCCATCGGCGCCGTAGCGAATGCACGATGCACTTGCCAGCGGCAACCCTTTGCGCCCAACATCCGTGCCTGCATGTACGCGCCACGGTTCGCCGGGAGCTGCCCATGGATTTCATTTTCATGCTGACGCGTCGCGATCGGACGGTCGCCGATGCCGGCGACCAGATCGATGCGGTTTGCGATCTGGGTGTGACGCACATCGGTTTCAAGGACGTCGGCGTGTCGCTGGCGACGATGCGCGAGCTGGTCCGGATCATTCGGCGGCGTGGAGCAGTCTGTTATCTGGAAGTCGTCAGCACGTCACCCGATGCGGTGCTGCAGTCGCTCCAGGCGGCGCGCAATCTCGGGGTCGACCGCGTGCTGGGCGGGACCGATCTCGACGCGGCGAAGCGAATCCTCGGCGACCTTGCCGGCTACTTCCCGTTTCCGGGCCGCGCGGTTGGTCACCCGACGCGGCTGGAAGGATCACCCGCGCTGGTCGCCGAGCATTCGCGCAAGGCGCAAGCGATGGGCTGCGGCGGCGTCGATCTCCTGGCGTACCGCGCGACCGAGGCCGATCCGCTCGATCTGGTGCGCGCCGCGCGCGCGGCGTTGCACGGGGGCAGATTGATCGTCGCCGGCAGCATCAGCACGAAACGGCAGATCGACGCGCTGGCGGAAGCCGGTGTCGACGCGTTCACGATCGGCTCGGCGGTGTTCGCGGGCGCGTTCTCGCCCGAGAAGCGATCGCTGCGGGGGCAGATCGAGGACATTCTCGCGGCCTGCGCCGGTGCCTCGAAGATGTCGGCGTGAGCCGAGGCGATAAATGGATCACGCTCCGATGAGCACGACGGCGGATGCGCCGGACGTGCTGCGGCAGCTGATGCAGGGCGAGTGGATCGATCCCGACGGAGGCCTGCCCGTTGGCGTGCCGGTGCGTGCCGTCGCGATCGAGCGCAGTCTCCGTGGTCTGGAGGCGGAGCTCGTGGCGTCGCTCGGTCTGGGCCGCCGGTTGGCAGTCGTCACCGATGCCACGACGCGCGCCGTGCTGGGCGAACGGGTCGAGCACGCGCTTGCTGCACTGGGCACGGTGCTTCCGCTCGTGCTCGCCGGACAGCCGCATGCCGATGCCAACACGGCGGCGAACCTGCGGCGCGCGTGCGCAACCGCCGATGCGCTGATCGCCGTCGGGTCCGGGACGATCAACGATCTCTGCAAGTACGCTGCCGCGACGGACGGCAAGCCTTATGCGGTCTTTGCGACCGCGCCGTCGATGAACGGCTACACGTCGACGAACGCGGCGATCACGGTTGACGGTCACAAGCTGTCGCTCGCCGCCGCGGCGCCGGCGGGTGTCTTCATCGACCTCGAAGTGCTGGCGCAGGCTCCGGCGCGAATGATCCGGGCCGGGCTGGGCGACTCGCTTTGCCGGTCGACGGCGCAGGCCGACTGGCTCCTGTCGCACCATCTGCTCGGGACCCCGTATCGGCGGGCCCCGTTCGCGCTGCTGGCGCAGGACGAATCGAGGCTGCTCGACGAGCCCGAGGCGCTGTTCACCGGCGATCCCGAAGCGATGCGCGGACTGGCGCGCACACTCGTGCTCTCCGGCCACGGGATGACGATCTGCGGCGGCAGCCATCCGGCAAGCCAGGGCGAGCATCTGATCAGTCACTGCATCGACATGTTCGCGCCTGCTGGCCGCGCCGACTTCTTCCACGGCGAACAGGTTGCGGTCGCGACGCTGACGATGGCGCGCATCCAGGAGGAGGTCCTCGCCGCGGGGCCGCCGCGATTGCATGCCTGCGTCGTTACGCGGGACACGCTGCAGCGGCTGTTCGGCGCGGCAAGGGGCGACTCATGCTGGCGCGAGTTCGAGCCGAAGTGCCTGTCCGGCGACGCGGCCGCGAAGCTCTCGCAACGCATCGCGAGTTCCTGGGACGCTATCGTCCGCGACATACGCGCCGTGACGCTTCCGACGGCGAGGCTCGCATCGGTGCTGGCTCGTGTCGGCGGTCCCGCCACGCCAGCCGATATCGGGCTTTCCCCCGGCTTCTACGCGTCTGTCGTGCGCAATGCGCGGTACCTGCGCAATCGTTACACGTTTCTCGATCTGGCCGCCGACTCCGGCCACCACGAGCGCACGTGGCCCGCCGCCTGAGTGCTGGTACCGCTGACCTTGCCGCCGGCCGTTGCATCCTCGTTCCGGCAACATCCTCCTGCAATGACGGCCCTCAGGCGGCCGGCACCACGTTCTGCGGGAACAGGTACCGGCGAGCCTCGTCGTCCAATTCGGTCTTGAACGCGTGCTTTTCCTTCAGGGCAGCTACGCGGATCGCCGCGGGGCGGGCGTTGATCTCGTCGACCAGGCGCTTCAGGTGGGGCAGCGGCGCCCAAGCATCGTCGCCCAGAACGAAGGGGACCGCGCGCGCCCAGCCCCATGCGGCCATGTCGACGATGGTGTACGTGTCGCCAAGCAGGTAACGGTGCCTGGCGAGTTGTGCGTCGAGTATGGCGTAATGACGCCTCGCCTCGAACCGGTACCGGTTGATGGCGTAGGGCAGCGGCTCGGGCGCGTAATGCCGGAAATGCACCGCCTGGCCCGAAAAGGGCCCGACACCGCTCGCCACGAACATCAGCCACGACAGCAACTGGCCGCGGGCAACCGGCGTGTTCGCGGGCAGGAATTTTCCGGTCTTTTCGGCGAGGTAGAGGAGGATCGCGTTGCTGTCGAATACGGTGACGTCGCCGTCGACGATGGCGGGAACCTTGCAATTCGGATTGAGCGCCGCGTAGGCTGGCGCGAATTGCTCGCCCTTCCGCGTGTCGACCGGAACGAGCTCGTAAGGCAGTCCCGATTCCTCCAGGAACAAGGCGACCTTTGTCGGATTGGGTGCGAGGTTGTAGTAGAACCTGATCATGGCGTGCCTTGGTCGGAGGGGAGCATGGCCCGCGGACTGGAGCGGGGCCGGCGCGCGATTCTAGCAGGCACCGGCTACTTCGCATCCGACGGCAGGCGCAGGCGCCGGAAAGACAGGAGCAGCGCGATGTCGTAGGCGATCTTCAGCGCGCCGCAGGCCACCAGCGGCACGCTCAGCAGGCCCGCGGCCAGCA
Source organism: uncultured Bordetella sp. (assembly GCA_964354035.1). Lineage (GTDB taxonomy): Bacteria > Pseudomonadota > Gammaproteobacteria > Burkholderiales > Casimicrobiaceae > CAIWHR01. Next base: position 4,537 of record CAYGYQ010000088.1, read on the forward strand.
GGGCGCCGGCAAGCGTCGGGCTGGCCGCCGAGGCAAGGCTGCGCGGCACCGCGGTGAAGCTGGCCGCCGCGGCGCGCTCGGCGGGCGTGACGGCGGCCATGACGAACGCGGTCCGCGTGGGCACGTCCATCTGTGACAGCGCGCTGCGCGCGAACAGCAATCCGAGCGCGACGGGCAGGCTCGGCGACAGCGCGGCGAGGATGAGAAACACGTTGGCCGGAAGGTGCGTGAACACCATGGTGTTGAGGAGCCCGATCCTGCGCGCTACGACGGGCGCCGCGAGCTGCGAGAACGCGGCCAGCAGTCCGGACCAGAAGAAGAACAGCCCGGCTTCTCCCAGCGAGAGCCCGAAGCGCTCGAACAGCCACAGCGTCAATAACGAGTTCACGACGAGGCCGCCGGCAAAGGAATCGACGCTGAAGAGTGCGGCGAGCTTGAAGACAGTGCCGCGCGAAGGTCCGAGCGGCAATGCTGGGGGCGCCAATGCGTCCTTGCCGGCCGGAAGGCGGCGGTACATCAACCAGATCACCGCGCCGATCGCTGCGTAGAGAACGAACATCGCCCGCAGCCCCGAGAGCAACGGGACGTCGGCGGCCGCGGCCAGCCAGGGCGGCAATGCTGCGGCGAGGGCGCCGACCGCGGCACACAGCGAGCCGGTCAGCGAATAGCGCGCGAAGAGCGCGGTGCGCGCGTCGGCGCCGGCCGCGTGCGCGAGGCGCGCGTGCTCGAGCGGGAGGAACACACTCACATCGCCGGACCCCGGGTTGATCGTGCCGAAGAAGGCGACGACAAGCAGCGGCCAGAAGGCGGAAACGCCGGCAAAGCCGATGCCGGTCGCCGTCATCAGCAACGCCGCGCCGAGCAGCAGGACGCGGGGCGGCCAGCGATGGCCGACGGCGCCCACGGCCAGCGTCGCCGCGGCCGAACCGGCGAGCGTGGCCGTGCTGAGGAGGCCGACATCGAACTGGCCGAAGCCGAGCGCAAGCAGGTAGGCGGGCAGCAGGACGGCGACGTAGCCGTCGGCAAAGGCGCGCAGGCCGCGCCCGACGAGGAGCGGCAGAACGACGGGATCGACGCCGGCAGGAAGCAGCAGCCGCGCAAGGGCACGCATGAAACCCGCTGCCGCCAACGCGTCGCTCGGGTGCGCTACGCGCGGGCCGCGATGGCCGCCAGCGCATCGCGGCCCGCCAGCATGTCGTCGGGCGTGCCGAAGTTATTCATGTAGTGGCCCCGATAGCCGGCGTCCTCGAGGCGGCGGAAGAGGCGGGCGAAGTCGATGTTGCCTTCGCCGGGCTTGAGGTGGACCTCGCGGTCGCCCAGATTGTCGGCGAGGCGCACTTCACCCAGGCGCCCGATCGGCAGCACATCGAGGAATCCGTCGATGCCTTCGGGGACGAGGTGCGCGTGGTTGACCGTGAAGGATAACCCCAATGCCGGCGAATCAAGGCGGTCGAAGTAGTAGCGGAACTCGGCCAGGTCGTGGGCGAGATAGTGGACCTCGGCCGTGTCGGGCTCCTTGTTGAGATTCTCGAGCAGGAGTCGCGCCCCTTTCGCTTCGGCGAAAGCGGCGACGCGCCGCAGACGCTCGCAGCCCGCTTCCATGCGTCGTGTCTTGTCGGAACCGAAGTGAAAGCCGGCGTGCACGACGATCCACTCGGCGCCCAGACGGACTGCCGCCTCGACATAGCCTTCCAGGTATCGGTCGACGGCGTCGCGGACGAAGGGTGACGTCTCGCCCACATTGACCGCCGACAGCGTGTGCAGGCCGAGATGGATGCCGTGCTTCGCGCATGCTGCGCGCAGGGGACGGCAGCGCTCATCGGTGAACGACTCGAGCGCATTCGGAGGGTGATCGGCCTCCACTTCCAGATACGAGATCCGGTGGCGCGCGGCCCACGCGATGGCGTCCTCGATCGCCAGCTGGCGGCCGCAGTCGATGCCGATCCGTGCGCGAAGGTCCATGGCCAATCGATCCCGGGCGGGCGTGGTCAGTGAATTTCGATCGGGCGGCGGAAGAAGCGCGCAATGAGCGGCACCGCGACGATCAGCAAGGTCACGACGATCAGCGTGGCCGAGATCGGCCGGGTGACGAAGATGGCGAGGCTGCCGTGAGACAGCGTCATCGACTGGCGCAATGCGGTTTCCAGCATCGGTTCGAGCACCAGCCCGAGCACCAGCGGCGCGATCGGGAAGCCGTACTTCTTCATGAAGTAGCCGACGACCCCGAATGCGGTCATCACCCATAGATCGTCGGCGCTGTTGGACTGGCTGTACACGCCGGCGATGCACAGCGCCAGGATGACCGGATAGAGCACCACGTAGCGGACGCGCAGCAGCGTCGCGAACATGCCCGCCAGCGGCAGGTTCAACGCCAGCAGGATGGCGTTGCCGACGTACATGCTGGCGATGACGCCCCAGACGAGGTCGGCGTTTTTCTCGAACAGCTGCGGCCCCGGCTGCAAGCCGAACATGATCAGCGCGCCCAGCATGACCGCGGTAGTCCCCGAGCCCGGGATGCCCAGCGCGAACATCGGCACCATCGCACCGGTGGCGGCCGCGTTGTTGGCCGCCTCCGGTCCGGCGACGCCTTCGATCGCACCGGTACCGAATTCCTCCGGGTGCTTCGAGACCTTCTTTTCGACGGCGTAGGCGATGAACGAGGCGATGGTGGCGCCGGCACCGGGAAGCACGCCGATCAAGAAGCCGATCACCGTTCCACGCAGCACGGCGAAGCGGCTACGGATGAAATCGGTGCGGGTGGGCATCAGATTGCGTATGTTGAGCTCGACCTTGGGCGGCGTGAGGCCTTGCTCGACGCCGGCCAGCACCTCGCCGATGCCGAACAGCGCCACCGCCAGCACGAGGAAATCGATGCCGTCCATCAGCCACAGCTGGCCATACATGAACCGGGTGTTGCCGACCTGCGGGTCGACGCCAATGGTGGCGATCATCAGTCCGACCAGCCCCATCATCAGCCCTTTGACCAGTCCGCCGCCGACCAGCGACAGCGCCGTGAGCCCGACCAGCACCAGCGAGAAATACTCGGGCGGACCGAAGTACAGCGCGGCCGCCGCGAGGGGCGGCGCGAGCAGCATCAACCCGAGCGTGCCCACGGTGCCGGCGAAGAACGAGCCGATCGCGGCGATACCGAGCGCAGCGCCGGCGCGTCCCTTGCGGGCCATCTGATAGCCGTCGAGGCTGGTCATCACCGTCGACGATTCGCCCGGAATGCTGACCAGAATCGACGTCAGCGTGCCGCCGTACTGCGCTCCGTAGTAGATGCCGGCGAACATGATGATGGAGCCGGTGGCGTCGCCGCCGAAGGTCAGCGGCAGCAGGATGGCGATGGCCGCGCTCGGTCCAATGCCGGGCAGCGCGCCGATGATCTGTCCTACCAGCACGCCGGCCAGACAGAAGCCGAAGTACTTGAGTTGCAGCAGCACCGCGAAGCCGTGCGCGAGATGCGTCAATGCATCCATGGCTCAGAATCCCCAGGGGCCCTTCGGCAGCGGCACGTGCAGCCATACGTGAAACAACGCGAACAGCACGCCGACCGCACCGACCGTCACGCCGAGCGAAGTGCGCCAGGGTTCCTTCTCCACCATGCGCAGAAGGAACAGCAGATAGGCGCCGACCGCCACCACGAATCCCAGCGGCTCGATGACCGCCACGCACACGAAGAGCCCGAGCGCGACCGCCAGGACCTTGCGCCAGTGGCCGGCCGGCATGTGCGGCGCCTGCCGGCGCAGGCACGACAGCACGTGGACGCCGGACAACGCGACCAGGCACACTCCGAGCCAGAGCGGAAGGAAACCCGAGCCCGGCGCGAACTCGCCCATGTAGGGCAGGCCGGACGCCGTCGCGATCCAGAGCGCGCCGAACAGCAGGCACAGCACGCCGGCGACCAGCTCGCCGCGCACTTTCACTCGGTGGCTTTCCCGCGGCCGCGTCCAAGTCGCGACCAGTCAACTTGCGCGCCCAGACCGGGTCCGTCCGGCACCGCGATGAAACCGGGCTCCGGGCGCAGATCATTGGTGACGATGTCGGCAGCCGTGCCCATCGGCGCCATCGAGCCGATCTCGCAGGGCATCGCCAGTCCCGGCGTGCACGCCGCGAATTGCGCTTCGGCGATGGCCGCGAGTCCCATCTCGAACACATGGCCGAGCACCGGCGTCAGTCCCGCAGATGCCAGCATTGCGCAGATGGTGCGCGCACCGTCGAACCCGTGTTTCGTCACCTTGACCTTGACCCGGTCGGCGGCGGCCAGGCGAATGACGTTCATGGCGTCCTCCGGCGTGGCTACCATGTCGTCGGTCATCACCGGAATGCCGACGTTGCGGCGCACCTCGGCGAGCCCGAGGATGTCGTGCCGCGCTACCGGCTGTTCCATGTGCTCCGGCCGGTAGCGCTCGATGGCGCGCGTGAGGCGGATCGCATCTGCCGCCACGTAGTGGTCGTTGGCGTCGACCCGCAACGCCATCGTCTCGCCGATCGCCGCGCGCACCGCGGCGACGCGATCGATGTCGCGCGCCACCGTTTCGCCGACCTTGATCTTGATCGCGGTGAAGCCGGCCGCCGCCTGCGCCGCCGCCTCCGCCGCCATCGCCTCCGGGTCCATGATGCCGACCACCGGGCCGATCACGGGCACCCGTTGCAGCAGCCGACCGCCAAGGAGATCGGCGACGGGGACGCCGATCGCCTTCGAGTGCAGGTCGTACAGGGCATTGGTGACCGCGGCCTTGGTCCAGACGCGGCCCTTCAGTGCCCGCGCGACCGCCTGGATCGCACGAGCGCGCTCGCGCACCGGAATGCCGATGAGCGCCGGCGCGACATAGCGCTCGATGGCGCCGACGATTTCCTCGAGGAACTCCTCCGGCTTGCCGGGGGGGGCGGAGACGACCTCGGCGTTGCCTTCCAGGCCGTCGACGTCGGTGCGCAGGCGCAACACGACCGAAACGTGGACGCGGGTGGCGCCTTCCGAAATGCGGAATTCGCGCGCCCCTTCGATCCGCACCGGCACGGCCTCGACCGCGCGGATCGTCGGCGAGCCTGCCACGTCAGATCTTCCCGAGTCGCTTCAGCATGTCCTTGTAGAGCGTTTCCTGCGATTCCAGGAAGCGCGTGAAGTCGGGGCCTGCGACCACGTGCTGCGTCGCCACGTTCTGCTTGATGTAATCGGTGAACGCCTTGGACGCGGCGACCTTCTGCATCACCCCCTGCCAATAGGCCACCGCGTCGGGCGGAACGTTCTTGGGCAGCGCTACCCCGCGCCACATCTGGAAGGGCGCGACGTCGATGCCTTGCTCCTTCATCGTCGGCACGTTGGGGAGGTCGGCGAAGCGGGTCGGTCGGAAGACGCCGAGCGCACGCACCTGTCCGCTGGAGAGGTAACCCATGAATTCGAGCGGATTGCCGGCGGCGAGGTTCACGTGCCCGCCGGCCAGTGCGGTGAGCACCTCGCCGCCGGAATTGAAGCGCACGACGTTGAGCTGTATGCCGGACGCCGCTTCGAACACGGCGATCGCCATGTCGTCCGCGGTGCCGGCAGAGCCGATGGAGACCGTCTTGGGCGGCTTGGCCTTGGCGTCCTTTACCAGATCGGCGGCGGTCTTGTACGGCGAGTCCTTGCCGACGAAGATCAGGTAGTCGTCGAGCATCAGGTTCGTCACCGGCGTCAGGTCGCGCCAGCCGCGCGCATCCTTCACCGTCAGTGGCGTGATCTGGGTCTGCGGATTGAACAGTATCAGCGTGTTCGGATTGGCGTTCTTCGTGGTGAGCACATAGGCCACGCCCACCGACGCGCCGCCCCCGGGCTTGTTGACCGCGGTGACGTTGACCGGGACCAGCTTTTCGTCGGCCATGATCTTGATGATGACGCGCGCCAGCAGGTCGGCGCCGCCACCCAGTCCGTACGGAATCACGAACTCGACGTCACTCGTCGGTTTCCATTCCGCCGCCTTGGCGCCGGAAAATGGCAGCGCCGCGACGAGCGCGAACGCGATGCACTGCAGGATACGTCCCGTCTTCATGCCAATCTCCCCCGTTCGAGCGACCCGACCCGACCCGCTCATCGGCGACGATAGTAGCGGCGGCCCTTCGATTGCGCAAGCGGAACGAGAGTGATTCCGGTCCGGACGATCCCCGGGCGTCGGCCGCTTGCGCCGGCATTGCCGAACGATGAGGAGGGAGCGCCCACTGGAGCGGATCAGCGTCGAGATCCGCCGGTGTTGCGAGGAGTCGTCGTCGACCCTATCGGTTTCCCGATCCACGCCAACGATGGTCGACGCTCCACGGCCCACCGCCGGCCGCGGCGAAATAGAGGAAGACGAAGCAATACAGCACCGCCAGTTCGCCGCGGTTGACGATCGGCCAGAAGCCCTGCGGCGCGTGCGCGATGAAATAGGCGAACGCCATGAGCCCGGAGAGCACGAAGGAGACCGGGCGCGTGAACAGGCCGATCAACAGCAGCGCACCGCCGACCAGCTCCAGCATTCCGGCTACGCCAGCGAGGGACCAAAGCTCCAGCGGGAACGCGCGCGGGACCGGAAAGTCGAGCAACTTCTGCGTGCCGTGCGCTGTGAACAGAAATGCGGTGATGATGCTCAGGACGCTCAGCAGGCGAGGTGACCAGGTGGCGAGAATGGGTTTCATGGCGATAGTGTTGGGCTACTGTGTGCGCCGCCAATAATTCGGCCGTTGGCGTAGGTGCGCGACGGCAACAATGAGAATGGACTCAGGGCCACGTCGGTAGACAATTGCATAGGGAAATCTATCGACCCGTGTTCGCCGCAGCGGCAAACGAACGGGGGCGCCAGCGTCGGGATACTGCCGAATGAGCAAGACGGTTCGCTGCACTTCCACCGAAAATTGCCGTCCAAGTCCCACGACTCGCGATTCGTAGAACAATGCCGCCGAGGAAAGCTCCGCCTCGGCCTCGGGGTGAAACGAGTAGGGGGTCAACCCAATTTACGCCGGAGTCTGGCGAATACCTCATCACCGGGAATCAGTTGCACCTCACCCCGGTCAATTTCGGCAATCCGGCGTTCGATCTCGATTCGCCAAGCCTCTTCGACACCTGTGTCCGCTTCCCCGTCAAGCGATTCGATCAATGCCAGGGCGAGTTCGGCCCGCTCATCGTCACTGAGCTTAGCCGCCTTCTGCTTGAGTTCTGCAAGTACACTCGACATGGGCAACCTCACACGACGGACGGAATCAGATTATACGCGGGCGTGCCGACGTCCCCTTGTATAGCGCCCAACGAAAAAATGACTGCAATGGTGCGCGATGCGCCACGTACGGTGGCCGAGAGTTGCCTGTGCACTGGCAGAGCAACACGGACGCCCCTGTTGCTCTGCAGTACGATTTCGCCAGGAAGTTCCAGCAGCATCTTCGACAATGCCGACGCCAATGCGCCAGCATTGTTGTCGGCGTCGGCGGCTCAATCCCAGCTCAACGCCCCACCGGTCTGATACTCCGTCACCCGCGTCTCGAAGAAGTTCTTCTCCTTCTTGATGTCGATCATCTCGGCCATCCACGGGAACGGGTTGTCGGCCTTGTCGAACAGGGCATCGACGCCGATCTGCTGGCAGCGGCGGTTGGCGATGAAGCGCAGGTACTCCTTGAACATCGGCGCATTCATTCCCAGCACGCCGCGGGGCATCGTGTCCTCGGCGTAGGCGTACTCGAGATCCACGCCCTTCTTCATCAGCGTGCGGATCTCCTCGCGGAACTCCGGGGTCCACAGGTGCGGATTCTCCAGCTTGATCGTGTTGATGAGATCGATGCCGAAATTGCAGTGCATCGACTCGTCGCGCAGGATGTACTGGTACTGCTCGCTGGATCCCGTCATCTTGTTCTGCCGGCCCATCGCCAGGATCTGCGCGAAGCCGACGTAGAAGAACAGCCCCTCCATGATGCAGGCGAACACGATCATGCTCTTCAGCAGCGCCTGATCGGCCTCCGGCGTGCCGGTCTTGAACAGCGGGTTGGTCAGCACGTCGATGTACGGGATGAGGAACTCGTCCTTGTCGCGGATCGACTTGATCTCGTGGTACGCGTTGAAGATCTCCGCCTCGTCGAGGCCCAGGCTCTCGACGATGTACTGGTAGGCGTGGGTGTGGATCGCCTCCTCGAACGCCTGGCGCAGCAG
>CAYGYQ010000089.1:0-12570 GCA_964354035.1 uncultured Bordetella sp.
CCAGAACATCACGCCGCGATTGCGAAAGCCCAGCACGCCGATCACGTACGCGCCGCTGCGGGCATAGGCGCGCGCCTGCGGAAAGACCGGCGCCACGCCGAGCCCGCCGCCCACGCACAGCACCTTCTTCCGCTTGCCGATGAGGCTGGGAATGCCCATCGGGCCGACGACTGCGTAGAGGCTCGTGCCGACCTGGCAGTTCTGCTGCATTTCGCGGGTCGTCTTGCCCACGGCCTGGATCACGAGCGTGATCGTACCCTCTTCCGGATCGAAGTCGGCGAGCGTCAGCGGAATGCGCTCCCCGTGCTCGTGCTCCATCACGATGACGAACTGGCCGGCCTGCGCGGCTTTCGCCATAGCCGGGTGCCGGATCTCCAGCATGTAGGTGACGTCGGAGTAGTCCTCGCGGGTGACGATCTCGAAATTGGACATGCTTGTTTCCTCGCTTCTGGGCGCTGTGCGGGACGTCCGGCCGCGCAAGTCGTCGATCCGGACGCGTCCGCCGTTGGCACCCGATGCTACGCCCGCACCCCCGGACGGGAAAGGCGGCAGGACCGCAACATTGATCTGTATCAACCGGTAAGATGCGCCTGTCGTATTTGCACTGCCGCCCGGACGGCGCCCACCGCCGGCACTCCGACCTTCATTTTATCGACAGGATTCGATGCGCGCTACCGACTCCCCGCTGCTGCGCCTCACGCAGTTCAGCCACGGCGGTGGCTGCGGTTGCAAGATCGCCCCCGCGCTGTTGCAGCAGATCCTGGGCAAGGCTGGCCCCTCCGTGCTCCCGCCAGCGCTGCTGGTCGGCGTCGAAACCTCCGACGACGCCGCCGTCTATCGGCTGAACGAGCGGCAGGCGATTGTCGCGACGACGGACTTCTTCATGCCCATCGTCGACGATCCACGGGATTTCGGCATGATCGCGGCGACTAACGCCATCTCCGACGTCTATGCGATGGGCGGCACCCCCCTCTTCGCGCTGGCGCTCGTCGGCATGCCGATCGACAAGTTGCCGGTCGATACCATCCGGCGCATTCTCGACGGCGGCGAGGCCGTCTGCGCGACCGCGGGAATCCCCATTGCCGGCGGCCACACGATCGACTCGGTGGAGCCGATCTACGGGCTCGTGGTCATCGGCGTTGTCGACCCGAAGCACCTGAAGCGCAACGGGGGCGCGCAGCCCGGCGACCGGCTCGTGCTCGGCAAGCCGCTCGGCGTCGGCGTCTACAGCGCAGCGCTGAAGAAGGAAAAGCTCTCGCCGCAGGGCTACGCGGCGATGCTCGCCAGCACGACCCGGCTGAACACGCCGGGCATTGCCTTCGGCGCGATGCCTGGCGTCCACGCGCTCACCGACGTCACGGGATTCGGACTCCTGGGCCACCTGCTCGAGATGTGCCGCGCGTCGGGTGCAGGCGCGACAGTCGAGTTCGAGCGCGTGCCGCTGCATCCCGGCGTGCTCGAGCTCGCCGCCGCCGGCATGGTCACCGGCGCGTCGGCGCGCAACTGGGCCAGTTGCGCGGACGCCGTCACGCTGGCGCGGCCGGAGGACCACGTCGAACGCGCACTGCTGACCGATCCGCAGACCTCCGGCGGCCTGCTCGTCGCGTGCGCGGCCCACGCCGTCGACGACGTGCTCGACATCTTCCGCGCTCAGGGCTTCGCCGATGCTGCTGCGATCGGCAGCATCACGGCGGGAGCGCCGCGCGTGCGCGTCGACTGATGAGCCCCCACGCTCACTGCGTTCGCTGCCCCCCGGGGGGGCAGTCAGCGCCCTTCGGGCGGCCGGGCGGGCGCTGAGATGCCCTCGGCGCGGGAGCTCCTTGAGCAGGCCGACGCGCTGATGCGCCGCAACCGCGCCCGCGCGGTGGATACCGAGATCCCGGAGCTGACGGAAGTCGTCGCAGAGGTTGCGCCGGCACTGGACGCGACGCCACTCGCGCTCGAGGACGTGCCCGAGCTCGTCGACCTGGTCGAGGAGATCGAGATCGCGTCAATCGCCGAGTTGCCGGGTGATAACGACGACGTTTCGGGATGGCTTGCGCACGATCCCGGTGCTTTGGGCAACGGCGGTCGGCAGCCGGATTCCGCCTCAATGCCGCCGGTCGCGAGGTCCACGCCATCCACCGCCGAGTCCACGCCACCCGCGCCACCCGCGCCGGCGATCGTCGCGGCGACTCGCCCGGTAGCGCAAGCGCCGATTGCCGATGACTGGGCGCGCTGGGAGGCGCTGGCCGAGGAGATCCGCATGCAGGTGCTGCAGCGGATCGACATCTTCACCGACACGCGCTTGCGCAAGCAGCTCAGCGCCCAGCTGCAGCCGATTGTCGATCGGGCCAGCGTCCAGATGGTCGAGACCATCAACGAGGAAGTCGGCAAGCTGCTGCGAGCCTACATTGCCGAGGCCATCGAGCGCGAGATCGACAAATGGCGGGGAACGGGCGGCTAGCAGGGGGATGTTCTCGCTCACCGACATCACGCATCGGTACGGCGATACGACCGTGCTCCGGGTCGACGCATGGCGCGCCGGTGCCGGCGAGCACTGGCTGCTTGCCGGTGTGTCGGGCAGCGGCAAGACGACGCTGCTGCACATTCTCGCCGCGCTGACGACGCCGACGACGGGGACGGTAGTCGTCGGCGGCACCGAACTCAGCGGCCTGTCCGGTGCCGCGCGCGACCGCTGGCGCGGGCGCAACGTCGGCCTCGTCCCGCAGCGGCTCCATCTTGTCGGCGCGCTCGACGTGGCCGACAACCTGCGGCTTGCGCAATACCTGGCAGGCGTGCCGGACGACCCGCAGCGCATCCGGACCCTCTTCGAGTCCGTCGGCGTCGCCGATCTCGCACGCCGCTACCCGCGCGAACTGTCGCAGGGGCAGGCGCAGCGCGTCGCGGTAGCGCGCGCGGTCGTCAACCGCCCGGCACTGGTGCTCGCCGACGAGCCGACCGCGAATCTCGATGACGCGCACGCGGCGGCGGCGCTCGATCTGCTGCGCGGGCAATGTCTCGCCAATGGCGCCGCGCTCGTGGTCGCATCGCACGATGCGCGCGTGCGGCCGCTGCTGCCGCACGTTTACGCGCTGCCGCCGCGAGGTGGCCCCGGCGAATCCTTTGTATGAACGCGGGAGAGTGTGCCGCAAGAGGGAGCAATCATCGCTAAGCGCGGCCAAGGCCGCGCCCACGGCTTTCTGCGGAGCACGGTGTCGTGGGCGCGGGCTTGCCCGCGCTCGGGCGACGTCCCACTAGAGGCGAGCGCATGAACGTCGTGCGCCTGGCCTTCGCCTATGCCAGGCGCCGTCCGCTGACGACGACATTCAACGTCGCGCTGCTCGCCCTCGGCGTGGCGACAATTGCGCTTGTGATCCTGTTGTCGCGTGAACTCGAGCAGCGACTCGTGCGCGAGGCCGCCGGGATTGACCTCGTCGTTGGCGCCAAGGGCAGCCCGCTGCAGCTCGTCCTGGCCGGCATCTATCACGCCGACGTGCCGCCGGGGAACGTGCCGCTGGCCGCCGTGGAGGAACTCGCGCGCCGGCCGCTGGTGCGGCAGGTGATTCCGCTGGCCCTCGGCGACAGCTACGGGGGATACCGCATAGTCGGCACCGAGCCCGCGTTCGTCGCGCACTATGGCGCGACCCCGGCGCAGGGAAGGGCGTGGGCGGCGCCGATGGAGGCGGTGCTCGGCAGCGAGGTCGCACGGGCCACCGGGCTCGGGGTTGGCGGTGCCTTCGCCGGGTCGCACGGACTTGCCGAAGGCGGCAGCGACCATGAGGCGATGCCGTATCGCGTCGTCGGCGTGCTCGCGCCGACCGGACGTGTGATCGATCGGCTCGTGTTGACCGGGATCGAGAGCGTATGGAGGGTTCACGCGCACGCCGATGCAGACGCGGACCATGCCCGCGACGCGGGCACGGAGCACGCGACACCGGCGTCGGGGGCGAACGCACCGGGGCCGACGCCGGCGCGCGAAGTCACGCTGGCGCTCGTCAAGTATGCGAGTCCGGTGGCTGCGGCGAGCCTGCCGCGCGCGATCAATGCCGAGACCGTGCTGCAGGCAGCGTCGCCTGCCTACGAGTCCGCGCGCCTGTTCACCGTGTTCGGCATCGGCACCGACGTCGTCCGCGGCTTCGCGCTGCTCCTCGTCGTCGCTTCCGTCTTCGGCCTGTTCGTCGCGTTGACCCAGGCGCTCGACGAACGGCGTTACGACCTCGCGATCATGCGCGCGCTGGGCGCCTCGCGCGGCAGGGTGGTCGCAGTGCTGGTCATCGAGAGCATGCTGCTCGCGGTGTCCGGGCTGCTCGCCGGGCTGGGCATCGCGCATGGGCTGGTCGCGACCATCGGGACCTGGCTTCCCGCCGCCGGCGAGCTGGCGCATGGCGCGCGGGCTTGGCAAGCCGAGGAGTGGGGCGTCGTCGCGCTGGCCCTGGGCGCGGGTATAATCGCCACCGTGATTCCCGCGTGGCGCGCGTACCGACAGGACGTCGCCGCCACGCTAGCCGACGGGTGATGCCATGAATCGTGTCGTTAGCTGGATGCTGCCGCTGGCGCTCGGCGCCGCGCTGACCGCGCACGCGATCACGCCGGTGGCCCCGGCCGGACTGCCGAGCGCCACCGACTACGGCGCGACGCTGCTGCCAGAACGTGCCGGCGTCGTCTCGTGGCGCACGCTGGCCAAGGTGACTCCGGTGAAGCAAGGCGGGCGGATGGTGAACGAGTTCGCGCCGGAGGTCCTCACGCTGGACAAGCGCGACGTGAAGGTGCAGGGATTCATGATTCCGCTCGACATGGGGGACAAGCAGACGCGCTTCCTCCTGTCGGCCGTGCCGCCCCACTGCTCGTTCTGCATGCCGGCGGGGCCGGACGCCGTGGTCGAGATCATCGCCCGGACGCCGGTGAAATTCGGCTTCGAGCCGATCGTCGTGTCCGGCCGGTTCGTCGTGCTGAAGGACGACGCGAACGGACTCCTGTACCGGTTGACCGACGCCGTCTACTCTGGCGCCGCCGCGCCTTCGCCGCTGCCGGAACCGAAATAGCCGGTCGACAGTCCAACGGGCCGAGCGCGGCGGATCCGGGGGCGCGACTCAATATCGGGTCGTCGGCGCCCCCCGCCGGGCGCGGCTGTAAGTTATGCGACTGCCGCAGCGACCAAGATTCAACCCTCTGTCATGGATCACCTCATGAATCGACGCCATTTCCTTTCCCGCACCTTCTTCACCGTTGCTGGCGTGGCCGCGCTGCGCCAGTCGATGCTGGCCGACGCGCAGGGCCCGGCCGTGGCGGGCGCGAAGATCGACAAGGTCGTCAAGACCGCGGACGAATGGCGCAAGCTGCTCACGCCAGCGCAATTTTCCGTGCTGCGGCAGGAAGGCACCGAGCCGCCGTTCACGAGCCCGCTCAACGACGAGAAGCGCAAAGGCATTTTCGCGTGCGTCGCCTGCGACCTGCCGCTCTTCGATTCGCGGACCAAATTCGACAGCGGCACCGGCTGGCCGAGTTTCTACGATTTTCTTCCGGCCGCGCTCGGCACCAAGACGGACTTCAAGATGATCTATCCGCGCAAGGAGTACCACTGCGCCCGCTGCGGCGGCCACCATGGGCACGTGTTCGACGACGGTCCCAAGCCGACCGGCCTTCGCTACTGCAACAACGGCGTCGCGCTGAAGTTCATTCCTGCCTGACCGGCGCGGGGGACACCCGGTCAGGCGCGGCAACCCATCGGCACTGACGCCGACCGGACCGCGGCCAGGCGGAAGCGCTCGCGCTTTCCGCTATAATTTCACGCTTTTGCAGGCTCCATCCGCGGGCCGCACGAGGCGTCATGGAACTCGCCAAAAGCTTCGAACCCCACGCCATCGAGGCGAAGTGGTACCCGCTCTGGGAGGCACGCGGGGACTTCAAGCCGAGCCATGCGCTCGCTGCGCCGGCGTTCTGCATCCAGCTGCCGCCGCCCAACGTCACCGGCACGCTGCACATGGGGCACGCGTTCCAGATGACGCTGATGGACGTGCTGATCCGGTACCACCGGATGCGCGGCGACAACACGCTCTGGCAGCTCGGTACCGACCATGCAGGCATCGCGACGCAGATCGTCGTCGAGCAGCAGCTGAAGGCCCAGGGTGAGTCACGGCGGGATCTTGGCCGCGAGCAGTTCGCCGAGCGCGTCTGGGCGTGGAAACAGGAGTCCGGCTCGACGATCACCAACCAGATGCGCCGGCTCGGGACGTCGGGCGACTGGTCGCGCGAGCGCTTCACGATGGACGAAGGTCTCTCCGCGGCGGTGCGCGAAACCTTCGTCCGACTCCATGAGGACGGTCTCATCTATCGCGGCAAGCGCCTGGTCAACTGGGACCCGACGCTTGGCACCGCCGTGTCGGACCTCGAGGTGGAAAGCGAGGAAGAGCAGGGGAAGATCTGGGAGATCCGCTATCCGCTGGCGGGCGAAGGAGGCGCAGGGCAGGGCGCTGTCATCGTCGCCACAACCCGGCCGGAGACGATGCTGGGCGACGTCGCGGTCGCGGTGAACCCCGACGACGAACGGTACACCGCGCTGATCGGAAAAGAGGTCACGCTGCCGCTCACCGGCCGCACCATCCCCGTGATCGCCGATGCCTATGTCGACAAGTCCTTCGGCACCGGTTGCGTGAAGATCACGCCGGCGCACGACTTCAACGACTGGCAGATCGGCCAGCGGCACGGCCTCCCGCCGATCCCGATACTCAATCTCGACGCGACGATCAACGACAACGCGCCGGAGAAGTATCGCGGCCTCGATCGCTACGCGGCGCGCAAGGCGGTGCTCGCCGATCTCGCGGCACAGGGTTTGCTCGTCAGCGAAAAGGCGCACCGGATGGTCGTGCCGCGCTGCGGCCGCACGCACGAGATTGTCGAGCCGATGCTGACCGACCAGTGGTTCGTGGCGATGCAGACGCCGGCGCCGGTCACGCATCCGCTGTTCCCCGGCCGCACGATCCAGGACCTCTGCCTCGCGGCTGTCGGCGACGGCATCGTCGACGCCGGCACGGGCGAACGCGGTCGCGTGCAGTTCGTGCCGGACCAGTGGCTGTCGACGTACCTGCACTGGATCAACAACATCCAGGACTGGTGCATCTCGCGCCAGCTCTGGTGGGGCCACCGCATTCCCGCGTGGTACGACGAGGATGGCAACGTCTACGTGGCGCGCAGCGAGGCGGCGGCCCGCGTCGCGGCGCGGACGAAGCTCGGCCGCGAGCCGGCGTCCTTCGCCCAGGACGAGGACGTGCTCGACACCTGGTTCTCGTCGGCGCTGTGGTGCCACTCGACGCTAGGCTGGCCCGACGACACCTACGAGCTGCGCACCTTCCTGCCGTCGTCGGTGCTCGTCACCGGTTTCGACATCATCTTCTTCTGGGTCGCGCGGATGATCATGACGACGACCTATTTCACCGGCAAGGTGCCGTTCCGCGACGTCTACATCAACGCCCTCGTTCGCGACGAGGAAGGCCAGAAGATGTCGAAGTCGAAGGGCAACGTGCTCGATCCGCTCGACCTGATCGACGGCGTGACGCTGGAGGCGCTCGTCGCCAAGCGCACGGCGAACATGCTCGATCCGCGGCAGGCGGAGTCGATCGCGAAGCGCACGCGCAAGCAGTTTCCGGACGGGATTCCGAGCTTTGGCGCCGACGCTCTGCGTTTCACCTTCGCGAGCCTCGCCACCTACGGTCGCACGCTGAACTTCGACCTCGCCCGCTGCGACGGCTACCGCAATTTCTGCAACAAGCTGTGGAACGCGACCCGGTTCGTGCTGATGAACGTCGAGGGCAAGGACTGCGGCCTCGACCCGCACGAGTTCCGGGCGCTGTCATTCGTCGATCGCTGGCTGCTGGGCCGGTTGCAGCGGACCAAGCGCGACATCGCCGAGAACCTCGCGCTTTACCGGTTCGATCTCGCGGCGAAAGCGCTCTACGAGTTCGTGTGGGACGAGTTCTGCGACTGGTACCTCGAGTGCGCCAAGGTCCAGCTGCAGCGCGCCGAAGCGGCCGCCGACCCGGGGGCGGCGCGCGGGACGCGCTCGGTGCTGGTGCGCGAGCTCGAGGTGACGCTCCGGCTCGCGCATCCGTTCATGCCGTTCATCACCGAAGAGCTGTGGCAGACGATCGCGCCGCTCGCCGGCAAGACGGGCGCTACCATCTCCGTGCAGCCCTACCCGGAGGCCGACTTCGAGAATGTCGATCCGGGTGCGGACCGCGACATGGCGCTGTTGCAGGGTCTCGTCGGCGCCTGTCGCGCGCTGCGCAGCGAAATGGGCCTGTCGCCGGCGCAGCGGGTGCCGCTGCTCGTGGCCGGCGACCCGAACCTGCTCCTGCATTTCGCGCCGTATCTGCCGGCGCTCGGGAAAGTCGCGGCGATGAACATCGTCGACGATCTGCCGGTCACCGATGCCCCGATCCGGATCGTCGGCGAGATGCGCCTGATGCTGCACATCGAAGTGAACGTCGCCGCCGAGCGCGAGCGTCTGGCAAAGGAGATCGCCCGCCTCGAGGCCGAGATCGCCAAGGTCGCCGTCAAGCTCGCGAACGAGAGCTTCGTGGCGCGCGCACCCGCACCCATCGTCCTGCAGGAGCGCACGCGGGCCGCGGGTCTCGAAGCGACGATCGAGCAGCTGAAGCATCAGCTCGGGCGGCTGTCGGGTTGACGATCGAGCGAGCATCCGGCCGCGCCCGGCCCGACGCCTGCGATGCCGCCACGACCATCGCCGGTCGAGTCGCCGTCGGCGGCAGGGCGCGGTGACCCCCGATGACGAGTGCGCTGACGCACACGTTTCGCGCGCTGCGCTACCGGAATTTCCGGCTGTTCTTCGTAGGCCAGGGACTGTCGGTGATGGGGACCTGGCTGCAGCAGGTCGCGATGGGGTGGCTTACCTATCGGCTCTCCGGCTCGGTCTGGCTGCTCGGCGCCGTCGCGTTCTGCGGGAACGCCGGCATCCTTGTTTTCGGGGCTTTCGCCGGCGTCGTCGCCGATCATGTTCACCGGCGCCGCGCATTGCGCGTCACCCAGTCGCTGATGCTGCTGCAGGCACTCGTGCTCGCCGGGCTCACGTGGTCCGGGCACATCGCCGTCTGGCATCTGATCGTTCTCGCACTCGGGCTCGGCCTGGTTTCCGCGTTCGACGTGCCGCTCCGCCAGGCGTTGTGGGTGCACCTGGTCGAGGATCGCGCGGATCTGCCGAATGCGATCGCGCTCAACTCGTTCATGGTCAACGCCGCGCGGGTCGTCGGGCCTGCGCTCGCGGGGCTGCTGCTCGCGGTCGTCAGCGAAGCCGTGTGCTTCATGCTCAATGCGCTGTCGTTCGTTGCGGTGATCGTCGCTGTCAGCCGCATGCGCTGGATGCACGAGCCCGGACCGGTGCCGTGGGAAGGCGGCTTCTGGTCGAAGTGGGTGGAGGGGTATCGGTTTGTTTCGGGCTTTGCGCCCGCGCGCGCGATGCTGCTCCTGGTCGCCGCGCTGTCGTGGACGATCAGTCCGTACTCGTCGCTGATGCCGGTCTACGCGAAGGACATCCACGGAGGCGGGCCGCAGACCCTGGGCTTCCTGCTTGCGGCGGCGGGTGCCGGCGCGCTCGCGAGCACGCTCTACCTTGCGGGCCGCACGACGGTGCGCGGGCTTGGACGCGTGATCGCCGCCGCCGCGTTGAGTTGCGGCGCCGCGCTCGCGGCCTTCGCCTACCTGTCGTACCTCCCGCTTGCGCTCGTGCTGATGTTTGCGGTGGGCGGAGGCGTCATCCTGGCGGCGGCGTCCGTGAACACGATTCTGCAGACGATCGTCCCCGACCCGCTGCGCGGACGTGTGGCCGGATTCTTCACGCTGGCGTTCCTCGGCATCGCGCCGCTGGGCAATCTCGCTGCCGGCGCGCTGGCGAACATCGCGGGCGTGCAGGCGACGTTCCTGGCGAACGGCCTGGCCGCATCCCTCGCTGCACTTTGGTTCTGGCGCGCGCTGCCCACGCTGCGCGAGCTGATGCGGTCGACCTATCTGCGTCTTGGCATCATCCCCGGCGACGGATGACCGGCGCGGTGGCGCGCCACGGACTTGCCCATGCCTGTCGCGACGCAATAACCGGTGACTTCCTCGCGGTCGTGATAGAGCTGGTGCAGCGCCAGCGTGTGCTCCACGCGGGCCTTGGCGAGCGCATCGCGGATGATCGCCTCGCAGCGGCGCACCTCGTCGTAACGCTTCTTCATCGGCAGCTTCAGGTTGAAGACAGAGTGGCGCGCGTGACCTTCGCCGAGCCAGCGGGCGATCAGCGCCGCGATGCGCGACGGCTGCTCGACGATGTCGCAGACCATCCAGTCGACAGGGCGTTGCGGCAGGTACGCCAGACCATCCGCGCGCAGATGGGTGACGAGTGGATCGTCGAGCAGGTCGCCTTTCAACGGGCCGTTGTCGACCGCGGTGACGCGCAAGCCGCGATGCGCGAGCTGCCACGTCCAGCCGCCCGGCGCCGCGCCGAGGTCGACCGCGCGCATGCCGGCGCGCAGCACCTCGGGTTCCCGGTCGCCCAGGAACGTCAGGAATGCTTCGGCGAGCTTGAGCGTCGAGCGTGATGGCGCGCCGCCAGGCATTCGCAGCCGGGGGATCCCCATCGTCCAGGGACTCGCCCACGGCGCGACGCTCGAGCCTACGAACGCGTGCGCGCCGTCGGGGAACAGCACGTGGAGATGGGTGCCGGGCTCGCCGGCAACGTCGGCGGCGGCACAGGTGACCCCGCGTTCCCGCAATGCGTTGGCAAGGCGCGCCGCAAGCGAGCGCGTCAGCCCCGACAACTCCTTGCCGTCATTGGTGTCCGGTGTTTCGAGCCGGAGCGTGAAATTGCTGGCGGGTCCGAGTGCGCGGGATGGGGGATCCAGACAAGGAAATTCGGCGCGGAAGCGCTCGATCAAGGCGACCAGCGGCGCGATGCGATCGGGACGGCCGCGCGTGGCCGCGGGGTCGAGCAGCGGATGCGGTCCGGAGCCGAAGAAGAGCGAGCGGACGAAGATCGGCGGCGCGCGCTCGAATGCGCGCGACCAGGGCCGAGGATCGAAGCGGGCGAGGTTGCCGACGACGAAGCCGCGGCCCACCGGCGCATCGAAATCGATCTCTTCGCGGGCGTGGCCCGCCAAACGAGACAGATCGGCGACGGTTTCAGGCTCGAAGCCGGCGCGGCAGTGCGCGACAACCAGGTACGCCGACGGGCCTGGAGGGCGCACGCGCGACCGGTGGCGGGTCACCCGGGCTGTGCCCTGCCCGAATTCAGACTTTCTCGGGCTCGGTTGCGTTGCGCTTCATCAGCAGCGCCGGCACCGGTCGGCCATGGCCGAAGCCACGGCGCTTCGGCGCTCCGGTGGCAGGCGTGAGGGCCGAGTCGGATGCTGCGCCATTGCCGGCCTGCGGCGCGACGGGCGGCTGGTCCGGGTTCAGCGCATACGCGCGCTCGCGTTCGATCCGCGGATCCTCGCGCGGCGGGCGCGGCGCCCGATCCTCGTTGCCGTGCGCGCGCGACGCACGCGCGGCGTGCTCGCTGCGAGGCGCACGCGGCGCCCGTTCGGCATGACCCGCGCGTGGCGGACGTTCGACACCGGCGGCGCGAGAACTGCGGGGCGCTCGCTCGGCGCGCACCGACGACGGGTCGAAGCCGTCCGCCGACAGGATCTGGATGCTCTTCTTCAGCAGCCGCTCGATCTCGGCCAGGTACTTCTCCTCCTCCGGAGCCACGAAAGAAATGGCCTCGCCCGAGGCGCCGGCACGCCCGGTGCGGCCGATGCGGTGAATGTAATCTTCCGGCACGTACGGCAATTCGAAATTGACGACCAGCGGCAGATCGTCGATGTCGAGGCCGCGCGCGGCAACGTCGGTGGCGACGAGCACCTGCAGCTTGCCCTCCTTGAACGCGGCGAGCGCCTCCATGCGCGTCTGCTGGCTCTTGTCGCCGTGGATGGCGTCGGTGATGAGGCCATCCTTCTCGAGCTGCCGCGCGAGGCGCGACGCGCCGTGCTTGGTGCGCATGAAGCAGAGGACCTGGTTCAAGCCGCGCGAACGGACAAGATGCTCCAGCAAGGCGCGCTTGGCCTCGGCGGGCACCTTGTACGCGCCCTGCGACACGGTGTCGGCGGCAGTATTGCGCTTGGCGACTTCGATCAGCTGCGGCGCATTCAGCAACTGGTCGGCGAGCTTCTTGATTTCGCCGGAGAACGTCGCCGAGAACAGCAGGTTCTGGCGTTTCGCGGTCACCGGCAACAGCGCCATGATCCGCTTGATGTCGGGGATGAAGCCCATGTCGAGCATGCGGTCGGCCTCGTCCAGCACGAAGATCTCGACCTGCCCCAGGTACACGCTCTTGTGCTCGATGTGGTCGAGCAATCTTCCCGGCGTGGCGACGAGGATCTCGACCCCGCCGCGCACGATGGGCAGCTGCAGCTTGATGTCGACGCCGCCGTAGACCACCGTCGAGCGCAGGTTGGTGTATTTGCCGTAGGTGCGGAAGGATTCCTCGACCTGTACCGCGAGCTCCCGGGTGGGCGTGAGGAACAGCGCGCGCACCGGGGGCCGCCCCGGCGAGTGGGT
>CAYGYQ010000090.1:0-12477 GCA_964354035.1 uncultured Bordetella sp.
CCAGCATCTCGAAGAACGTGTGGTGGCGCGCCGTGTAGCCGACGTTGTCGAGATCGTTGTGCTTGCCGCCGGCGCGCACGCAGCGCTGCGCCGTCGTCGCGCGCCGGTACGGGCGCTGGTCGGCACCGAGGAACACGTCCTTGAACTGGACCATCCCGGAGTTGACGAACAGCAGCGTCGGGTCGTTGCCCGGCACCAGCGACGATGAAGGGATGATCGTGTGCTCGCGCTCCTCGAAGTACCTGAGGAAACGGCTCCGGATGTCGGCGGCTTTCATGGCGGTGGCGGATCCCGTCTCGGCACGCCGCTGGCTCGTGGCCACGGCGCGCATTGGCAAAGCTGCTGATTTTACGCGGCTTTGCGCGACCCCGCCAAACTCCGGTACCTGCACCCCTGCCGATGCAGGTGCAAGGCGCGCGCGGCATTCGCCTACCGGACGTCGGCGTCGGCCTCGCCGGGCGGGTTGCGCAGGAGCTTGAAGATTGCCGATAGCGCGAAGCCGCGGCTTTGCAGGAAACGCACCTGTCTCGCCTTTTCCTTGTCGTTCGCCGG
Source organism: uncultured Bordetella sp. (assembly GCA_964354035.1). Lineage (GTDB taxonomy): Bacteria > Pseudomonadota > Gammaproteobacteria > Burkholderiales > Casimicrobiaceae > CAIWHR01. The sequence continues at coordinate 553 of CAYGYQ010000090.1, forward strand.
CGGCTTGCCGAAGCGGCGGCGCCAGAGCGCGGCCAGCGCGTCGAGATCGTCGATTTCGACACCGGCGAGGGCGTCCGCTGCCGCCTCAACCTCGACGCCCCGCGCCTTCAGCGAAGCGCCAATGGCGCGCTTGCTGTAGCCGCCGCTCTTCTGCCGAACCACCGATTGCGCGAATCGCGCGTCAGACAGGAAGCCGAGCGCGGCCAACTCGTCCAGCAGCGCTTCGACGGCATCCGCGCCGTCGACGCCGTGGTCGCCGCCCGCTGCAAGCCGGTCGCGCAATTCCACCCGCGAGTACTCGCGGCGCGCGAGGAGTGCTATCGCACGCCCCTTCAGCGACTTCGGCGGACGGGGGGTCCTGGCCTGCAACGAGCCTTCCCGCGGGTCACCCGGGCCCGCCGCTGGCAACGCGAGGGCGCGCCGAGCGTGGACTCCGGGCGCTTGTAGGTACCCCCACACCCCCCAAGGGGGCGTAATTCGCGCCTTGGGGCGGCCCGGCGGCGCTTGTATGTTCCCCCCGAACGGCGCTGCGCGCCGCTCCCCCCGGGGGGCGAGCGCCTTGGGGCGGCCCGGCGGCGCTCATCGCTCTACTCGTCGCTGGCCGGAGGCTCGCCGCGCGCACGCAGCGCACCCGGCACGGGCACCCCGACCGCGGCGCGGATCTTCGCCTCGATCTCGTCCGCCATGGCCGGATGCTCGCGCAGGAACTCGCGCGTGTTGTCCTTGCCCTGGCCGATCTTCTCGCCGTTGTAGGCGTACCACGCGCCGGACTTCTCGATGATGTTCTTCGCCACGCCCAGCTCGATGATCTCGCCGTGGCGGGAGATGCCTTCCCCGTAAAGGATGTCGAACAGCGCCTCGCGGAACGGCGGCGCGATCTTGTTCTTGACCACCTTGACGCGCGTCTCGTTGCCGACGACCTCGTCGCCACGCTTGATCGCGCCGATGCGGCGGATGTCGAGGCGCACCGACGCGTAGAACTTGAGCGCGTTGCCGCCGGTGGTCGTCTCGGGGTTGCCGAACATGACGCCGATCTTCATCCGGATCTGGTTGATGAAGACGACCAGCGTGTTCGCGCGCTTGATGTTGGCGGTGAGCTTGCGCAGCGCCTGGCTCATCAGGCGTGCCTGCAGGCCCGGCAACTGGTCGCCCATCTCGCCCTCGATCTCGGCCTTCGGCACCAGTGCCGCGACCGAGTCGATGACGATGATGTCCACCCCGCCCGAGCGCACGAGCATGTCGGCGATTTCGAGGCCCTGCTCGCCCGTATCCGGTTGCGAGATCAGGAGGTCGCCGACGTTGACGCCGAGCTTGCCGGCGTAGACGGGGTCGAGCGCGTTTTCGGCGTCGATGTAGGCCGCCGTGCCGCCCGCTTTCTGCACCTGTGCCACGACTTGCAGCGACAGCGTGGTCTTGCCGGAGGACTCCGGTCCGTAGATTTCGACGACCCGGCCGCGCGGCAGCCCGCCGACGCCCAGCGCGATGTCGAGGCCGAGCGAGCCGGTGGAGACGACCTGCAGGTCGTTCTGGACCTGGGATTCGCCCATTTTCATGATCGAGCCCTTGCCGAACTGCTTTTCGATCTGCGCCAGCGCTGCGGCGAGGGCCTTGCTCTTGTGGTCGTCCATGGTGTTGTCGAGTGGCATGTGGGGAGGCTCCGAAGTATGGCGCAGCAGGGCGCGGGCGGGTAAGGTCGACGCCGTGAATCATGGCATAGAACGATCGTTCGACGCAACCCCCCGAACGGACGAGTCCCTTTGTATGCTTGGGGGACCGCGAGCAGTGCAAGCGAGTACCTATGGCGGAGCGCGGCCAAGGCCGCGCCCACGGATTTGCGCGGAACCCCAGCTCGTGGGCGCGGGCTTGCCCGCGCTCAGGGCGGGGAGGCCCGGCTGATCAGGCCTTCCAGCGCTGCGGCGACCGCCGCCGCGCGCACAGCCGCCCGGTCCCCCGCGAAATGCAGGGTGCGAGCGTCGACCCGACCGCCACGGCGCGCCCAGGCGAAACAGACGAGTCCCACCGGCTTCCCCGGCGAGCCCCCCGCCGGCCCGGCAATGCCCGTGACCGCGACCGCGATGTCGGCGCCGCTGCGCGCCAACGCTCCTGCGGCCATCTCCTGTGCCGTCGCCTCGCTGACGGCGCCATGCGCCGCGAGCGTCTCGGAGCGAACCCCGAGCATCTCGCTCTTGGCCTCGTTCGAGTAGGTGACAAAGCCGCGATCGAACCAGGCCGAGCTGCCGGCCACGTCGGTGATGGCGCCGGCGATGAGCCCGCCGGTGCAGGATTCGGCCGTGGCGGCCGTCCAGCGCCGATCGGACAAAACACGACCCAGGCGGGCCGCCAGCGCGACGGTATCGTCGATCATTCGCCCGCCGCGCTCATGAATGCAGATCCATGGGCGCTTGCCTTCGTAGGCGCGGGCTTGCCCGCGCTCGATCGGCATCGACGCATGGGCGCCGCCCGAGCGCGGCCGAGGCCGCGCCTACACCCCCACCCGTCAACCCACCGCGTTGGCCTTCAACACCACGGCGGGTTGACACAAGATGTCTCACTCACACTCCCCCGCCCGCCCCCGGTAATGGTAGGTGTAGACCGTCGCGAAGCCGAATCGCCGGTAGGAGTCGATGGCGGGCGCGTTGTCGGCGCTCACCTGCAGATAGGCACCATGCGCGCCGTGCTGCCACGCCCAGGACAATAACGACGCACACGCGAGCGTCGCATACCCCTGCCGGCGCGCAGCGGGAGCGGTGATCACGTCGAAGAGGCCCGCAAGCTCGCCCTCGACCGCGATCTGCGCGGTGCAGACGACACGGCCCCCCGCCCGGACGACGGCGTAGCGCTTGCCGAGCGGCGAATTCATGAGGCGCTCGCGATGCGCCTCCCGCTGCGCCGGTGTCGACTCGCGCAGATCCCCCACGGCATCGACGAAGGCGGGCGTATCCGGCGCCTCGACCTCGACCGCGTCGTCGTGCTCCGGCAACGCCGGCGGGCGCTCCAGCGCCACCGCCTGCACCAGCGTCTCGCCGAACACCTCGTAACCGCGCGCCGCCAACGCCGCCTCGAGGTCCGCCGGCTGGACGAATGGCGTGATCCGGAACAGCGTCGGCAGGCCGTGCCGCGCGTACACGTTCTCGCAGTAAGCGAGCTTGCCGGCAAGCGGGAGTGAGGAGCCGAAATGCGCGTTGACGCTGCGCCCGCGCTTGGCCACGCCTGGCGACACCTTCAACAGCCAGCCGTCGTAGAAGAGCTGCCGCTGTGACTGCATCGCGTTGAGGCCCGCCTCCTCGATGCGCGCGAGAGGGAATGAGGTCACTGGAGTACCTTCGCGCTGCGCGCTCCGGTATTCGCCCTCGGGGCGGCCCTTCGGGCTCATGCGGCGGCCGTCATATCTGCGTGGCCGCGTAGACGACGGCACCCGTTGCGAACAGCGTGGCGAATGCCGTCATCATCCAGTTGCGCCGGTAGCCGCGCGCCTCGTCATCGGCGACGACTTCCAGCGGCGAGCGGCGCGTCAGCACGAACTCCCAGATGTACACCATGGCGCAGGCGAGCGCACCTACAGCCACGAACCCGACCCGGTGGTCGGTCACCGCCGCACCGGCAATCGCGGCCACTCCGATCAGTGCCAGCGCCGCCAGCAGGATCCAGCGCTGGCCGTGCTGGGGATCCACGCGGAGCTGGCGGCGGCAATTCGGGCAGCAGATGAAGAACCAGCCACCGACGAATCGCCGCGTCCCGACGATCGTGAGTTCGCCGCATGCGGGACAGCGCCGGTGGTCAACGTTGTGCATCGCGCCCAAGCCTCAGGCGAAATGATCGTAGGCCCGCGGCACGGCAGGCAGCGGCAGGCCGCGCTCGTCGCGCACGACGAGGCCGGAGCCCGGGGTGATCACACCGATGCGTGCGAGCGGCACCGCGGTGCTGGCTGCGATCGCAGCCACGCGCTCGGCCGCCGCGCGCGGCGCGGTGAAGCACAGCTCGTAGTCATCGCCACCCGCGAGCAGGCACTCGAGCGCGAGCGCACGGTCGTCGCTGCCGGCCAGGCGCGCCAGCGCCGGCGACCGCGGAATGGCCGCCAGCTCCAGCATCGCGCCGGCGGCCGATCGCTCGAGAATGTGGCCGAGATCGCCGATGAGGCCGTCGGACACATCGATCGCCGCAGTGGCCACACCGCGCAGCGCCAGGCCCAGTGCGACGCGCGGCACCGGTGCCTCGAGCCGCGTCTGCGCGGCGGCGAGCGCATCGCCGACGAGTCGCACGCGGCCGGTCATTGCGGCCAAAGCGAGCGCGGCGTCGCCGAGCGCACCCGAAACGTAGACGTCGTCGCCCGGCCTGGCGCCCGAGCGCAGCAACGCCTGCCCCGCGGGCACTTCACCGAGGATCGTCACGCAGAGATTGAGCGGACCGCGCGTGGTGTCGCCGCCGACGAGATCGACGCCGTGGGCATCGGCCAGCGCGTAGAAGCCGCGCGCAAACGCGCCAAGCCACGCGGGATCGGCGTCCGGCAGCGCGCCGGCCAGCAGCGCCCACTTCGGTGTCGCCCCCATCGCCGCCAGGTCGGACAGATTGACCGCCAGCGTCTTGTGACCCAGTCGCTCCGGATCGGTGTCCGCCAGAAAATGGCGCCCGCCGACCAGCATGTCGACCGAAACCGCGAGCTCGCAACCGGGCGCTGGAGCGAGCAGCGCCGCATCGTCCCCACCTGCCAGATGAACCGAGGCCGCGCGCGGCGGTCGCGAGAAAAAACGCGCGATCAGCTCGAATTCATTCACGCCCCGATTATAGGCGATCGCATCGCTGCGCCGTGCCGGTCCCGGAACGCAGCGCGTCCATCTCGGTCGCGCGGAGCGTCGCCGCAAGCTTGTCGAGCACGCCGTTGACGAACTTGTGCCCGTCGGTGCCACCATACGACTTGGCGAGCTCGATCGCTTCGTTGATGACGACGCGACAGGGGATCTCGGGCCGGTGCGCAAGCTCCCAGGCGCCGATCACGAGGATCGCACGCTCGATCGGCGAGAGCTCCGCCGCGCGGCGGTCGAGCTCCGGGGAGACGAGCAGGACGAGCGCATCGTATTCGGCGGTCACTCCCGCCCACAGCACGTCGAAGTAGGCCTCGTCCGCCTTCGGAAAACCGGCCGCTGCGGCGACCTGCTCGCGGATCGCGGCGCAGGCGTTGCCCGACAACTGGCGTTGGTAGAGCCCCTGCAACACGAACTCCCGCGCGCGCCGACGCGGGCTAGTCCGCATCGATGGCTTCCAGCAGGTTGGCGAGCTCGAGCGCCGCCTGCGCCGCCTCGAAGCCTTTCTTCTCGCAACGCATCAGCGCCTGCTCGTCGGTGTTGGTGGTCAGGATGCCGTTGCCCACCGGGATGCCGAACTCGAGCTGCACCTCCGCGACGCCGCGGGCCGATTCGTTGGCGACGATCTCGAAATGGTAGGTCTCGCCGCGGATCACCGCGCCCAGCGCGACCAGCGCCTCGAACTCGCCGGTCTGCGCCAGCCGCTGCAGCGCGAGCGACGTCTCCAGTGCGCCGGGGACCGTGGCGACGGTGATGTTGCGATCGGTGACGCCGGCCTCCTTCAGCGCCCGCAGCGCACCCGCGAGCAGCAGGTCGCCGATGCCGGGGTTGAAACGCGACAGCACGATGCCGACGCGGCGGCCGATGCCGCTGTTACTGACGGGAAGTTGGCGGACTGGCATGGGCAGAGGCTGGCGCGATGGAGGCAGCGGTTGTTGGGGGCGGGATCAAGGCGCCTGGCGCGCCGCAGGCTGCGCGACGTAGCCGGTGACCTCGAGATCGAATCCGGCCATGCTCGGCATCTTCCGCGGCGTGGCGAGCAGACGCATCCTGCCGACGTTGAGATCGCGCAGGATCTGCGCGCCGATCCCGTAGTCGCGCAGATCGACCTTGGCCGAGACCGCCACCTCGGCGGTGACCGCGCGGCGCCGCAGCTCGTTGGCGCTTTCGGGGCGGTGCAACAGCACGACGACGCCGCGGCCGGCGCCGGCGATGGCGTCGAGCGCCGCCGCGATGCTCCACGAGTGCGAGGTGCTGCCGGTGTCGAGCAGGTCCATCACCGACAGCGGCTCGTGCACGCGCACGAGCGTCTCGGAATCCGGCGCAATCGGGCCGCGCACCAGCGCGAGGTGCGTCGCGTCCGACAGCTTCTCCCGGTACACGACGAGCCGGAACGCGCCGTGCGCCGTCGCGAGCGGCCGTTCGGCGATCCGCTCGATGAGCCGCTCGGTGCGGCTGCGATGGTGGATGAGGTCGGCGATCGCGCCGATCTTGAGGCTGTGCGTGCGCGCGAAGTCGATCAGATCGGGCAGCCGCGCCATGGTGCCGTCGGCATTCATGATCTCGCACAGCACGGCCGCCGGCGTGAGCCCGGCGAGCTCCGCGAGATCGCAGCACGCCTCGGTGTGGCCCGCGCGGGCCAGCACGCCGCCGGGCTGGGCAATCAACGGAAACACGTGGCCGGGCTGCACGATGTCGGACGGCTTCGCGCCGGGCGCGGCCGCGACGCGAATCGTGTGCGCGCGGTCCTGCGCCGAGATGCCGGTGGCCACGCCCTGCGCCGCCTCGATCGACACCGTGAAATTGGTGCCGTGCACGGAGCGGTTCTGCGCCACCATCGGCGCCAGATTGAGGCGCTCGGCATGGGCGGCCGTGATCGGCATGCAGATGAGCCCGCGGCCGTGCGTCGCCATGAAATTGATCTTCTCGGCGGTCACGAAATCCGCGGCGAAGATGAGGTCGCCCTCGTTCTCCCGGTCCTCCTCGTCGACGAGCACGGCCATCCGGCCGGCCTTGAGGTCGGCGATCAGGTCCGCAATCGGGGAGAGGCTCATGACGATGGGTTCCGGTGCAGCGGGACCGCCATTTTACCCTCGCGGGCGGCTCGCCGGTACTTCCTCGGCGTCGGGGCGTGCCCCCACCCTTCCGGCCACCCGCGGGGCCGTTCGTCAACCGGGTCAGTCGGCCGCGCCGCTCGGCGACGGGGGCGCGACGCGAAACCACGCCGCATACAGCGCCGGCAGGAAGCCCAGCGTCAGCACCGTGGCGATCAGGATTCCCCCCATCATCGCGACGGCCATCGGGCCGAAGAAGTCGCTGCGCGTCAGCGGGATCATCGCCAGCACCGCCGCGGCGGCCGTCAGCACGATCGGCCGGAAGCGGCGCACGGTGGCGCCGACGACGGCATCCCAGGGCGCGGCCCCCGCCGCGATGTCCTGGTCGATCTGATCGACGAGAATCACCGAGTTGCGCATGATGATCCCGGACAGCGCGATCGTTCCCAGCATCGCCACGAACCCGAACGGCTTGCCGAAGGCGAGCAGCGCCAGCGTGACGCCGATCAGCCCGAGCGGCGCGGTCAGCACCACCATCGCCGTGCGGGCGAAGCTCCTCAGCTGCACCATCAGCAACAGCAGCACCGTGACCACGAGCAGGGGCACGCCGGCGACGATGGACCGCTGGCCCTTCGCCGAGTCTTCGATCGCGCCCCCGATTTCGATCCGGTAGCCGAGCGGCAGTTGCGCGCGCACGCCGTCCAGCCGCGGTTCGATCCGGCTCGCCACGTCGGGCCCCTGGGCGTTGCCTTTGAGGTCGGCGCGCACCGTGATCGTCGGCAGGCGGTTGCGGCGCCAGACGATGCCCTCTTCCTGCTCGTAGCGGATGTCCGCGATCTGCGTGATCGGCACCGCCTTCCCGTTCTTCGCCGGCAGGGCGAGGTCCTTGAGCGAGGACAGCGCGGCGCGCTCCGCCGGCACGCCGCGCACGACCACGTCGATCAGCTTGTCGCCGTCGCGGTAAGTCGTGACGGTGACGCCCGATACCGCGCTGTTGAGGAAGGCCGCGACGTCCTGCGACGAGAAGCCCAGCACCCGCGCCTTGTTCTGGTCGATGGCGAGGCGCACCACTTTCGTCGGTTCGTCCCAGTCGAACTGCACGCTGTCCGTGTCGCGGTCCTCGCGCATCACGGCGGCCACCTCGCGGGCGATCGAGCGCACCTTCGCGATGTCCTCGCCGGAAACCCGGAACTGGATCGGAAACCCCACCGGCGGTCCGTTCTCGAGGCGCGAGACGCGCCCGCGCAGCGCCGGGAAGTCGTTGTCCAGGCGGGCGAGCAGGCGCGCGCGCACGCGCTCCCGCTCGGCGTTGTCGGTCGCGAGGACGACGAATTGCGCGAAGTTCGATTGCTGCAGCTGCTGGTCGAGCGGCAGGTAGAAGCGCGGGCTGCCGCTGCCCACGTACGCCACGTAGCTCTCGATCCCCGGCTCGCCGTCGAGGATCGCCTCGAGCCGCTTCGCCTCCTTGAGCGTTGCGGCGAAGGCGCTGCCCTCTGGCAGTCGCAGGTCGACCAGCAGCTCGGGGCGCGAGGACGCCGGAAAGAACTGCTGCGGAATGAGCCGGAACAGCGCGAGCGAACCGGCGAAGGCCGCGATCGTCATGACGATCACGATGGCGCGGTGGCCCACAACCCACTCCACCAGTGCCCGGAGACGCAGATAGAAAGGCGTCCGGTAGACGGCCTCGGGGTCGCCGTGGGCTGCCGCCCGTGCCGGCGGCGCGGCCTGGCCCCGCAGCCGGGCCCGCAGCTTCGACCAGGGCGACGGCGCGCGCGGCTGCGTGAAATCCGGCAGCATCCGGTAGCCGAGGTAGGGAATCACGATCACCGCGACGAACCACGACGCGACCAGCGCGAGGGAGGACACCTCGAAGATCGAGCGCGTGTACTCGCCGGTGCTGCTCTTCGCCGTCGCAATCGGCAGGAAGCCCGCGACGGTGATCAGCGTGCCCGTCAGCATCGGAAACGCGGTGCTTGTGTAGGCGAAGCCGGCGGCGCGGAAGCGGTCGAATCCCTGCTCCAGCTTGATCGCCATCATTTCGACCGCGATGATCGCGTCGTCGACGAGCAGGCCGAGCGACAGGATCAGCGCGCCCAGCGAGATCTTGTGCAACCCGATGTCGAAGATCCACATGCCGAGGAACGTGATCGCGAGCACCAGCGGGATCGACACCGCGACCACGAGGCCCGTGCGCAGGCCGAGACTCAGCAGCGACACGGCAAGCACGATCAGCACCGCCTCGGCCAGTGACCGCACGAACTGGTTGACCGAGCGCTGGACCGCGCGCGGCATGCTCGCGACAGTCTCGATGTCGATGCCCACCGGCAGCGCGGCCGCGATCCGCCCGACGTCGGCGTCGAGCGCGCGCCCCAGCTCGATCACGTCGCCCCCCTTGACCATCGTGACGCCGATGCCGAGCGCCTCGCGGCCCAGGAAGCGCATCCGCTGCTGCGGCGGGTCGACGTAACCGCGCTCGACCGTCGCGATGTCGCCCAGCCGGAACACCCGGTTGTTGGCCCGCAGCGCGAGGTCGCGGATGGCGTCCAGGGAAACGAAGGCGCCGGTCGGCCGCAGGTAGATGCGGTCGGTCGGCGTGTCGAAGACGCCGGCCGCCGCGACGACGTTCTGCGTGGCGAGCGTCTGGAAGATCTGCGCCGGCTCGATGCCCAGCGTGGCGAGCTTCGCGTTCGACAACTCGATGAATATCTTCTCGTCCTGCTCGCCGATGAAATCGACCTTGGCCACACCCGGCACGCGCAGCAGCTCGGCGCGCACGCGGTCGCCGAATTCCTTCAGCTCGCGGTAGCCGAAGCCGTCGCCGGTTATCGCGTAGATGTTGGTGTAGGTGTCGCCGAACTCGTCGTTGAAGAACGGCCCCTGGATGCCGGCCGGCAGCGTGTTGCGCATGTCGCCGACCTTCTTGCGCACCTGGTAGAACGTGTCCGGCACCAGCGAAGGCGACGCGTTGTCCTTCAGCGCGAAGAACACCAGCGACTCGCCCGGCTTCGAGTAGCTGCGCACCCAGTCGATGCGCGGCACTTCCTGCAGCTTGCGCTCGATCCGGTCGGTGACCTGCAGCTCGACCTCGCGCGCCGAGGCGCCGGGCCAGTTGGTGCGGACCACCATCACCTTGAATGTGAACGGCGGATCCTCCGACTGCCCGAGCCTGCCGTAGGAATAGATGCCTGCCAGAGCGCAGACGGCGATGATGAACAGGACCAGCGGACGGTGGTGCAGCGCCCACTCCGAGAGATTGAACCGCGAGCGGGGCACGCCGGTCGGCGGAGGAAGGCTCATGGAACGAATCCGGGGTGGCGCCGTGACAGCGTCAGCGTGTCAGCGCTTCGCCGCCGGGGCGCCCGGCGTGGCCGCTGCGTCAGCGGCGCGCGGGCCGCCCTCGTATGGCCGGACCGTCTGGCCCGGGCGCAGCTTGTGCACGCCGGCCGTGACCACCCAGTCGCCGTTGGCGAGCCCCGAGGTGACGATGACGCCATCCTCGCGGTACTGGCCGATCGTCACGGGCCGCAGCGCGACCTTGCGCGTCGCCGGATCGTAGATCCAGACCGCCGGCTGGTCGTCCTGGCGATAGAGCGAGGTGAGCGGGAGCAGCGCGGCATCCGCCGGACCGGAGGCGATGAGGCCGACCATCGCCGTCATTCCCCATTGCAATGCGGCATCGGGCGCGAGCACCGCGACACGCACCGCGAACGTCCGCGTGACGGGGTCGACCGAAGGTGAGATCTCGCGCACGCGCGCCGGGTAGATCTTCTGCGGGCTCGCCGCCAGCGCGACCCCGATTGCTTTGGCCCGCGCAAGCTCGTCGATCCGGTTCTCCGGCACGCTGATCGCGACCTCGCGTTGGTCCTCGCGCGCGAGCTTCATCACCGGCAGGCCCGCTGCGACGACCTGCCCCGCCTCGGCATTGACGGAGGTGATCACGCCGTCCTCGGGCGCCTGCAGCACCGCGTACGCCGACTGATTCTGCGCCACGGCGAGCTGCGCCTTCGCCTGATCGAATTTCGCGCGGTTGGCGTTGAACGCGTTCCGCTTCTGGTCGAGCGCGGAGCCGCTGACGAATTTCTGCGCGAACAGGCTCTGGTAGCGCTCGAACTCGGCCTTGGCGTACGTGTACTCGGCTTCGGCGGCGGCGGCGGCGGCCTTGGCCGCCTCCGACTGCAGGGCGACATCCGCGGGGTCGAGTCGCGCCAGCACCTGGCCCTTCTTCACGCGCGATCCCATGTCGGCGTTGCGCGCGACGATCTTGCCGCCGATGCGAAACGCCAGATCCGTCTCGTGGCGCGGCTTCACCTCGCCGGCGAAGCCCGCGGTTTCAGCCATGGCGCCCAGCGTGACCTGCGCGAGCTGGACGGGGCGCACCGCTTCAGGCGCGCTTGCGGGCTTGTCGCATCCGGCCAGCGCGATGAGTGTCAGGGCGAGCAGCACTCGAAGCAATGGCTTCATCGTTGCGCTCCATCTTCATGACCGACTGCTGCGGCAAGCGTTCCGATCGTGCCACCCCAGAGTGCGCGCAGCGCGCGTTCGAGCTCATCGTCGTACCGCCACGCGAACGCCAGCGGTGGCGGCTCCGACACCGACGTGCACGAAGCCCCGTCGGCTTCGGACGTCGGCGACGAATCCGCCGCTGCCATGCGCGGAGTTCTGCCGGCCTCGGACATCTGCCACAGGCCGATGATCAACGCATAGCTGTGGCGCAGCAGTCGCGCGCCGCCACCCGGGTCCAATTCGGGGAAATGTCGTTCCAGGCCCGCGCCCGCGCGCAGCAGGCGGTCAGACACGCGCTGCCGGTAATCGGCCGCTGCCGCCGCGGGAATGCCTTGCGCCATCATGCCGAAGCACCGCGCCGCGAGTTGCAGCAGCAGCGGCGGCGCGATCAGGTGGCGCTGCGTGAGCGCGATCATCGCATCGAGCGTCACCGGCCCCGGCCCTTCGACCAGCGCAGTGAGTGCGGCGAAGAAGCCGTGCATGTTGCGCTCGTGCAGCGCGAGCAGCAGTTCTTCCTTGCTCGGGAAATAGAGGTAGACCGTGCCCTTGGCGAGCCCGGCCGCATCGGC
>CAYGYQ010000091.1:0-1505 GCA_964354035.1 uncultured Bordetella sp.
CGAGTTCGAGCAGATATTTCGCGCAGATCGGACAGTGCAGGCCGCGATAGAAGACGATCATCGTGAAATGCGCGGGCTGTTCGTTCTGCAGGTCGAAATTGCCATGCGCGAGCGTGGGTACCATCAGCGCCGGAACGGCCTTGCGGGGGATGAGCATGGGGAGCGTCCTTTCGCGTGACCTTAATGGCCACCTGCAAGATGCTACACAGGTTCGACGGCGCACGTGGCATTCGCGTATATTATTAAGGCTTGGGCGCGGCGGCGCCGAGGCGATAGCTGCGAAATAGACTGGAGTCGACATGACAACTTGTGCCGCTGGTCTGCGTCGGGTGTCGGCAATGGCGCTCGCTGCCTTTCTGGTCACCTCCGCAAGCGCCGTCGAGATCGGCCAGATCAAGGTTTCGAACGGCGAGGTCACCGTCGAGCGCAAGGGAGAGTCGCGTCCGGGCAGTGTCGGCACGCGACTCGAATCGTCGGATGTCGTCCGGACCGGCGCCGCGGGTTCGGTCGGGATCACGATGGTGGACAACTCGCTGCTCTCGGCCGGACCGAACAGCATCCTGTCACTGGATCGCTTCGAGTTCGATCCGACGAGCAATCAGGGCCGGTTCGATGCGCAGCTGCAGAAGGGGTCGCTGGCCGTGATCTCCGGCCGCATCGCCAAGCAGTCGCCGGAGGCGATGACGGTGCGCACGCCGTCGACGATCCTCGGCGTGCGGGGAACGGAATTCGCCGTGGCGGCGAATGACTAGGGCGCTGTGCGCGCCAGAGAATAGGGCAAGCCCGCCGGGCCGTCCCAAGGGCCGGGTTGCCCAATGAGCCGGAGCGCGCAGCGCGAAGGTACTCCAGTGCGCGCGCGTTGGGACATGGGGCGCGCATTGGCGATCGTCGCGCTGACGGTTGTCCTCAGCGCCTGCGCCACGCAGACCGGCACCGTGGTGCTGCTCCCGGAGAAGGACGGCAAGGATGCGGCGGTCGTCGTGAAGCAGAGCGACGGACAGGTCGTGCTGAGCGAGCCCTATGCCGCGGCGAAGCTCACCACCGCGGGGCCGCAGGCGTACAAATCGAGTCCGCAGGAAGTCCAGGCGCTGTTCGGGGCGGCGCTCGCGGCGCAGCCAGGCCGCCCGGTCCAGTTCGTTTTTTACTTCGTCGAGGGCAAGGACGAGCTGACGGAGGAGTCCAAGCTGGCTGTGAGTGCGGTATTTGCCGAGATCGTGAAACGCCCAGTACCCGATGTGCTGGTCGTGGGTCACACCGACGCGGTGGGCACCAATCAGGTCAACGATCCGCTGTCGCAACAGCGCGCCGAGGTCATCCGTGCCGGATTGATCCGCAGTGGCATTGCGCCCGAGAACATCACGGCCGCTGGCCGCGGCAAGCGTGAGCTGCTGGTGCCGACGGCCGACGGCGTGGCGGAACCCCGCAATCGGCGTGTAGAAGTCATCGTTCGCTGATAAGGGAGCGGCCCGCTTTCGCGCGACGAGCGCGGCCAAGGCCGCGCCTAC
>CAYGYQ010000091.1:1605-6983 GCA_964354035.1 uncultured Bordetella sp.
CGCAGCGCCAGGATGGTGAGGTCGTCCGCCGGTTCCGCGCCGGCGACGAAAACGCCGACATCCGCCTGCAGCGCTTCGACCACGTTCCGCGCAGTTGCTGCGCCACGACCCAGCCGGGTCAGCATCGCCTCCACCCGCTCGCCGCCGTACAGAGCGCCAGCGGGATCCTGCGCTTCGCTCACGCCGTCAGTGATCACGCAGAGCAGCTCGCCCGGTCGCATGACGCAGCGCCCGCCCTGGTATTCGAACTCGCTCAGCGCGCACAGTGGCGGTCCGTCCCCGTCGTCGAGGCGACGCACCGCCACCTGGCTCGGGTCGATCAGATACGGGTTGTCGTGCCCGGCATTGCAATAGCTGAGCTCGCCGGTATCGAGATCGAGGATTCCGGCGAACGCCGTGACAAAGAGCATCTCCTGATTGTCGCGCGAGACTTCGGCATTGGCCACCGACATGAGCCGGCCGATATCCGCACCGTCCGTGCGCAACGTGGCGCTCTTGTACAGCGCCTTGCTGACCGCCATGAAGATGCTCGCCGATAGCCCCTTGCCGGCGACATCGCCGACCAGGAAAAACAGCCGGCGGTCGTCGAGGCGGAAGAAATCGTAGAGGTCGCCGCCGGTTTCGCGCGCCGGCACCATGACGGCGGCGATGTCGATGCGGTCATCGCCCTGCAGCAGGTCGGCGCGCGGCAGCGTCGCGGTCTGGATCCGGCGCGCGGCTTCGAGCTCGCCCGCGACCCGGGCGCTCTGTTCGCGCTGCACCTGCACCAGCCGCTCGAGCGCTCGCTTCTGGCGCGTGGCCTCCGCCAGCGTCAGCACGAGCAGCACGCCGAACAGCAGCATCAAGCCGACCGCGGGGGTTGCCGCGTCGAACAGCAGGCGCTGCGTCCGAAATGCTCCGAACGCGAGAGCGGCGGGGAGCGCGACGGCACCCAGCATGAGCAGCGCCGCGCCTTGCGGCTTCCAGCGCGGTGTCGCGAACACGAGCCAGCCGCCGAGCAGCAGGAACAGTGCCGCCTCGAGCATCGGTGCCCACGCCTGGCGGCGCAGCAGCGTCTGGTCGAAGAGGTTCTCCAGCAGCTGCGCGTGGATCTCGCTGCCTGGCATCCGCTCGCCCACTGGCGTGTTCTGGTATTCGAGCAGGCCGAGTCCGGTCACGCCGATCAGCACGAGCTTCTGCTGCAGGCTGGCCGGATCGATCCGACCATCGAGGACATCGATGGCGGAAACGAAGCGATGGGCCATGCGGCGCGAATAGTAGATGCGAACCGCGCCATCGCTCTCGGTCGGCACCGCGAAGTCCCCGATCGCGATGCCCTGCACCGTCGCACCGGAAACCTGCATCCGCACCGCGGGCGCACCGACGGCGATCCGCAGCATTTCGATCGCGAGCGCCGGCACGAAAGTGCCGCCGATGCTGGCCACCAGCGGGATGCGCCGGATGATGCCGCCATCGGGGTCGACCGAGATGAGGCCGTGTCCGGAGGCCGCGCGATCCAGCTCGTCGATGCTCGTCAGCGCGCCCGCATGACGAACGAGGTTCGGCGTGAAGGGAGCGGCCGCCGCCGCGGTTGCGTCGGTATCGCGGACGATGAACGGCGGGGCGCGCAGCTTCATCCCGGTCGGCTCGAGCATGCCGGCTACGACCAGAATGGCGCTCGCATTGGTGAGGGCGCGGGCGAGCACCGCGTCGTTGGTGGGCAGCCCGGCGAGCACGCGGGCCAGGGCCTCATCCTTCTGTCCGGCGCGGGCCAGCGCGCGTTCCGGCGACAGCGCGTCGGCTTCCGGCATCAGGATGTCGAGCGCGATGGCGGCGGGTCGCTCGCGGCTGATCACGCCGACCAGCTCCGCCATCACCGTGCGCGGCCACGGCCATTGACCGATCGCCGCGAGGCTCCTCTGGTCGATCTCGACCACCGTGGCCGGCATCGATTGCGGGATGCGCGGCGCGAGCATCTGGCAAGCATCGAACCACGCGGAACGCAGATCCGCGCTAAAGCCCGGTTCGCGCCCGATCAGGACGGCAAGCGCGACGAGGATGGCGATTCCGACAACGCGGATGCGGCCGAACCGGCGCCGGTCCGGTTCCGCCGCCGCCGTCGCGTTCACAACTCTATTTCCATGCCGTCATAGGCCGCGGTGACACGAAGCGGGTCCCCGGTCCGCGTGATCTCGTCGAGGCGTCGCGTTTCGATCAACATCGTTTCGATCGCCTGGTCGTCGAATGCCGGCTCGTGGTGGAACAGGCACAGGTGCCGGACCCCGGCCAACTGGCAGAGCTCGACGGCGACCACGTTGCTCGAATGCCCCCAGTCTGCCCGGATCGATATGGCCTCGGCGAGCGAATACATGGCGTCGAATATCACGACGTCGGCGTCGCGGAAGAAGCGGGTGAAGCTTTCGGTCTCGGCGGCGTCGGCAAGCCGGTGTTCCGAATCGGTCGTGTAGATGATGGACCGCCCGTCGCCCTCGAAGCGGTAGCCGTACGAATCGCCGGCGTGTCGCTGCAGCATCGTGGTGACCGTCATCGCGCCGACCGCATGGGGCTTACCCGGCTCGAGGTGCACGAACTCGATGTTCGCACGCAGGTACGAGAAGTCCACGGGGAACGACGGCTCGTCCTGCTGGCGGCGCAGCGCCGACTCGAGCCAACGATGGCTGCCGTATATGACTATCCTGTTGCCGGGGATGTAGGCCGGCGTGAAGAACGGCAGCCCCATGATGTGGTCCCAATGCACATGGGACATGAAGATGTGATACGTCTGCGGCGAGGCCGGACCGTGGCGCGCGAGCGCGGCCTGCCCGAAGGCGCGCACGCCGCTGCCGAGATCGCAGAGGACGTAGTCGGGACCTCCGGTCTCGATTTCGACGCACGACGTGTTGCCGCCGTACGTTCCGGCCACCGGGAAGGCGAGGCCATCGACGTAGCGCCCGATGTCTGCATCCGACGCGAAGGTGCGTCCCGACGCGCCGCGCAAGGCCATGACGATCTTCTGGCGCACCGCTGCGGCCGTGAGCGCAACCGGCAGCGACCCGCGTGTGCCCCAGAAGCGGATGCGCTTCATCCCGCCGGTGGCGGCTGCGCCGCGTCGAAAGCGATCAGTCCCGCCGCAGAAAACAGCTCGATGGCGTCGCGCACCGACGGAAAGACGCCGAGCAGGCGATCGAAGCGGCTGATCGCCAGGATTTCGGCCACGACGGGCCGCAGGCTCGTGACGGCAATCTTCGCGCCGGAGGCGCGCAGTTGCTTGGCCGCGATCATCAATGCGCGCAAGCCGACGCTGCTGATGTACTCGACGCCCGCAAAATCCAGCACCAGCACGCCTTTGACGCTGCAGGCCTGCTGCACCATGGGAGTCAGCGCGGCCTCGAACTGCGCGGCGCATTGATGGTCGATGCGGCCGGTTGGCGCCGCAACAACGACATCGCCAAATTGGCGGCTGGAAATTTCCAACATGGCTCCCGCGCGATGATGGTCCGAATTATTGTACCGCTTTCAGACTATTGCAGCCGAAGTTGCCGTTGCCGCTGAGTATGCGAAAATCACACCAAAGCCCCTGTCCCTGGCGCGGCCAAGGGCGGACGGGCTGGCGAAGGGACCGGCATGAAGACGTGCAGAAGTACGCGCAACGCAATCCTGCTGACCGCATTTGCGGTGGCGGGCGCCGTGGCAGCGGCAGCGAATGCCCAGTCGGCGCCGGCACCGGCGATGAAGGTCGGCGATCGCTGGGTCTACGACGTGAAGTCCGGTTTTGGCATGCAGACCTTTACTTACCAGGAAACCCGCGAAGTGACGGCAGTGAGCGGCAGCGCGTTCAAGGTCAAGGTGACAGGAAAGACCGCGGCCGGCGCCGATTTCTCGCACGTCGAGGATTTTTCCGGCCCGGGCACGCTCCGCTCGGGAACGCTTTGCCTTAACGAAGTGCGCCGCTTTCCGACCCCTCTGCAGCGCGTGGCCTTTCCGATAGCGCCGGGCCAGCGATCGTCGAAGTGGATCGAGGTCGTCGCCGATCCGGGCGGGACCAAGGGGCAGATCAACTACAGCGTTCGCACCCGCAGCTGGGAGAAGTTGACCACACCGGCCGGGGCGTTTGATGCCATCCGTATCGATACGCTGGTCACACTCGATGATTCGACCCCGTTCCGCAACGCGACCAATTGCAACATCAGCTACTGGTACTCGCCGACGGTGCGCGGAACCGTGCGCGAGCGCCGTTCCGCGCAGTACATGGAGATTGGTGAAATGCACGTGCTGACGCCGGTGCTCCAGGCGTCCTACGAGCTCGCGAGCTTCACGTCCGGCAAGCCCTGATCGCGCGGCGCCGTCATTCATAGCCCGCCCGCGGCGAGGCTTTCGAGAAAGGCGACCAGGTCGTCGCTTTCGGCTGCGGACAGCCGCAGCGGCTTCAGGATGCGCTCACCGTCGGCGTGCAGGCGATCCTCGTCGATCTCCGAGTAGTGCCGGACGACATCCCGCAGTGTCGCGAGGCTGCCGCTGTGCATGTACGGCGCGGTGCGCGCGACGTTGCGGAGCGACGGCACCCTGAACTCGCCGAAGTTGCGGTGCTCGCTCGCGACGTGGCGAGTGCCGATCGTGGTGCCGCGGGTCGGATCGTCGTTGAACGGACCGAGCAGATTGTAGCTGCTTGCCGTGAGCCGACGGATGCCTTCGAACCGGCCGGCGTCCACGCGCCCTGGTCCGGTGAAGAACGGGATGCCGATGTCGTGGAACTCGCCGTTGGAGAAGCGGGGGCCGATATGGCAGACGTTGCACTGGCCCCGGCCGACGAAGAGCGCGAGCCCGCGTTGGGCCGCGAGCGGATAGCGTGCTGCGGCGGCATGGTCGCCGCGGGCGAGCGCATCGCGGAAATCGTCGAACGGCGTGCGAGGTGTGCTCAGCGTTTCCTGGAATGCCGCGAGCGCCTTGGCGACGTCGACCGCAACGGCCTCGTCGTCGGCCGCGGGCGCCGCGCCGAACGCGTCGCGATAGCCGCGGAGGAGATCGGCGTTGCCGCGCACCGTCGCCGCGATCCGCGCGATGTCGCTGCCCATCTCGCGCGGATCGACGATCGGGCGCAGGCTCTGTGCCCAAAGGCTGTCGCCGGCGCCGTCCCAGCCGAACCAGCGCTGGAGGTGCGCGTCGGCGATGGCGGGAGTATTGCGGTCGACAACCGCGAGGCCTTGCGCTCGCGGCAATCCGTCGGCAAGCGCGCGGTCGGCGCGATGACAGGTGGCGCAGGCGATGGTCCGGTCGACCGACAGCCGGGGATCGCCGAACAGCGTGGCACCGAACGCGATCGCAGCCGCGTTGCCCGAAACGCGATTCGAGGGATCCTTCCTTGGCGGCGGCGGCCAAGGGCCGTGCGCCACGATGCGCGC
>CAYGYQ010000091.1:7083-10254 GCA_964354035.1 uncultured Bordetella sp.
CGGGCCGATAGTTCATCCCGTGCCGGTGCTCCGGCATGTTGGCATCGACGCGCACGGAGCGGGGCGCTTCGCCCGGCGCGCGCGGGCACACGGCGAAATCGAGCGCAAAGTGCTCGCCCACCGCGATGGGGTCGGGCATCGTCTTGAAGACTACGACGTAACCCTTGCCGTCGATCGTGCGCGTCGTTCCCGGCAGCGCTTCGCCGCAGGCGGCGGCCGTTCCTGCGCCTAGCAGCAGGCACGCGCCCAACGAGGCGGCGAAGCGCGGAACGTTCATTGGCTGCGGACGGGATTCCATCCGGCGAACAGCGCATCGGCGTTGCGGTAGGCGATGCGTTCGGCCAGCGGCCAGGGCAGGTCGGCGAGCCACGCGCGCGACCAGTTCGCGTGCTCGACGATGTAATGCCAGCGCTCCGGCGTGTAGGTGTCGGTGCCGACCATGAACCGGTCGGGGAACTCGGCGAACGCGGCGCGCCATTCGGCCGGCACCTTGCCGCCCGGGCCCTGGTCGCTGCGGAAGGCGAGATCGCACCAGAGATTGCGGTGCTTCTTCAGCATCGTCAGCACGGCCTCGGGGCGATCGAACCCGGAATGCGCCCACAGGATGCGCGCCTCCGGATACTGGCGGAACAGGCGCTCGATGGCGTCCGCGTCCGAGTGGGCGTGCAGCACGAGCCCGTGCTGGCGGGCGAGCGCCACCATGCGCCGCGGCACGGGCAGGTCGGCGTCCGCACCGTAGAGGTGAAACTCGCCGATGGCGGCGTAGCGCTGGCGGGCGAGGCGATCCTCGAGAAACGCGACCACCGTGTCGTCGCGCACCCAGGTGCTGACGTCGCTACGGGTGCGATACGGGCGCAGCGACGGGACCACCAGCTCCGGCGCCTCGGCGACGAGCCGCTGCGTGCCATCGTCGCCGGAGCTCGAAACGAGGGCGCGCTTGACGCCGGCCTTGCGCAGGATTGCGATCGCTTCCTTTGGCGGGAGGTTATCCCACGCGTCGTGGCTGTAATGCACGTGCGCGTCGAAGAGTGGAAGCTCGGCGGCAGCAAGCGGTGCCGCGACGACGGGAAGGGCGATGGCGAGGGTAAAGGCGACGATACGCATGCAACGCTCCTGCCGGGTGACGACTGCAGCGCCAGCCTGGGCATCCGCCAGGGCCGCGCAGTCGCGGGAAAGGTCCAATGCTGGCGCATGAGGCCGCCCGGTGTAAAGTGCGAGCGCGCCCGGCCTGCGGGCGCCGGGGATGGCCGAAAGGAGATTGTCATGCGCATACCGGGCATTGCGGCAACAGTGTTGATGGTGGTGCTGGCCGTCGTCGCGGCGAGCGCGCGGGCGCATCACGGCTGGAGCGGCTACGACAGCGCAAAGCCCCTGCAGCTCGAGGGGGTCATCAAGGACTCCGGCTACGAGCATCCGCACGGTTACGTGCATCTGGAGGCGGCAGGCAAGCTCTGGACCGTGGTGCTCGCACCGCCGTCGCGGATGGAAAACCGCGGCCTGGCGCCCGCGATGCTCAAAGCCGGCGTCAAGGCCAAAGTCGAGGGTTACCCCAGCCGCAGCGACCCCGGCGAGCTTCGGGCCGAGCGCATTACGGTCGATGGCAAGACGATCGAGCTGCGCTGATGCACGAGCCGGTCGGCCCCGCCTTCCTGGTCTACCTCGAAACCAGCGGTCTGGCGACGCTCATGCGCCAGTCGCAGTGGCTCTATCCCTTGGTCGAGATCGCGCACATCCTCGGTTTCGTGACGCTGGTGGGCAGTGTCGCCATGCTCGACCTGCGACTGTTGGGATTCTCGCGCAGCCTGCCGGTCTCGGGGATGGCGCGGCACCTTTTGCGCTGGTCGCTGGGCAGCCTGCTGCTCGTCGTGCCATCCGGCCTCATGATGTTCTCGGCGCATGCCACCGAATTCGCGGACAACACGGCATTTCGCGTGAAGATGCTGTTGCTCGTGACCGCCGCGGCCAATGCCGCCTGGTTTCACCGGACGTCCTTCCGTTCGGTCGCCGACTGGAACACCGGGGTTCCATCACCGCTGGCAAGTCGCGTCGCCGCCGGCGTCTCGCTGGCGCTGTGGATCGGCGTGATCGGTTGCGGTCGTCTCATCGCGTATCTTTGAATCGCGGCCGAGACAACCTTGCTCCGATGACCCGCCTCGCCGGCATCCGATTCGCCCGCCGCGCGGACCTGGGCCTCTCGCCGAACGAATTCGCGATCCTGGCGCGGTTGTCCACGCCGCAGAAGACGCAGGCCTTCCTCAACGCCATTCCGAGCAATCATGAATTGGGCGGCGAAACGATCCTTTCTGTCCGCGAGGTGCTGCGGCAGCGGCGCGCGCACTGCATCGAAGGCGCCTTCGTTGCCGCGTGCGCGCTGTGGATCCACGGCGAGCCGCCGGTCGTGCTTCACCTCGACTGCGACACGAGCGATGTGCCGCATGTCGTCGCGCTGTTTCGTCGCAGCGGCAGCTGGGGCGCGGTGTCCAAGACCAACGGTGCGGTGTTGCGCTACCGTGATCCGGTCTACCGCAGCCTGCGCGAGCTGGCACTGTCGTATTTCCACGAATACTGCAACAAGCGGGGCCAGAAGACGCTGCGCAGCTATTCGGCGGCATTCGATCTGCGGCGCGTCGATCCGGAACAGTGGGTGACGCGCGGCAGCGCTTGCCAGGAGGTCAACGACCGACTGGCTGCGCTGCGCCACTACCCGCTCATCTCGCGCCGGCAGGAAAAGGTGCTGACCCGCAGGGACGCCTTCGAGCGCGAAGTGGGGAAGAACCTGCAATATCCGCGGCCGTTGTAGTCGGATCGTTCCAGCGCCCGCGATCTCGTTCCCGCCGGTGGACAACCTCGGCGAGCCGTGCGCGCAGGACCCCGAAGAACAACTTGCGCGTCAGCGTTCGGTCGCGGCCGGTGCGGCGTGTGGAACCAGCAAATCGAGCCGGCGCAGCGCATCGAGGCTGCTCGCGCCGAGCAGGCCCATCACCCGATCGATCTCCGAACGGTAGATCGCCAGCACATGCGCGACGCCGGCTTCACCCGCGACCGCGAGACCCCACAGTTGCGGCCGCGCGATCAGCACGGCGCGCGCCCCGAGCGCGATCGCCTTGACGACATCGCTGCCGCGCCGGATCCCGCCGTCGATCAGCACCGGCACGCGCTCTTCGATCGCGG
>CAYGYQ010000091.1:10354-12300 GCA_964354035.1 uncultured Bordetella sp.
GCCAGCGACTCGCTCGACCCGGGGCGGACATAGTTGCCGAAGGTCAGCGAGCGCAGCTCGCGCCGCATCGACCATCCCCAGCGCCACTTCGCGGCCATCGCGAGCGATTGCCGGCCCGAGAAGCGCGGCGGAATCGAGAAGCCGTTGGCGAGGTCGCGCTCGCGCTTGCCGAGCAGCTGATTGTCGATGGTCAGGACCAGTGCGTCGTAACCGGCGTCGCGCGCGCGCTGCGTCAGTTCGCGCGTGAAGGCGCGATCGCGGTAGATGAACACCTGCATCCAGCGCAGCCCGCGATGCTGCGCGGCGAGGTCCTCGATCGAGCACACCGAGCCGTGGCTCAGGCAATAGACGGTGGCGGCGGCGGCCGCCGCTCGCGCCGACGCAATCTCGCCGCGCGGCCAGAACAGGCCGGCGAGACCAGTCGGCCCGATGAGCACGGGCAGCGACAGCGACTGGCCGAACAGGCGCACCGATTGATCGCGGGTCGCCGCACCCTCCAGCGGCCGGGGCAGGAAGCTCCAGCGCCGGAACGCGGCTTCGTTGCGCCCGAGCGTCACCTCGTCCTCGGCGCCGCCGTCGGCAAAATCGAACACCGGTTTCGGCAGACGCGCGCGCGCCGCCTCGCGCAACAAGCGAATGCTCGGATAGCGCAGCGCCAGCGACGCAGCGGACATCGAACGATCTCCCGTCGGAAGGATCGGGCGCCACGGTCCCGGTCATCGCCGTGGACGCAGCGCGCGCGGGTCGTTACCATGACCTCCTTTGCCGGAGGATATGACAATGCTCGACGAAGCGCCAAGCATTCAGCACCTGGAGTTCGTTCGGCCCGCGGCGACGCTCGTCGACGCGCTGCGCGGCACGCCCACGGGCTTCATCGTCGATGCGCTGGGCGGCAGCGGCGCGCTCGACTACCGGATCAAGCCGGCGATCGCCGACCAGGCCGCCTGCTGCGGCGTGGCGCTGACCTGTGACGCCGGGCCGGCGGACAATCTGGCCCTGGTGGCCGCGCTCGAGCGGGTGCAGCCGGGCGACGTCATCGTCGCCGCCACCGGCAACTATGCGGGCTGCGCGGTGACCGGTGACCTGGTCCTCGGCATGGCGCGCAACTGCGGTGCAGCGGGCTTCGTCACCGATGGCTGCGTGCGCGACCTGCCTGGCATACGGATGGTCGGCCTGCCCTGCTACTGCATCGGCGTCACGCCGAATTCGCCGGCGCGCAGCGGTCCCGGCACCGTGGGCTTTCCCGTCACCATCGCCGGCCATCCGGTGGCGAGCGGCGACGTCATCGTCGCCGACCAGGACGGCGTGGTGGTCGTCCCGCAGGCGCGGCTCGCCGAAGTGATCGCGCGCCTGCCGGCCATTCGCAAGGCGGAAGGGGCGATGGACCAGGCGGTGCGCGACGGGCTGCGTTTGCCGGCGTTCCTGCGCAAGGCCTGACGCCGAATCGGATCAGCGCGAAGCGGCGACCGCGGCGCGGCAGGCTCGTGCCGCGTCGGTGATGGTAATCTCGAAGCGTTGCCACGGTTCTGCCGAGACCATTCGATCATGACGAAAATTCTGGTGTTCGGTGCGAGCGGCTACGTTGGTACCCACCTCGTGCCCTTTCTCGCCGCGCGCGGCGGCACCGTGCGCGCTGCCGCACGCCGGCGCGCCACGCTCGAGGCCCGGGGCTGGCCCGAGTCGGTCGAGCTGGTGCAAGCCGACGCGCTCCTCCCCGAGACGTTGCCCGCCGCGCTGGAGGGCATCGACGTCGCCTACTATCTGGTGCATTCGATGGCGGCCGGGCCTGATTTCCCGCGGCTCGACCGGATGGCTGCCGAGCACTTCCGCGATGCCGCGGCGCGCGCCGGCGTGCAGCGCATCGTCTATCTCGGCGGCCTGCAGCCGGCCGGCGAGGCGTCGACGCACCTCGCGTCGCGCGGCGAGACCGGCGACATCCTGCGCGC
>CAYGYQ010000092.1:0-12205 GCA_964354035.1 uncultured Bordetella sp.
CCGGGCCGGCCCGGGTGACCAGCGTCTTCATCTGCTTCGGCGTCAGGTTCTGCGCCTCGTCGATGATCAGGAACTTGTTGATGAAGGTACGGCCGCGCATGAAGTTGAGGCTCTTGACCTTGATGCGCGAGCGGATCAGGTCGCGCGTCGCGGCGCGGCCCCACTCGCCGGCCTCGTCGTCGGTCTTGTTCAGCACGTCGAGGTTGTCCTCGAGCGCGCCCATCCACGGATTCATCTTCTCCTCCTCGGTGCCGGGCAGGAAGCCGATGTCCTCGCCGACCGGCACGGTGACGCGCGTCATGATGATCTCGGAGTACACCTTGAACTCGAGGGTCAGCATGAGGCCGGCCGCGAGAGTCAGCAGTGTCTTGCCGGTGCCCGCCTGGCCGAGCAGCGAGACGAAATCGACCTCCGGGTTCATCAGCAGGTTGAGCGCGAAGTTCTGCTCGCGGTTGCGCGCCGTGATGCCCCAGACGTTGTTCTTCTGGTGCGTGTAGTCCTTGAGCGTCTGCAGCACGGCCATGCGCCCGGCGATCTCCTTGACTAGAACGTGGAGCGGCTGCTCGCCGGGCTTCTCCTGGAAGAGGAATTCATTGACGAGCAGCGACGGGACCAGCGGCCCGGTGATCCGGTAGTAGGTGTGGCCGCCCTGCTGCCAGGATTCCATGGCCTTGCCGTGCCGGTCCCAGAAATCCGCCGGCAGCTCGCGCCTGCCGCTGTAGAGGAGATCGGTGTCCTCGAGCACCTTGTCGTTGAAATAGTCCTCGGCGGCGATGCCCAGCGCACGGGCCTTGATGCGCATGTTGATGTCCTTCGACACCAGGATGACGTTGCGCTTGGGGTGCAGGTGGGCCAGGTGCATGACCACCGCGAGAATCTGGTTGTCCGCCTTGCCGTTGGCGAGCGAGGCGGGCAGCACGGTGGTGATGACCTCGGTCTGCAGATAGAGGCGACCGGTGGCGGCCCCGCCGGACTTGGCCGCGAGCGGTATGCCCTCGACGATGCCGTCGGGCATCGCGGTGACGAGCTCGTCCAGGAAGCGCGATGCCTGCCGGGCGTTGCGCGCGACTTCGGTGACGCCTTTCTTGTTGTTGTCGAGCTCCTCCAGGGTGAGGATCGGCAGGTAGATGTCGTGCTCCTCGAACCGGAAGAGGCTCGTGGGGTCGTGCATCAGTACGTTGGTGTCGAGGACGAACAGCTTGCTGGCCGGAACGAGGCGGGTGGCCGGGCCGGACCTGGCCGAGGGTTTGGCGGACTTGCGGGCGACGAGGGTTAAGGGCGCGGGACGGATCTTGCGCTCGACCATGTGGCTCCTGTGCGGCGTCGGTGGTGGCGTTGATGCGGGGGACGGCTTCCCGGCAATCCTAGCGTCCGGTCCACGGGAACACAAGGGGTGGTGGCGCCGGTGGCGTTGGAACCGCAGCGGTTGTGGTGAAAAGGATAGGCAGGAATCCTTGATCGCCGTCGGGACTTCGGCCAAGGCGGCCGACCCGTAAGCCATCCGTAATCACGGTCCGCCCAGAATACACCGACGATGCCGATACCCGCCCGTAGCGCATCCGGCGCGGGAACGCTTAGGAGCGGCGCGAAGAGCGTGAGAAGATTGGTGGGAAAAGGAGAGGACGAAGTGGTCGAGGCGGGCCGTTCCAGCACGGCGTTCGCGAAAACGACGCAACCGGCCATGGGCTCGGCGGTCAACAGGGAAGCGTTGTTCGCTTCCCTCGACGGGCCACCTGGCCGGTCGATCGTGTGGATCTCCGGGCCGCCGGGATACGGCAAGACGACGTTGGCCGGCACGTATCTGAGGTCGCGTCGTCTGCAGTCGGTCTGGTATCAGCTCGACGCTGACGACGCGGATCCGGCGAGCTTCTTCCACTACCTCCGCCATGCTGCGTTGAAGGTCATCGGGGCACGGGCCCGCGATCTGCCGGCGTTTTCGGCACAGCACGGCGACGATGTTTCCTCGTTCGCTCGCAGCTTCTTCCGGCAGCTCTTCGCGCATCCGGCGCACCCGCTCGCGCTCGTGCTCGATAACCTGCAGGCGGTCCCCGCCGAGAGTGCGCTGCCGGCGGCGCTCGAGGTCGGTTTTTCGCAGGTGCCGAAAGGTTGCTGCGTGATCGTGACCAGTCGCTCCGAGCCGCCAGCCGCGCTCGCGCGACTTCGAGCCACGGGGTCAATGTGCTGCGTTACGGGCGCCGAGCTCTCGGTCTCATGCGACGAGATCGTCGCGATCGCGGCCGCGCGCGGACAAGCCGTCTCGACCGAGGCTGCGGCCAGGCTGCACGAACGGACGCAGGGCTGGGTGGCCGGCCTGGTGCTGCTGCTCGAGCACTCGCGCTTCTCCGGCCGCATCGCTGATCTTCCCGGCGGTGCCGCGCCACAAGTGATCTTCGATTACCTCGCTGGCGAGATCTTCGATCGCTTCGATCCGGGAACGCGCGATTTCCTGTTGCGCATCGCCTGTCTGCCGCGAATGACCGTCAAGGCCGCCGAGGCGCTTTCCGGTGAGCCCAAAGCGGGTCGATTGCTCGTCAATCTGACGTTGAACGACTACTTCGTGCGCGAAGTGCCCTCGGAGGCGGGCCGACTCTATCAACTGCATCCGCTGCTGCGCGAATTCCTGCGCAACCGCGCCGCCCAGTCGCTGCCCGAGGCGGTCAGCGGCGCCTCGCTCCAGCGTGCTGCCCACCTGTTGCGCGACGCGGGCCAGACCGAAGATGCGGTCGCCCTGCTGGTCGAGGCCGGCCACTGGAGCGAGGTGGCGCCGATCGCGTTGGAGGAGGCCGATGCGATCCTCGCGCAGGGGCGCAGCGAGACGCTCGCCGGCTGGCTCGACGTGCTGCCGCGCGAGATGATCGACGCCGATCCGCGCCTGCTGCGCATCTGCGCCGCGGCCCGCGCCCACGCCAGCCCCCGGGCGGCCCGGCAACTCTACGAGCGGGCATACGAAGGTTTCCGCCGCATGGACGACACGGCAGGGATGGTGCAATGCTGCTGCGGCATCATCGATGCGGTCATCCTCGAGTTCGACGACGTCACACCGCTCGACGTGTGGATTGGGGCGCTCGGCACACTGCTCGAGCGGGATGTTCCGGGTGCGCCTGCGCCGACCGATCCGGTGGCGGTGACGACGCTGATCCGGGCTCTGTTGTTTCGCGATGCCGGGAATCCGCGCCTGACGGGCTGGCTGGGGCGGGCGGCGACTGCCGCGTCGACGACCACGGTTGGGCAACCGGCCGCGCGATCCTGCCGCCTGGCGCTGGCGCTGGTGTCCGCCATGGCGATGCTCATCCGGGGCGACCTCGCCGCCGCCGATGCGACTCTGGAGGAACTGCGGGCCGGTGCGACCGACCGGACATCGAACGAAGTCCTCGCGCTCGCGCTTGCCGATGGCTTGCGCCACTTGATCGGTGGCGATGCCGCCGCTGCGTTACGGGTCGGGCGGACCGGGCTGGCGCTGGCCGGTTCCGAGGGCCTGCACGCGTATGACGGATGGTTGCGCGTCATCGCCGCGATCGCGAGCCTCCACAGCGGTGATCGCGCCGAGGCGCGCAACGAGTTGCAGCGGCTCGAAGCGCAAGGCCCGCGGCTTCGCCGTGGCGATCGCGCCTGCATCCACTATCTGCGCGGCTGGCTCGCAGCACTCGACGGCGAAGTGGTGACCGCGCATCGCGAAGCGAGGATGGCGCTCGCGGTCGCCGTCGAGACCGGCATCCCCTGGTTCGAATGCCTGGCGCGACTTGCGCTCGTCGATCTGCAGGTTATCGGTGCTGACCGCCGCGGCGGCGAGGCGCAGCTGCGCGACGCCGAGGCACTCGCCGCCCATCTGCATTGCCCCTGGCTCGACTTCAATACGGCGCTGCGCGCGGCCGGTGTGGCGCGGCAGGCGCGCAGCGAGCAGGCAATGCTCGAGGCACTCCGTACCGGTTTCCGGCTCGGGCGCGAGCATGGATTCCTCCAGGCAACGCATTGGCGCCCGCAGGACCTGGCCGAACTCTGCGTCGTCGCCTTCGAGGCGGACATCGAGCCCGAGTTCGCGCGCGCCCTGGTGCGCGCCGGCTCGCTCGCCCCGCGAGCTCCGCCGCTTGGCGTCGAGCGCTGGCCGTGGCCGTTCCGGATCGTGACCTGTGGTGGATTCCAGCTCCTGCGCGACGAGGTGATGGTCGAATTTTCCGGCAAAGGTCCCGGCCGCCCGATGGAGCTGCTGAAAGTCCTGGTGGCGCATGGTCGGCACAACGTGCGCGTGGACCAGCTCGCCGATGCGCTGTGGCCGCACATGGAGGCCGACTACGCGCACAAGTCGTTCACGGCGACGCTGCACCGGTTGCGGCGGCTGCTCGATGACGACGAGGCGGTCGTGCTGAGTGATGGGCGGCTGTCGCTCAACAAGGCACGGGTCTGGGTCGATACCTGGGCCCTGGAGCCGCTGTTCGACGAGTTTGACGCAGCACTGCGCGCGGCCGGCCCCGCGCGAGCCCGATCGGTGCTCGGGGCATTCGCCGAAAAGGTGTTTGCCCTTTACCGCGGACCGTTCCTGCCGGACGAAGCGGAGCAACCGGCGTACATCGCCTGCCGCGAACAGCTGCGCGCCAGGCTGCTGCGCTTCCTCGCCCGTCTCGCCCGAGGGTGGGAAGAGGCGGGTTCGCCGGAGACTGCGGCGGACGGTTACCTGCGCTGCATCGAGAGCGACGAGCTTTGCGAGCCGCTCTACCGCCAGCTGATGGTCTGCTGCCAGCGCACCAGCAGGCCAGCCGAGGCCATCGCGGCCTACGAACGCCTGCGCGCGGTGCTCTCGACGCGGATGAGAACGATGCCGACGCCCGAAACGCAGGCGTTGTACGCGAATCTCCGGTCTACCGGGAACCGGATCGCGCCGCAGTGACGATGGGCGGCTTGCCGCCGTCATCCGACTTTCGTGCCTTCGCCCTGAGCTCGAGCTCGAGCGCGCTCCAGATCTTCTCGAGTCCGTATTGCAGCGCCGATGGCGGCGGATACTCCCGGCGCGGCAGACCCGACTTCGGCGGTGCGACTTCGCGCAGGCGCATCGTGAGCGACACCTCCGATCCGCCGCGCGCCTCGATGATCGTGGCCGTGATGACCGTGTCGAGGCCATCGGGCTCGAAGCTGAAGAATTCGGCCAGCACACCGACATGCCGCCGCAGGAGTTCCCGCGCGCGCGGCAGGTCGGCATTCCCGGCGCGATCCCACTCGGTTCGAGTCAGCGGCAGCGGCGCCGCCGCATCGGCATTGATGAAACCAAGTCCCCGGGATTGCTGGCGGATCTCCATGCCCAGGCTGACGAGGACTGCAGCCGTCGCGTCGAACGTTGTGCCTGTGTCGACGTTGGCGAAGTGGGCGCCCTTCCGGGCGAGGATCGCCTCGTACTCTTCTTTGAAGGCGCGGTTGATGTCGTTGATCGCGTCGCGCTTGGTTTCCTGGCTCACGCATCCGGCGAGGGCGATCGTTGCGGCCAGCCAAAACCCGATGCACGCGCGCTTACCAAGATCCCCCGACGGTCCTTTGCCCACGATCCGGATCCTCCCTTCGTTCACGGACGTCTTGCCATGCGCGCCGCCGCGCTCTCTATGAGCTTATCCGCCTGCGCCCGTTCCGCCGGCTGCAGCAGGGGCCCGATCTTCTCCTGCTCGAGCTTGGCCGTACCCGAGCCGAGGCGGGCCGCGGTCCCGTACCAGACATAGGCGAGGTTGTTGTTGCGGAGCACCCCGTTCCCGTTCATGTACATAGCCGCGAGCTTGACCTGCGCGCCGGTTTCACCCTGCAGCGCCGCCTTTTCGTACCACCTTCCCGCAGCGGCATCGTCGCGCGGAATGCCTTGCCCCTGCATGTAGGCGTCGCCCAGCCTGGTCTGCGCGTGCGCGTTGCCGGTGTCGGCGAGCGGCCGGAGAATCGCGAGCGCATCGGCAACACGCTTGGCTTCGATCGCGCGATCCGCCTCCACGAGCTGGTCTGCCGGTGTTTTCTCGGCTGCGGGCTTCGCCGGCTCCGGCGTCGGCGCGACGGGTTGCGGGGCCACGCCCGGCGGCGGTACCACGGCAGGCACGGCGGCTGGCGCCGGTACCGACGGAGCGGGGGAAACGATGGCGGGTGCAGTCCGGGCCAACGGCGGTGGCGGCTGCGCCGGTTCATCGGGACGTTTCCTTTCGGCGATGCGCGGACTCGCAAGGGAGGCACGCTCAGCGGCATTGCGTTCGCCAATGCCGGGCTTGACGGCAGTCTCTGGCTGCCGCTTCTCCTGCGCCTGCCGTTCCTGTTCGCGCCGCTGGCGTGCTTCTTCCTCCAGCTTCTGCTCTGCCGCGCGTTGACCCGCCGCAGCGGCGAGGTCCTTGTCCTGGAGCTGCTTCTCCAGTGCTGCAATCTTGTTGTGCGTTTCGATCGTTCGCTCGGTAAAGACTACGTACGCAACCATGCCGACAGCCAGGACCACCAGCCCTAGCACCAACGCGAACGCACGTCGCGGAGCTGGCGTTGCGCTCCCGCGCTTGGCCTCGCTCGGCAGCACGTGGGGAACGGCCGCCGCGGATCGCCTGGCTTCCACGGTTGCGCCGGGCGGGGCTGCCGGAACGCCCGAATGGGTGGTCGTTTGGGTCGTCCGCGTTGCCAGCGGCAAAGGCATCGGCGCCACGACCGCGGGCGTGGGCGTCGAGACTGCCCGCTCACCGACAAGTTCCTGTCGCCATTCGGCGATCGTCTGCGGTCGATCCTTCTCCGCGAACTCCAGCGCGTGATCGATTGCGGCCAGCAGGCGGCCCGAATAACGGCCCGCCCCGATGACCGTCGCCGGTACCAGGACGTCTTGCGTGCTGCCCAGTATGCCCTTGCTGCGCGAGACCGCGTCCAGCGGCGAACGGCCGGCGATCGCGCGGTAGCACGTGGCTCCGAGCCCGTAGATGTCGGTCCACGGTCCCTGGTTACCCGAGTCGCTGTAGTATTGCTCGAACGGCGCGTACCCCGGGGCCACGAGTATCGTGAGCGTGTGCGCATTGCCCAGTGCCTGGCGCGCGGATCCGAAGTCCAGCAGCACCGGGCGGCCATCGTCGCCGATGTGGATGTTGTCCGGCTTGATGTCGCGGTGAATGAACCCGGCGTCGTGGACCAGCTCCAGCCCGTCCAGGATCGGCAGGAGAACGCGCAACAACTCGTCCTCCGGCAGCGTGCCGCGCCGATCGAGCAGCGCGGCGAGGTTGATGCCGGCCTCGAAGCGCATCACCATGTACGCCGTGTTGTTGAATTCGAATACCGATTGCACTCGCACGATGCTCGGGTGGTCGAACCGCGCGAGCGTCCGCGCCTCCTGGAGGAAGCGCTCGAGGCCCCATCGATAACGGTCACGGAGGCCATCGGTCCGCGACCGGACTGTGGTGTCCGGCATGCGCGTCGCGAACTCGATCGGCAGGTACTCCTTGATCGCGATACGCTGATCGAGGTTAGTGTCCCGCGCGAGATAGGTGATCCCGAATCCGCCTTGCCCAAGGACCCGCTCGATCACATACCAATGCAACCGTGATTGCGCCGGCAGCGCGTCGGGATAGGCGGGGTCGGTCATGGCGGAATGCAGCCGGTGGCGGCCGCATTCCGGAAGCGTAGGGGAACCGCGGCCGTCCGGCAAGTCTCGGCCCGAAAGGGCGTGTGGCGACTCGACCGCGGCCTGCCCGACGATCACACCCTGCAGCCATGGTGTTCGATCCGTTGTCGATGAGACTCAGTCGCGTCCGGCGACTCTCGCCGATGCGCGACGCTGCTCGATCGCCGCGAGCTTTTCGGCCTTGCCGGCTTCCGCGGCGGCAAGTTGCCGGTCGCAGTCGCCGCGACCGCACGACTTGTCGATGCGGTTCCTGACTTCGGCGGTCTCTCGCTCCAGCGCAGTTCGCATCCGATCGAAGAACGCGTCCCGCGCGCCCGTTGTGGCGAACTCCTCGGGAATGAGCGTGATCGTCACGCTATCGGGGTACTGGTGCATCGCGCCGCTGGCCGCATCGACCGCGATGCCGATGATTCCGCCGAACAGGATGTTGCCGAAGGTCATCGCCTGGAACTCGGACGCCAGGTTTCCGGCGGCTTCCAGATAACCCTGTTTCCTGCACGCGATGGCAACCGTGCCTTGCGCTTTCTCCACCGGTACCGAGCCCGGCGTCGGATTGACGATCGCGACCAGCTTGGCGTCGCGCATCAATGTGCAGGTCGCGCCGGACGGATCCGTGTCGACGGTCACGGTCTGGCTCCCGCCTTTCGTCAATGTGGCGCAACCGCTGGTCAACATCACCAGCAACAGCAGCAGACCGGTCAGGCTATGGTTCATTTCAACCTCCGCAGGAAGTGCCGACTGTTGGCAATGGCTTGGATCGCGGTTCGCGAGCGGACCGCATCAGCCGCCGATGTGCACCTGGTACTGCGCGCCGTTCGAGAGCCGGCAAGAGCCGGTGCCCTGGTACGGCGTGGTCATGCGGTACTCGCAATTCATGTAGGTTCCGCGCTGGCCATAGGCGTTCGCCACACCACGGCGATCGTCGCCGGGAACCCGCGTCGCCTCGCCGGACAGGATCTCGCCGCGGTAATTGAGCTGAAAGACGCCCTTCCCGGTCATCATGTTCGTCACGGTCCCGGACAGGAGCCCGGTTTCCGTCGCGACTTCGTTGGCCGGATAAAGACGCGCCTGCAGGGCGGAGGGCATCGCGGATCCCGTCCCCGTCGCCGACTCCGCGCCGGGCAGAGTGTAGGAGGGCGCGGACGAGGCGGTGCGCCCGTTGCGCCCGGGAACCGGTGCCAGAAAATTCGGACCGGGGCCTTGCACGGTCGGCACCGGAACCGGAATCGCCGGATAGAACGATGCCGTCCCCGGGTAGATCGGCGTGCCGTCAGCGGCCACCGGAACCATCACGCAGCCATTCAAGCCAGCCGCGGCAAGCGAACCAACGATCAACGTACGTTTGAATGTGTTCGACATGGCAGACACTCCGGTTAGCAGGCACTCGCCTGCGATTGCACCCACGGGTTCGCTTGGCCGGCGATCGGTTGCCGCTGGGCATCAACCTTCGGCTGGATGCGCCGGGATCCGCGAACCCACTTGGTCACTCTTCTTTCCGTGTTCATGCCGTCATGGTGCGGCAGACCGGATTCCAGATGGCTTACAGCTGACTTACAGATCGCTGGCAGCTCGCGGGCCGGGATGGCGCCACCCATCCGTAAGCGACCTGTATGCCATCCATGAGCCGACCGTAAGCGGCGTCGCCGCACATTCGATCTGAGGTCAGCTGGAACGCGGATCCGCGCGCCGCCACCGACAAGATGGCGCAGCGCTAATCGGTCCAGGGTCCCGGCCGGTGCGGCGACGCGCCGGATGCCGGTTTTCGTTGGCAATGTCGAATGAGGAGATATCCATGAAAGGCAGAATCCTGTCCGCTTGCATGGCAATTGCCGCCGTGCTGATGATCGCGGTCCCGGCAAGCGCACGCGATCGCGATGCGGTTCTTCCGCATACTCGAGTTGTGGTTTTCGGCGACAGCCTGTCCGACCCCGGCAACTATTTCGCCGCGTTTCACGAAGTCTCACAGCGACCGTTCGCACCGGTGCCAGACGCGCCCTATGCCATGGGGGGGCTGCACTATTCGAATGGCGAAACCTGGATTGAGCAGCTCAGTCACTATCTGCACGCCGGCGACAGCGCGGGGCCGGCACTGCGCCATCCCGGCAACGCCACCAACTTTGCGGTGGGCCGGGCGCGGGCGCGCCCGGGAGCGGAGGCGTTTCCACACTTCGACCTGTCGACCCAGGTCGGTACGTTCCTCGGCCAGACGGGCGGCCAGGCGCAAGCAGGCGCGCTCTATGTACTATGGATCGGCGCCAACGACCTGAAGGACGCCCTCGAAAGCCTTGCCTCGGATCCGTCCTTCGCGTCCGCTGTCGGCATCGTGCAGCAGGCCGTGGGCACGACGGCCGGCAACATACAGGCCTTGTGGAACGCCGGTGCGCGCCGCTTCCTGGTTGTCGACATGCCGGATCTCGCGATCACGCCCTACATCATCGATCTCGGCCCCGTCGCGCAGTACGCCGCGGGTCAACTCACGGACGCGTACAACGCCGGACTCGGCCAGGCCGTCGATGCACTCGGTGCCCTACCCGGGATCAGCGTTATGCGGCTCGACGTGAATGCGGCTCTCGCGAGTGCGGCGCTCGACTCGTCCACGAGCCGGATTCGGGAGTTCGAAACGCCGTGCCTACGGTTTGCCGTGGTTGAAGATGCCGTGTGTCGCCATCCCGAAAGGTATCTGTTCTGGGATGCGATTCATCCGACCAGGGCCGGCCACGAGTTGATCGCCGCCGCGGCGCGGGCTGCGCTGGCCGCCCATTGAGGACCGCAGCGCGGTCTGCTGCGGCGAGCCGACGAGGCGCGCCTTTGCGCACAGGGGGACCCGGACCGCGGGTCCCCTAAAGCCCCTTCACCGCCGCCAGGACTTCCGCTGCGTGCCCTTCGACCTTGACCTTTCGCCATTCGCGAACGAGCTTGCCGTCGGGCCCGATCAGGAACGTCGAGCGCTCGATGCCTCGCACCTGCTTGCCGTACATGTTCTTCATCTTGATGACGCCGAACAGCGTGCACAGTTTCTCATCGGTGTCGGAGAGCAGCGGAAAGGGGAACCCCATCTTCGCCTTGAAACCGTCATGCGACTTGAGCGTGTCGCGCGAGATGCCCGCGACGACGGCGCCGAGCGCGGCGAACTGCGGGTGAAGGTCGCGGAAATCCGTGCCTTCGACGGTGCAGCCCGGCGTGTTGTCCTTCGGGTAGAAATAGAGGACGACCGGGTGGCCCTTGTGGTCCGACAGGCGAAACGTTGTCTCGCCGGTTGCGGGAATCGAGAAATCGGGCACTTTCTTGCCGAGCATGGTGGATCTCCTTTCAGACGGCCTGCGCGAGATCGACGCCGGCCAGGAATTCGTCGCCCTGCAGCAGCAGCGTGCCGGAGCGTCCATCGAGCGCGCCGGGGCCGACTTCGCAGCGGGGCAGGGCCAGAGGCTGCAGCGTCTCCAGCAGCGTCCGCATCGATACGATGCGCCATCCCTGTGCCTTCCACCCGAGCAGGAGCTGCTCGAAGGCCGGCGCGAGGCGCATGCCCTCGAGCTCGGCGTGCAGCGTGTAGACGTGACCCGAGGCGGCGTCCCGGGTCCGTTCGAGGACGTGCGCGGCGACGTTGCTCTCGGTGATGCCGTCGCGCCCGATCAGCTCGTCCAGCGTCGGCAGCGTCGTCGGCAGCTGCGGGCAGCGAATCAGCTCGCCGTTCCAGACCGGCAGGTGCGGGCCGGTGCCGCGGCCGTCCGAGCAATATTCGAACCCCAGTCGCTGCGTCAGCCGCAGCGCGTGCAGGTTCATCTGCCAGCCGGCTGCGCCGTGCACGAGCGGAGCGGTGCCGAAGATGTCGGTGTAGCGATCGCACGCCCGTTGCATCTCGGCGCGGGTCCACGCGGCGTTGGCCCTGGCGACGCCGTCCTGCCAGCGGACGTGGTCCCAGGTGTGGATGCCCACCTCGAAACCCGCGTCGCGGGTCGAGCGCATCACGTCGCCCGCGCGCCGGCCGATGTCGGGTCCCGGCAGCACGGTGCCGTAGAGCAGCGTCTTCACGCCGTAGTGCCGGACGACGGAGGTGCGGCGCACCTTGCCGAAGAAGCCCGACCGGAACACGCGCCTGATCGCGCGCCCGGTATGGTCGGGTCCGAGGGAGAAGAGGAACGTGGCGTCGGCACCGTGCTTCTTTAGCAGCAGGACGAGGTTCGGCACGCCTTCGCGCGTGCCGCGCAGCGTGTCGACGTCGATCTTGAGCGCCAGCAGCATGGGCCCGCCCGGCGGCTAATCCACGAGGTGCCGAGCCGCCGCCACCTGTCCCCGGTACGCGTCGAAGATGCGCTTCAGCGCTTCCGCCATCGCGACGCGCGGCTGCCAGTCGAGGTCGGCGCAGGTATTGGCGATCCCGGGCACGCGGTTCTGCACGTCCTGGTATCCGCTGCCGTAGTACCGGTCGGCCGTCGTGTCGACAATCTGCACGCGCTCCGCCGTGCCACGGTACTCGGGATAGGTGAGCGCCAGGTCGAGCATCATCGTCGCCAGCTCGCGCACCGAGAAGTTGTTGGCCGGGTTGCCGATGTTGTAGATCTTGCCGGACGCGATACCGCCGTCGTTGGCGATGATTTTCATCAG
>CAYGYQ010000093.1:0-12160 GCA_964354035.1 uncultured Bordetella sp.
GCGGCTGCAGGCGCGGACCTCCTCACCCAAGCCCCTAATAGGCGGCATCGGCTTGAGTGATACGCCGTCGCTCTATGCACAAACGGTATACAATATGTATATCGGAGGAGCAGCCAGGGTGGGCGTTTCGAGCACACAGCACCGGAAGTCATCCGCGACCAAGGCGCCGCACAGCGAGAGTGTGCGCCATGACAACCTCGCGGAGCAGGCCTACCGCAACCTGCGCTCCCTGATCCTTGAGCGCAAGATCGCCCCCGGCGCGCCTGTGATCGAGGGCCGCCTGGCCGAGGAATTGCGAATTTCGCGGACCCCGATGCGCGAAGCGCTTGTGCGTCTGGTCGGCGAGGGGCTGCTGGAGCGCGCCGACGCGCGATCCTACTCTGTGCGCAAGGTCTCGCCCACCGAATACTTCCAGTCGATGCAGGTCCGCGAAACCATCGAGACGCATGCCATGGACCTCGCCGTCGACCGGATTCCCGCCGCGCAAATCGACGTGCTGATGAAGAGCATCCGGCGACTGGCGAAGGAGACCGAGCAGGAGGCCTTGCATTGGCAGGCCGACGACCGCCTGCACCTGATGTTCGCAATCGCCAGCGGCAACGCCGTCCTGGTGAAACTCATCGAGACGCTGCGCGTCAATACCCGCCTGTTCGAGATCGCCGGTCCCTTTCGCCGTGTCGCGGCGGATGGGGCGGAACACCTGGCTATCCTCAGCGCTTGGCGCGCTGGCGACGTCAAGGGTGCGAAAAAGGCGCTGATGATGCATCTGCGCAGCCTGCAACAGGAGGCGCTGGACGTGCTGTCCGGACGCCGCGCCTGACGCCCGGCCTCAGGTCAGAAGCCGCCGGCCTCGCCGCGCCGGACGAACTGGCCGCGGCCAGGCTTGCCGAGCCAGGCGTCGCCGTCGACGATCAGGTCGCCGCGTGAAAAGACCTTCTTCACGCGGCCGACCATCTCTTTGCCCTCGAACAGCGTGAAGTCGCAATCGCCATGCTGCGTGCTGGCCGAGATGACGTGCTTTTCGTCGGGATCGAACAGCACGACATCGGCGTCCGAGCCGACAGCGATCGTTCCCTTGCGGGGGAACAGGCCAAAGAGCTTCGCCGGCGCGGTCGAGGTGATTTCGACGAACCGGTTCATCGAAAGGCGGTTGCGACGCACACCCCCGTCGTGAATCACCGTCATGCGGGTTTCGACTCCGGGGACGCCGTTCGGGATCTTCGAAAAATCATGGCGGCCGTGCGGCTTCTGCTTCACCCGTCCGCGATACCCTTCCTTCATGCAGAAGGGGCAGTGATCGGTGGAGACGATCTGCAGCTGGTCCATCCGCAACGCGCGCCACAGCGCCTGCTGGGCGTCCTTGGACCGCAGAGGCGGACTCATCACATACTGCGCCACTTCCCACTCCTCGCTGTCGTAGGCCGAGTCGTCAAAGAAGAGGTAGTGCGGGCAGGTCTCGGCGAAGACAGGAATGCCGGCGGCGCGGGCCTCGACCACTTCGCCGAGCGCCTCCTTCGCGGAGAGATGCACGAAATACACTGGCGCCTGCGCAAGCTCGGCGAGCTTGATGCCGCGGTGGGTCGCCTCCCCTTCCATCAGCGCCGGTCGCGTCAACGCGTGGTATTTCGGGGCGGTGTTGCCCTGCGCCAGCGCCTCCTGGATCAAGAGCTCGATGATGGTGCCATTCTCGGCGTGCAGGCAGATCATTCCGCCGTGCTGGCCGACCATGCGCATCGCGCGAAAGATCGCCGCGTCGTCGACCATGACCGAGTTGGGATACGCCATGAACATCTTGAAGCTCGTGACGCCCTCGTGCCGGATCGCGTGCCGCATGTCGGCGAGCGTGCCGTCGTCGACATGGGTCGTGATCACGTGGAAGCCGTAGTCGATCGCGGCGGTGTTCTGCGCCTTGGCCTGGCCCGCGCGAATCGCCTCGAGAACGCTCGTGTCCTTGCGCTGGAAAGCAAAGTCGACGATCGTCGTCGTGCCGCCGAAGGCCGCGGAGCGCGTGCCCGATTCGAACGTGTCGCAGGTCGTCGACTCGCCAAAGGTGTTTTCCATGTGCGTGTGGCAGTCCACGCCCCCGGGAAGCACGATGAGTCCACGGGCGTCGACAATGTGCGTGTCGGCGGCGACCTGCAGCGCCTCGCCGATGGCGATGATGCGCCCATGATCAAGCAGCACGTCGGCCATGTAGTCGTCAACCGCGGTGACGATGCGGCCGTTGCGGATCAGCGTAGCGGTCATGGCAGGGCTCCGGAGGGCGTTGTAAGGCGCGGCGCAGTCTTGCGGCCGCGAGGCGTTGGCGCGGGCAGCAGGCCGGCGGCGGCGAGTGCCACTTCCAGCCCGGCAATTTCCTCGGCGGGCAACGGTCCGACAGGGGGGCGCATCAGCGCGTTGTCGAGCCGGCCAAGGAGCTTAAGGCAAGCCTTGAGGCGGGCGTTGGCGTGCGCCCCGGGTGCGGTGCCGTAGATCGCCGTGGCCAGCGGGTAGATGCGGTCGTTGATCCGGCGCGCAGTGGCAAGGTCCGACGCCGCAATAGCGCGATCCAGCGCGACGATGAGATCGGGCACCAGCACGGCGAGGCTGACGAGGCTGCCCTCGCTGCCGATGGCCATGCAGGTCAGCAGGTGCTCGTCGCCGGAGGCCATCACCGCGACCTGCGGTGCGATCCGCCGGACCAGTCGCCGATTGGCTTCGTAGCGCGCGCTTTCCCAGCTTCCTTCCTTGATGCCGACGACGTTCGGCAGCTGCACCAGAGCGGCCAAAGTCTCCTGGTTGTACGCCAGCGCGTGCGTGCCAACGCCCGCCTGGTAGAGCATCAGCGGCAGTTTCGAGGCGGCGGCGACGTGGCGGTGATGAATGAGCGCCATCGTCGCGTCCTGCGACAGCGCCCACGAGAACGGCGGAAACACCAGCAGCACGTCGGCGCCCGCCGCTTCGGCGTCGCGCGCATGGTCTGCGGCCGCGAGCGAGCTCTCGGCGTTGATGCCACAGACCAGGATCGCACGCTGGCCGATCGTGGCCTGCGCAATCTCCACCACGCGCTTCTTTTCCGAGCGGGAGAGCAGGAAATTCTCGCCGGCGTGGCCATTGATCAGCACGCCGACGATGCCGTCGGTGGCCACCGCGTCGACGAGGTGGGTCGCGAGCGCGGCCTCGTCGATGGTGCCGTTAGCCGCCAGCGGACAGATCGTGGCGGTGTAGATGCCGTGAAATCGATTGGGTCGGGAAGGAACCATCGCGTGCTCCATTCAGTGAGGCAACGGCACGCCGACGAGGCGCGCCGGGTCGAACAGCGGGGACGAAGGGTCGCGTCCGAGCATGCACTCGGCCAGCAGCCGGCCAAGATAGGGTCCACTGGTGTAGCCGGAGTGCGCGCTGCCGATGACCCAGGCGTCGCGCACGCCGGGGACCGGACCGAGGAGCGGCATAGCGTCCGCCGTCTCCGCTTCGAGTCCCAGCCAGATCCGCGTGATGCGCGCTTCGGCCAGCGCCGGTACCGTCCATCGCGCCAGCCGCAGGTTGCCGATCAGGTTGTCGGGCAGGGTTTCGACACCGCCGCGCTCCGGATCGCCGAGACCCTGCCAGCCGCCGCCGATCAGCACCGTGCCGTTGCCGAACTGCTTCAAGGACAGGAGGCCGCTCGCCACACTTAGGACCGTGCGCATCACCGGGCGCATGCGCTCGGTGACGATGAGCTGGTTGATGAGGCATTTCACCGCAATGCTGACGCCGAGCCAGGCCAGCATCTGCCCGAGCCAGACGCCGCCCGCAAGGACGACGCGCGACGCGAGCCAGGCATCGCCGCCTGCGCCGCGAACGGTGAATCCGCGATCGCTGCTCTCGAGGCCGACAACGCGCCGCTGCTCCAGAATCGTGACCGCCGCCTGCACCAGCGCGTGCCGAAAAACCTGTCCGGTCAGGTAGGCGGACGCATAGCCATCGGTTTCGCACCAGGCCGCCCTCAGCAGTTGCGGATTCAAGCCGGGTTCCAATTCGACGGCGCGCCGCGGGTCGATGATGCGGATATCGGCGCCATGCTCCCGGCGCACCGCTGCGCGCGTCTCCAGCATTTCGACTTCGGCGTCGGTGAAGGCCAGCGACAAACCTGCCGTCGCGACGGCGTCGACGCCGGAACCGAGCCATTGCGCGGCCGATGTCCACATCCGCCAGCCGGCCTGCGCATAGGGAATCAGCGCGGCTCGGGTCATGTGCAGTGTCAGGGTGCCGGCATTCACCCCGGAGGCCTCACGGCAGAGTTGGCCGCGATCGAGCAACAGGACTTTCATTCCGCCGCGCGCCAGAAACAACGCGGCGCTCGCCCCCATGACCCCAGCGCCGATCACGGCAACATCGTAGCGCTCGCTCATCGCGGCTGTTCTCCCGTGCGGTGGAAGCAGGTCGGCGATGGCCGCAACGCCCTCATTGGTGCACCCTTGACGCTGCGCGCCTTCCCTCCGAGAGGGAGCAATTCGCTCCTTGGGACGGCCCGGCGGCGCTCATAGCGGCGCCGCCTTCGGAACCGGAATGTCGGCGTACACGTACGCGCCGGTCACCGCTTCGAGCGACACCGGCCGCAGCGGCAGCCGGCCGGTGAAATACCCTGCCGCCTCGCGTCCGCCGACGCGCCGGGCGACGAGCTCGCCGACGACGTCGCCGCAGCTCCGACCCTGGCAAGGACCCATGCCGCAGCGCGTCCACGCCTTGACCTGGTTCACCTCCCGCGCGCCGCCATCGACGGCGGCGTCGATCTCGCCTCGGGTCACGTCTTCGCAGCGGCACACGATGGTCTCCGGAGGAATGGCGGCGACCTGCGCTGGGCGCAGCGCCATCAATCCCGCCATCGTGCCGCCGAACTGCCGCGCCCTGTCCATGCGACGGCGTGCGGGCGCGGACGTCTGCTTGAAGGTTGCGACCGGCAGGCGGCCCGAATCATTCAACGCGGCCAGTGCCGCAAGCTCGCCATGATGCTCGGCGGCTGCCGCCCCCGCGATGCCGCTGCCGTCCCCGACTACGTACAGGCCAGCGACCGACGTCCGGCCCCAGGGATCCGTGGCGGCAATCCAGCCGCCTTGTGCCGCATCATACCGATGCTGTGCCCGCAGCACGCGCGAGACATCGCTGCCCGGAGTGAGTCCGTTGCCCACCGCCACGCAATCGGCCAGCAGCTTGCTTTCGGTCCCCGCGATCGGGGTGCCGTCCGCGTCGACGCGCGCGACCGTCGCTTCGAGCGCGTCGCCCCGCTCGCATACCGCGGATAGCGCATGCCGTGAAAGCAGCGGAACGCCGGCGGCGCGGAGGGCGGCGAGCCAGCGCGCGCCGCGCGCGAGCAGATCCGGTCGCGAGAGCAACCCCGGCAGCCGCATGAGCCAGTCCTTTGGCGCGGCGACATCGATCACCGCGACGACGTGCCCACCGTCCTTGAGGATGCCGGCCGCCACCGCGACCAGCAGCGGGCCGCAGCCGGCGACGATGGTCGCGCGTCCCGGAAGCATCCGTTGCGACTTGAGCAGCAGCGTTGCCGCGGCGAGGCCGATCACGCCCGGCGTCGTCCACCCCGGGAACGGCACGACCCGCTCGCTCGTGCCGGTGGCGACGACCAGTCTCGGCGCGCTCAAGGCAACCGGTCCGTCGGCACCAATGGCGTCG
This sequence comes from uncultured Bordetella sp., assembly GCA_964354035.1. Lineage (GTDB taxonomy): Bacteria > Pseudomonadota > Gammaproteobacteria > Burkholderiales > Casimicrobiaceae > CAIWHR01. Next base: position 5,653 of record CAYGYQ010000093.1, read on the forward strand.
ACGCGAAATCCGGAGCTCACGCTCCAGACCTTGTACCCGAACATCGTGACGGCACCGCTGCGGGCCAGCAGCGCGCGCAGGCGATCGCCCGCGATCTGTTCGGCGGTGGCCGACTTGTCCCGTGCGAATGCGGCGGGGGTTGTCCTGTACACCTGGCCGCCGGCGGCCGGGGTCTCGTCGAGGAGCACCACCGACGCGCCGTGGCGACGCGCCGCGACCGCCGCCATGATCCCCGCGGGACCGCCGCCGATCACCGCGATGTCGAAGGCACGCGCGCTCGCACTCATCGCGTGCCGCCTCCGGCGTCGCTACGCACGTCGAGCCCCGCGCGCACCGGCTCCTGGCACGCCGCCACACGCCGCCCGCCTGCCACGACGACACACTCCTGACACGACCCCATCAGGCAGAACATGCCGCGCACGGAAGCGGTGCGCGGGCTCACCCGCAACGCGCGAATGCCCGCGGCGAACAACGCACAAGCGACGCTCTCTCCGGCATAGGCGCGAACCGCCCTCCCGTCGAAGAAAAACTCGACGGCTTGGCCGCGCTCGCCGGAGCCGATGCGCAAGCCGCTCGCCGGGACGGCGGGTCCGGAGGGGTCGCTGGCAGAATCGCTTGACACGCGGATGCCGAGGTGTTTAGATACTCAAGATACTCATCGTATACGTGAAGTATACTGATCTCGAGAACGTTTACAAGCGCGAAGGAGAGGACAGATGAACAGGTTGCAAACATGGTTGGCCGGCGCAATGATGGGCGTCGCGGTCGTCGCGACGCTGGCGGCGCCGGTCGCGGCCGCGCGCACGCTAGACGAAATCATCGCGTCGAAGAAGCTCATCGTCGGCATCAACCCCACGCTGCCGCCGCTCGGCCTCTTCAACGCCAAGAACGAGATCGACGGCGTCGACGTCGACATCGCCAGGGCGATCGCCGCCAAGATGGGACTCTCCCTCGAGATCGTGCAGGTGGGCTCGCCCGACCGCATTCCTTTCGTCAACAGCGGCAAGATCGACATGGTAATGGGCGCGATGACGTGGACCGCGGAACGCGCCAAGGCGATCGACTACACCGTTCCCGTCTACACCGAGGTCATGGGCGTGCTGACCACCAAGAAGACGGGCTGGAAAGACTGGAAGGAGCTCGACGATCCGAAGGTGCGCCTCGTCCAGGTGCGCGGAACGACGCCGGTCAAGTTCATCGCCGAGAAGCTGCCGAAGGCGCAGGTGCTGCTGCTCGACAACTACCCCGATGCCGTGCGCGCGATCGCGCAGGATCGCGCCGACGGCATGGTCGACGTCCTCGACTTCCTGACCGAGCACACGAAAACGCACAAGGTGGAGTGGATTACCGTCGCCACACCCGTCGACGTGTACTTCTGCGGCATCGGAGTCGCCAAGGGCAACGAAGCGCTGCGCGCGAGGCTCAGCAGTGTCGTGAAGGAGCTCAACGCGAGCGGCGTCATCGACAAGGCGTGGCAGAAGTGGTTCGGTGCGCCGATGCTGCACGATCCGAAGGCGACTCCGCTCTGGAAAGAACTGGGCTGACGCCTCCGGCCGCGGCGGTGTTCCGGTCCGGCGAGTGTGCCGGCCGGTGCCGGCGGCGCAGGGGCTGACCACGGCGCCTCGCCGCACGTGAATTTCGTCCTCGATTTCGGCGCCATCTGGCCGCGCGTCCCCTACCTCTTCGGGGGCGCGTGGCTCTCGCTGCAGATCGCTTTTCTCGCGTTCTGTGGCGGCATGGTCATCGGGCTCTTCGGCGCGATGGCCAAGACCTACGGTGGCGCCTGGGTGCGCCGCCCCGTCGATGCGTACGTGAGCTTCTTCACCAATACGCCGCAGCTCGTCCAGATCTACTTTATCTTCTTCGCGCTGCCCGAGTGGGGCATCCTGCTGTCCCCCTACGCCGCGGTGCTGATGGGGATGACGCTCAACGCCGGCGCGTACCTGACACAGGTCCAGCTCGCCGGCTTCGCGTCCGCGCACCGGGCGGAAATCGAGGCAGCCGAGACGCTTGGCTTCACGCGCATGCAGTCGGTGCGCTTCGTGATCTTCCCGCACGTCATGCGGACGCTCTTCCCGCCGCTATCGAACCTCTACATCCTGATGACGCTGGGCACGTCGATGGCGGCGGTGTTCGGGGTCGAAGAGCTGACCGGCCGCGCGTTCAACATCAACAGCGAGACCTTCCGCTCGGTGGAAGTCTTTCTCGTCGCCGCGGTAATCTACATCGTCATCACCTTCATCGCCACGCTGCTGCTGGCCGGGGTCGGGCGCCGGTTCTTCCGCGCGCAGATGAAGCTCCTATAGGCGCCGCGATGCTGCAGCAGATCATCGAGCAGGCCCCGAAGTTCTTCGGCTATTACAACGTGCTGTTCCTGCTGCAGGCGTTTGCGGCGACGTTCCTGCTTTCGCTCGTCGGCTGCGGCCTGGGCTTCGCGCTCGGTTTCGTGCTGGCCGTGACGCGCCGGACCGCCGACTGGCGGCTCGCGCCGCTGCGCATACTCATGAACGTCTTCACCGAGGCCTTCCGGCGCATTCCGTTCCTGGTCACGCTGATGCTCGTGTTCTTCGCGTTCCAGGCGCTCAAGCTCGACGTCTCGATGTTCGCGGTGGCGCTGTTCAGCGTCTGCCTCATCGCCACCGCGTTCATCACGGAAATCGTCCGCGCGGGACTCGATTCGGTCCACCGCAACCAGTGGGATGCGGCGGCGGCGATGAACTTCAGCTATCTCGAGACGTTGCGCTACATCGTGGTGCCGCAGGCGTGGAAAGTGATGCTGCCGCCGGCGTTCAGCTTTTTCGTGCTCTTCATCAAGGACACTGCGCTCGCGAGCCAGATCGGCGTGGTCGAGCTCACGTTCGCCGGCAAGGTGCTCGCCAACAAGGGCTTTCCGGCCGCGCTGACGTTCGGTACCATTCTCGTGCTGTATTTCGTGCTTTCGTGGCCGCTCGCGCGGTTCGGCCGCTGGATGGGAGCCAGGCTTGCCCCAACTCGAACTCATTGACCTCCGCGCGAACTACGGCGACGTAGCCGTGCTCGAGCGCGTCACCTTCAGCGTTGAGAAAGGCGAGATCATCAGCCTGATCGGGCCCTCGGGCTCGGGCAAGAGCACGCTCTTGCGCGTGCTGGTGGGCTTGCTGCCGCCGGCCGCCGGCACCGTCCGCCTCGACGGCCAGGAAGTCGACTATCACAGCAAGGCGGCGGTGCGGCAGCTGCGCTCGCGCATGGCGATCGTTTTCCAGCAATTCAACCTGTTCCAGAACATGAGCGTGCTGGCCAATGTCACGATCGCGCCGGTGAGGGTGAAGGGCCAGCCCCCTGCCGAGGCGGAAGGCTATGCGAGGCAATTGCTCGAGCGCGTCGGCCTCGGCCACAAGCTTGACGCGTATCCGGACCAGTTGTCCGGCGGCCAGCAGCAGCGCGTTGCGATCGCGCGTGCGCTGGCACTCAAGCCCGAGATCGTGCTGCTCGACGAGGTGACCTCGGCGCTCGATCCCGAGCTCGTGAACGAGGTGCTCGACGTCATCCGCCTGCTCGCCGCGGACGGCATGACGATCTTTTTCGTCTCGCACGAAATGGCTTTCGTGCGGGAGGTGTCGTCGAAGGTGTTCTTCATGGACAAGGGCCACGTCGTCGAGTCCGGCACACCGGCGCAGATCTTCGATGCGCCGCGGCAGCCGCGGACCCGGGAATTCGTGAGCAAGATTCTGCGGCATTGAGGAGGGGCGGCATGGATGACATCGCTGGAGTGGCTTCGGAGTCGCCCGGTCCCGGCCATGGCGCGGTACACGCGGCGTCCGCGCGACCCGGTGCGCATCTCCTGATCGGCGCCGTCGACGGCCACGTTCATGCCTGCCCCCATCTCAACGGTCGCAGCGTCGACGTGTTCGAGGCGGTCGAGCAAGCGGCAGCGGCCGGCATGCGCGCCATCGGCCTCATGGACAATTTCTGTTCGAGCGTCGGCTATGCCGCGCTCGCGCGGCGGCGGCTGGGCCACCTCGGCGTCGAGGTCTTCGGGGGCGTCATTCTCGAGCCTCAGGTCGGCGGTCTGTCGGTGGAAGTGGTCCGTGCCGCCATCGGCGTCGGTTACCCAGACGGCGAGGATCGTCATGCCGCCGACGGCGCGCGCTTCGTTTCGCTTCCCACCCACCACACGCGCGCGGTGGCGCAAGCGGAAGGGCGCGACGCGGCGTACGTCGCTGCGTGCCTGGCCATCCCCGAGCGTGGGCCGCTGCCGGATGCACTGGCGGCCATTCTCGATCTCGTCGCGGCGCACGACATCGTGCTCAACACGGGTCATTTGAGCGCTGCGGAAACCCTGCGCCTGGTCGATATTGCGAAGTCGCACGGCGTGACGCGCATCTTGTGCCCCGCGAACTATTTCACGCCCGATGAAGTGCGTGCTTTGACCGCGCTCGGCGCTTGCGTTGAGTTTTCGTTCTTCTTCGTGACGCACGCAACGCAGGTCGGCCTCACCCACGTCGACGCGGAGAAGCACCGCGTCGATCCAGTCACGCTCCCTCGTCTCACCGAGCTGATTGCCGCGGTGCCGCCGGAGCAGGTTGTCCTCTCCGGTGATTGCGGCGTCGCCGTGCTGCCGCCGCCGGTCGAGGGCCTGCGCGAGTTCCTGTGGTCGCTCAAGCTCTCCGGTGCGCCTGAGACTACGCTGCGGCTCGCTGTCTGCGCCAATCCCGCCCGCCTGTTCCGCCTGACGAGACCGGCGTGAGTCCGCGGCCCGGAACTATCCAGACGGTTCTCGGGCCTCTCGCCCCCGAATTGCTGGGACCCACACTGATGCACGAGCACGTGCTCTGCGACCTGACGGCGCCTGAGCTCGCCGCGCAGCGCCTGCCGCCCGTCGAGATCCGGCTCGACAACCTCTTCGAGATTCGCCACCAGTGGTGCGGCCACGCCGGCCATCACGTGCTGAATGATCGGGATCTCGCAGCCAGCGAGTTGGCACGCTTCGGCGCGGCCGGCGGTTCGGCTGTCGTCGAGCTCACCTGCGAGGGCATTGCGCCCGACCCGGCCGGCCTTGCGGAGATCGCGCGACGCAGCGGCCTGCACATCATCGCCGGCAGCGGACCGTACGTCGAGGCGTACCTCGGCCCGGATGAGCGCAATCGCAGCGTCGACGATACGACGGCGGCGATGGTTCGGGCCGTGCACGAAGGCCTCGGCGACTCGGGCGTTCGTGCCGGCATTCTGGGCGAGATCGGCCTGTCGACGCCTTGCACCGCGGTCGAACGCCGCTCGCTCGTCGCCGCGGCGCAGGCGCAACAAGCGACCGGCGCCGCGATCAACGTGCACCCGCCACGCACGCTGGACGGAACGCTGGAGGCCATCGCCACGTTGCGCGAGGCAGGGGCCGACATCGAGCGCGTCATCGTGAGCCATGTCGACCGCACGTTGTTCGACGTCGACGACATGGAGCGGGTGGCCGATACCGGCGTGGTCCTCGAGTTCGATTTCTTCGGCATCGAGTCGAGCTACTATCCATTCGCTGACGTCGATCTGCCGAACGACGGTCAGCGCGTGCGCCACATCGTCGATCTCGTGCGCCGTGGTCATGGGTGCAGGATCGTCGTCGCGCACGACATCTGCACCCGAACGCGGCTGCGGCATTTCGGCGGCCACGGTTATGGCCACCTGCTGGAGAATGCGGTGCCGCTCATGCGACGCCGCGGCTTGTCGGATGACGACGTAACGCAGATTCTCGTAGCGACGCCGCGCCGGCTGCTCGCCTTCGCGTGAGCGCTCCGTCGCTGGCACGGAGACCTTCCCTTGGCATTTCGCGACCGGCATGGTCGGGCGCAGTGTGCATGCTGCTGGCGGTCCTGTGCTTTACGCTGCTCGACACGATCGCCAAGCGCCTGGTCGTTGGCGACATCCACCCGCTCCAGGCCGTCTGGGGCCGCTACGCCTTCAGCCTGCTCCCGCTGCTCGTCATCCCGCTCCACTCCGGCTGGCGACGTCTGGCGACGAAGCGCCCCGGCCTGCAACTGGCGCGTGGCCTCACGCTGATCGGGGCCACCGCGGCGATGTTCGCGGGACTGCGCACGTTGCCGCTGGCCGACGCCTACGCCTTGTCCTATGTGTCACCGGTGATCGTTGCGGTCATTTCGTACTACGCGTTCGCAGAGCGGCTCAACCGACGGCAATTAGCGGCGCTTGCGCTGGGTCTCGTTGGCGTCATGGTCGTCATTCGACCGGCGTTTGCGCAGGCGGGTGGCGCCATCGTCTTTCCGTTGCTGATGGCGTTGAGCTATGCGATCTACCAGGTGCTGACACGCGTGGTGCGGCACGACGATGACGCCGTGGTCAGCGTGTTCTACGCTTCGCTTGTGGGTGCGGGGTTGATGACCCTCGCCATGCCTTTCGTCTGGCAACCGATGCCCGCGACCCATTGGATGTGGTTCGCCTTGATGGGCTGCTGCGGACTGGTCGGCCACTGGTTGCTGGCCGTTGCCGCACACCGCGCCCCAACATCGTTGCTCGCTCCACTGAG
>CAYGYQ010000094.1:0-12141 GCA_964354035.1 uncultured Bordetella sp.
GTTCAACCTGCGCACCAACCTGCGCTACGGCTGCGTGATCCTGCGCCACTATCTCAACGTCGAGACCGGCGACCTGTATCGCGCGCTGGGACGCTACAACGGCAGCCTCGGGCAGCCCGAGTATCCGAGCGCCGTCGTGGCCGCGATCGGCCGCTATTGGCACTGGGACGCGCCGGCCGCTGCCGCGAAAATCAGCGCCCTGCCATCGCCCATCCCGGTGCGGTGAGCGCCCGACCCGTTTCGCCCCGACCGCAGCACCGCGGCCGCTTTGCCCCCTCGCCCACCGGGCCGCTGCACTTCGGTTCGCTGGTGGCGGCCGTCGCCAGCCATTGCGACGCGCGCGCCGCCGGCGGCCAATGGCTGTTGCGCATCGAGGACGTCGATCGACCCCGATCGCGACCCGGCGCCGAAGCGGCGATTCTCGCGACGCTCGAGCACTACGGATTCACCTGGGATGGCGAGGTCTCGCGCCAAGCGGAGCGCGACGAATACTATGCCGCCGCGCTGGAGCGCTTGCGCAGCAACGGGCACCTCTACGAGTGTGCGTGTTCGCGCCGCGAGCTCGCGACCGCCCCGACGGGGCCCGGCGGCGAGCGCGTCTATCCGGGAACCTGCCGCAATGGAATGGCGGCGGATCGGGGCGACCGTCCGGCGCGCGCCTGGCGGGTGCGCGTGGGCAGCGCGCGCATCGCATTCGACGACCGCCTCCAGGGACCGCAGACCCAGGATCTCGCGCGCGCTGTCGGCGACTTCGTGGTGCGGCGCGCGGACGGGCTCTACGCCTACCAGCTCGCGGTCGTCGTCGACGATGCGCTCCAGGACATCACGCACGTGGTGCGCGGGGCCGACCTCCTCGCGTCTACGCCGCGCCAGATCCACCTGCAGGAACTCCTCGGTTACGCGCCGCTGTCCTATCTGCATGTGCCGGTAGCGCTCAACGCCGTCGGCGAGAAGCTGTCCAAGCAGACCGGCGCCGCGGCGCTGCCGGAAGACCCGCTGCCCGCGCTCGCCGCGGCGTGGCGCCTGCTCGGGCAACGCTTGCCGGGAAAGGCCGACGCTCCGGCCTGCCCCGCCGATTTCTGGTCATGGGCCATCGCCGCGTGGGATCCGGCGCGGCTGCCGCCGGCGGCGGAGCTGCGGGCGCCGTCTGCGTTCGCGAGCGCAGGGCGCGGGGCGGTATAATTGTCCGCTTTTCCGCGGCGAATCGCCTCTCCGCCGCGCCATTCCCCGCGAAAGCCCATGACCACCCTCGTTGCCGTCCGCAAGAAAGATGAAGTCGCCATCGCCGCCGATTCGCTCACCACGTTCGGCGACACGCGGCTTTCCGCGGAGTTCGACCGGACCTCGGAGAAGATCGTCCATTACCAGGGCACGTACATCGGACTGTGCGGAAGCGCCGCCCACCAGCTCGTGTTCGAGAGCCTGCTCGCAGCTCACGGTGATCTCGACTTCTCGACCAAGGCGGCGATCTTCGAGACCTTCCGCAAGCTGCACCCGATACTGAAGGAGCAGCACTTCCTCAATCCGAAAGAGGAGGAGGACGACCCCTACGAATCGACGCAGGTGACGGCGCTGGTCGCGAACGAGCATGGCATCTTCGGCGTCTACTCGATGCGCGAGGTATTCGAGTACACCCGCTACTGGGCGGTGGGCTCCGGCCGCGAGTTTGCGCTGGGCGCGATGCATGCGGAGTATCCGAAGCTGCGCACGGCCGCTGCCGTCGCTCGCGTTGGCATCACCGCCGGGGCGACGTTCGACCGGAACTCCGGCCTGCCGATGACGCTGTACACCGTCCCCGTGAAGCGCCAGGGATGAGCGGCCCGGTGGCCACTCCGACCCGCTTCGCCGACCACGTCACGCGCTTCATGTTCGAGCGCGCGGCCATCCGTGGCGCGCTGGTGAGCCTCGACGACACCTGCCGCGAGATCCTCGGCCAGCATCCCTATCCGCCCGCGCTGCGCCGGGTGCTGGCCGAGCTCCTTGCCGCGTCCGCGCTGCTCGCCTCGACGTTGAGCTTCAAGGGGACGCTGATCGTTCAGCTGCAGGCGGCGGGTCCGGTCAGTCTCCTGGTCGTCGAATGCACGGCCGACCTCGGTCTGCGCGCCACCGCGCAGTGGCGCGACGCCGCAGGCGCCTTGCCGGACGACGCTCCGCTGCAGGTGCTCGCGGGGGATCCGGCGGCGAGCCGCCTGGCGATCATGCTCGACCCCAAGGACGGCGGACCGATCTTCCAGGGGATCGTCGCGCTCGAGGCGGCGTCGATTGGCTCGCTGATCGAGCACTACCTCACCACCTCCGAGCAGATCGACAGCCGCCTGGTGCTCGCCGCCGACGCGACGCGGGTGCGTGGCTTGCTGCTGCAGCGGATGCCAAGCGCCGGTCCCGGGGACGACCTCGCGTGGCGACAGGTGGTATCCCGGCTTGACCTGGGCGATGCCGAGTTGCTCGGAGCAACGGGCGTCGAGACGCTGCTCGCCGCGCGCTTTCCCGACCACGACCTGCGCGTGGTCGCACCGCGCGCCGCGCGCTTTCATTGCGCTTGCTCCGCCGAGCGGGTATCCAATGCGCTCAGAATGCTCGGCCGTGCCGAAATCGAGAGCATATTGGCCGAGCAGGGAATGGTCGGCGTCACCTGCGAGTTCTGCAGCCATCGCTACAGCTTTATTGCCGCCGATGCGCTGGCGCTGTTCGCGCCGCGCGGCGGCGGTGCCGGTGCGCCGGTGGATGCCGCTCGTTCGTCGCGCCAGTGACCGCTCCCGGCCGCAGGCGCAGATGAGCCTCTACGTCCCGGAACACTTCGCGTCGCGCGATCGCGCGACGATCGCCCGGCTGGTTCACGACCACCCGTTCGCGACGCTGATCACGCCGCACTCGCCCGAGCCGCTGGTGACGCACCTGCCGCTGCTGCATGTTGCCGACCGCGAGCCGCACGGCACGCTGTTCGGCCATTTCGCCCGCGCCAATCCGCACGCGCAGATCGCCGCCGGCGCGGAATCGATCGCGATCTTCCACGGGCCGCATGCGTACGTTTCGCCGTCGTGGTACGCCGATCCTTCCAGCGCGGTGCCGACGTGGAACTATGCGATCGCCCACGCGCACGGCACGATCGAGCTCGCGCGCGATGCCACCGAGACACGCGCCGTGCTCGACCTGATGATTCACCGCTTCGAAGCAGGCCGCGACACGCCCTGGAAGCTCGGCCTCGACCCCGAACGGCTCGCGGCGATGGTTGGCGCCATCGTGGGCTTTCGGATCAGGGTGAAACGGTTCGACGCCAAGCTCAAGCTGTCGCAGAACCGGACACCGGATGACAGGCGGCGCGTGGCGGCCGGCCTGGACGGGGAAAAATACGACGATGCCGAGGCAACGGCGTCGTGGATGCGCCGGTGGGTCTGACCGCTCGCTGCAGCCGCGTTCACCCTATCAGCAAAGCCGCAGCGCGGAGAGGTCGAGCAGCAGGTCGGGATTTTGATAGCCGCGCCAGAGCGCGTAGGCCAGCAGCGCCGCGATGATCAGACCTATGGTGTGCCACATCGCATGCGTGATGCGCCCGCGCGCTGCATGCGGGGGAACTGCGGGGGTGCCGGTGCCAGGACTCACCCGCGCAGATTACGCCCGCGCAGGACTCTCCGGCAACAGTCCGTGCATCGTGGCGGGCAACGGCACCGCCTGCAGCGCGGGTGACGCGGGCGCCGAGGTGATCCCCCGTGCGCGCATCGTCGCCATGATGGAACTGAAATCAGCCGCGGTCTGCACGTCGACGATCGGCTTGGCCAGCAGGTTCACGGCACGCCCGCTGACCACCAGCGGTATCTCCGACGGCAATTCGGCGCGCAGCGAGCGAATCTCCTGGCCGGCGATCTTGCCCGAGATTCCCCGATCGAACAGCAGCACGACCAGGCTCGTCTTGTAGGCCGAGGCCGCTCCGGCGATTTCCTGCGCCGGCACGCCTGCGCCCAGCGTGAGGCAGTTGACACCCTCGGTGAACAGCAGCAATTCCAGGATCGCGAGGCCAAGCGGGTTCGGATCGTTGGGCGGAGTGGCGAGCAGCACGTGCTGCGCATCGCGGGAAGGGCGGACGAGCCGCGTCACGTCGCGCAGCAGGCGGTGCACCAGATCGCCGAAGCGCAGCTCCTGGAAGGTTTCCATCTCGCCACGCACGACCCTCTCGTGCACGGCCTCGTTCAGGGGAATGAGCGTCGCCTCGAGGAAGTTGCGCATTCCCTGCCCTGCCAGCAGTTTCGACAGATGATTCTGCAGCTCGCCGATGCGATGCTGCGCCAGCAGTTTGACGGCACCCTCGATCTCGCCCGGCAGCGGCGCCGGATCCTCGACCGTGAGTCCCAGCATCGATTGCAGCACCGACTCGGTCAGCGGCACCACGGCGCCCGCGCGCCAGCCTTCCGAGAGCAACTGCTTGATGAGCTTCAGGCGCGCGACCTGGTCCGGCGGATAAACGCGATCACCGAAGCCGTCGCGCAGCGGCGCCGGAAAGTTATAGCGGCGCTGCCACATGTAAAGCTGTTCGCGGCGCAAGCCGGTGATCCGGACGACCTCGCGAATGTGCAGCGCGTTGCGCACATCACCCGCGGCCGCGGGCACTTCAGCGAGCTCCACCGGCAGCTCGCGGCGGCGAGCGGGTGCTGTTATCAGAATGCCCATCGTCGTCGTTCCCTAGCGTTCTGCGTCACTTGCGTGGTTTGGGCTGTGCTGCACAAGTCTGCAAATCAAGGGCTTCCCGTTGCATTGCGGGCTTGCACCCGGCGCCGGAAGTGAATTTGCGACCGCGGTTCAAGCTGTGGAGCACGGGCGGTACCATGCACGATGCGTGCCAGATGCGGCCGCACTATTGCCCGACGGCCGGCTTTCGGTGATGATCTCCCCCGAGGGTCCCGTGCAAACGACGGTCGGCGCGCCGCGCGGCGATACGCCCCGTCGCCAGCGACGGGGAACACCACGGTCCCCCGATCGTGCACCACAACGGCGGGGGCTTGTTTCTTGCGGGGCACTTCCGGACGCCGCCCATCACCCCGATGCCCATATTCCGCAAAACATCCTCAGGTCCCCTCGGCGATCCCCGCTCCGCCGAGCGCTGGCTGCCGACCCTTCCGGCCAACGATCCGCTCCTCGCACAGCGCAGCATCGTCGCCGAACTGCGCGCGCTCGCCGAACGCACGGCGCGGCGCGGGCCATCGGCCCTCGAAGCGGTTTTCAGCGTCGACACCTATGCGAACGGCCTCGCGCAAACCCTGACGGCGCAGTACGTCCAGCATGTGGGCCGCTCCGCGAAAATCGGGGATCAGCTCTGGCAGGCGCTGTTCGAGCTGGCGCAGGGATTCCAGGAGTGCTACGCAGCGTTTGCCCGCGATGTCGGCGATCAGTCCCCCAGCAGCAAATGGCGCGCGCTCCTGCCGGGGCTCGCGGGGCGCCAGATCGCATGTATGCGCCAGGACGCGAAGCTCCGGCTCTATCGTTGCGAGCGTTGGGATGCGGCGAAATGGAGCGGACTGTTCGGAACTTTCATGCGCGCGTGCGGGCATCGGTTCGAGCGGGAGCCGCTTCGCCTCACCCCGATGGGCGGGCCGACGACGATCGAGCGCGAGTTCCTGATGACCTTGCTGCTGCACCTTGCCAATCCCGGCAATCTGACGCCGAAGGAGGTCGAATGGATCGCCGAGCAGCTTGACGGCTGGTGCCAACCGCTGCGCCTGACGGTGACGCCGACGTCGTCGACCACGTTCTACGTCGACCTCGCCGGAAGCACCGGGTTGCGGCGCCGCTCGCTCGCGCCTCTCGACGGCCGGGTGCTGTTCGTCGACCTGCGGCCGCTCCACGCACTGCTCGTGCAGAACCGGACCGTGCTGGAGCAGGCAGTAAGGAACGAGCATGGTTCCGAGAGCAGTTCGCTGCATCGCGAACAGTTCGCGCTCTTCAACAAGCTCGCGAGCCGCATCGATCCTGAATACCGGCCGCTGGCAAGGCGCGGGGAACGCAAACTCGCTTCCGGCCCCGTCGACGCCATAGTCGGCTTTCCCGCCATCTGCACGCATCTGCGCCGGGACGACATGCCCGCGGTCGCGCCTGCCGGCAGTGGCCGCAGCTTCGGCAGTACGATGGAACTCGCAGTCTTCGGGCGCACGCGCGGGCCCGGTGCGGGGCTGCGGTCAGGATTGGAGCGGCCCCCCGCGTTCACGGCACCCGGCAACATCTGGGAGATGAAGGACATCAGCGCCTCGGGCTTCCGCCTCAATGCGCCCATGGGTGCCGCGACGGAGCTCACGCTCAACACGCTGGTGGCGATCCGCCGCCGCGACCAGGAAGGGTGGGTCCTGGGGATCACCCGGCGCATGCGCCGCCTTTCTGCCCAGGAGGCGGAGATCGGACTGCAGCTGATTGCGAATGCGCTGGTCAACGCCGACCTGTGCGAACTGCGCAAGGTGCGGGAGTCCGATTACTCGGTCAATGGCGAGATTCCGACCATCACGGGGCGCGAGTTCCAGGGTCTCTTCCTTTCGTTCAGTCGACGCGAGGGCGAGCCGCCGGTGCAGTCCTTGATCGTTCCCGCCGTCGAGTACCACGCGTCCAAGCAGTACACGCTCCGGACGGGGGCTTCGCCACGCACGATCCGGTACGGGCGCGTGCTCGAACGCCATGCCGACTGGGTCTGGACAGTCGCCGATCCCGTGGCGCCGGGAACCGCTGCGGCCGGGTCCGGCCCAGCCGCCTGACCACAGCCGGATGGCGGTCGATCGCTACCGCGAAATCTGTGCGGCGCACCGCTGGAACGTGCCCGCGGAATTCAACATCGCGCAGGCCTGCTGCGCGCGCTGGGCGAACGATCGCTCGCGCTTTGCGCTGTACTGGGAGGACGAGTCGGGGGCGCGTGCCGCGTTCACGTTCTGGGATCTGCAGCAGAACGTGAATCGGCTGTCCAACGCCCTCGCTGCGTTGGGCATCGGGCGCGGCGACCAGATCGCGCTCGTGCTTCCGCAGCGGCCCGAAACCGTGGTCGCGCACATGGCCGCCTACCAGTTGGGGGCCGTTGCCGTGCCGTTATCCTTCCTGTTCGGCCCGGAGGCACTCGAATACCGGCTGCTCGACTCCGCGGCGAGGATTGCGTTCGTGGACCCGCAGTCGCAGCCGAACCTCGCGTCGATCCGCGAGCGCTGCCCCGGCCTCGCCCATGTCGTCGGCGTCGCCGGCGCGCGTGAGGCGTGGATCACGCCCTACGAGTTCCTGCTCGAGCAGGCATCGTGCCATTTCGCGCCCGTGACGACCCGCGCCGTCGATCCGGCGCTGCTGGTCTACACGAGCGGCACCACGGGACCGCCGAAGGGGGCGCTGATGCCGCAGCAATGCCTGCTCGGCAATCTGCCCGGATTCGTCCATTCGCATGACGGCTACCCGCGTGAAGGGGACCTCTTCTGGTCGCCGGCCGACTGGGCGTGGACCGGTGGGCTGATGGACGCGCTGCTCCCGGCGCTTTATTTCGGCCAGCCGATCGTCGGCTATCGCGGGCGGTTCGATCCGGACCGCGCGCTCGGCCTGATCGAGAAATACGGGGTCCGCAACGCGTTCCTGTTTCCTACGGCACTGAAGATGCTGATGAAGGCCCATCCGCGGCCCAGGGAACGCTTCGACCTCCACCTGCGGACCGTCATGAGCGCCGGGGAAGCCGTCGGGACGGCGGTATTCGACTGGGCACGCGACGCACTCGGCGTAACGATCAACGAAATGTTCGGACAGACCGAAATGAATTACGTCGTCGGCAACTCGCAGGAATTGTGGCCGGCGAAACCCGGCTCGATGGGCCGTCCCTACCCCGGCCACAGCATCGCCGTGATCGGCGACGACGGGCGCGAGGTCGGCGCCGGGGAGATCGGCGAGGTCGCGGTCAACCGCATCGCACCCGATGGCAATCCGGACCCCGTCTTCTTCCTCGAGTACTACGGGAATCCCGAGGGGACCGCGCGGAAATTCACCGGCGACTGGTGCCGCACGGGCGACCTCGCGCAACGCGACGCCGAGGGTTATCTCTGGTACCAGGGCCGCGCCGACGACATGTTCAAGGCGGCAGGATACCGGATCGGTCCGTCGGAGATCGAGAACTGTCTCGTCCGCCACCCGGCGGTCGCGAACGCTGCGGTGGTCCCGTCGCCCGACGAGATGCGCGGCAACGTCGTGAAAGCGTTCATCGTGCTTGCGGCGGACCGGACACCGTCGGCGGCGCTCGAGAACGACATCCGCGAGCATGTGCGGCGTTACCTTGCGCCCTACGAATACCCGAAGGAAATCGAGTTCATCGACGCGCTGCCGATGACCACGACCGGCAAGGTGCAACGGCGCGTGCTGCGCGAACGCGAGCGCGAACGCAAAGCGGGGAAAACGGTGCTGTGACCAGGTTCGTGGGCGCGGGCTTGCCCGCGCTCGGAAGTTGCACGGCGCCTCGATAACGGAAGCGCGGCCAAGGCCGCGCCTACGAGCGAATCAGCCCGTCTTCAGCTTCAACCGCTCGAGAAATTGGCGATGGGTGAGCACCCAGGCGACGGCCGGCACCACGGTCGGCAATATCAGCGTGCCGAACTGATAGGCAAACGCGATCACTTCCCGCTGCCACGCGACGAATCCCGTCTGCGACGCGATCTGCGGTCCCGACGTGATGGCGACGGTCTGCAGAAAGTCGGCGAGCACACCCCAGGCAACGAACGGTACGAGGGCCGCGTAGCCTGCGAGCAGGCGGCGCGGCCAGCCCGGCTCGCGCGCGGCGAGCACCAGCGCTGCATAGAGCGGCAGCCCGAACGAATACAACAGCATGTTGACGTCGGCGGTGATCTCGGCACCCCGCGTCGAGGTCGAGCCGGGCTTGAGCGCCGTCGCGAAGGTGAGCACCGAGCCGGCCTGCTCGACGCCGCGCACGAGATCACCGAACGCCGGGCGCGCGACCAACTCGACGAGCAGCGCCACCGGCCACATCAGCACCGGCGCTGCGAAATACCAGACGGCGAATGCCGCCGGCAGCCACGCGAAAACCCTGGCGATGAAGCCGCGAAGCGGGCTGGGCGTCACCCTCGGCGCTCCGCTCGTCCCGTGATCATGCCGCCACCGACGCGGCAGAGCCCCCCCTCGGCCCGCCCGGACCGCCGCCAGCGGCCTTCGGGAGCAGACGAACCCAGACCAGCCACACGACCAGCACATCGAGCATGATCAGCGCCTGCCAGACGTAGAGATGCGCCCATTCGAACGCCTGCATGTTCCATTGTCCGAGATAGAACAGGCTGATGACACGCACGATGTTGAGACCCTGCACCGCGACGATGCCGGCGGCCAGGCCGATGAGCTTTTCCCGCCACGGCGCGGGGAACGCGAGTATCGCCGCCACCAGCACGATGGTCGCTTCGATGCCGTTGCAGCCTGCCTCGATCGAGACCGCGAACCCGTTCACCGTGCTGCGCAGGACCTTGCCCGCCGCCGCGACATCGGGGTCGATCACCGTGACCAACCAGGCGCTGATCGCCGCCAGCGCATTGGTCCACGGGACGACGAAATACTGCTGCGCCCACGGCGTGAGCTCGAGGCCGAACAGCGTCGCCTGCAGCACGACGAACGTGATGAAGAATCGAAGCACCCGGCGATTCTACCGTTCAGGTCTTCGCGCGCGCGAGCGGCGGATTGGCCGCGAAGTAGCGCCGGATGCCGTCGCTCATCGATTCGGCGAACTGCGCCTGGTGGCGATCGCTGCGCAGCTTCAGCTCTTCGTCGGGATTGGAGATGAATGCCGTCTCGACCAGGACCGACGGGATGTCCGGCGCCTTCAGGACGGCGAATCCCGCCTGCTCGACCGCGCTCTTGTGCAGCGTGTTGATCGCGCCGATGCTGTTCAGCAGGTGCCGTCCGACCTTCAGGCTGTCGCTGATCTGCGCGGTCTGCGACAGATCGAGCAGCGTGCGCGCGAGCGCGGGGTCCTTGCCGTCGAGATTCACGCCGCCGATCAGATCCGCGGCATTCTGCTGCTGCGCGAGCCACTTCGCCGCAGTGCTGGTCGCGCCGCTCTCCGACAGCGCGAACACCGACGAGCCGCGTGCCCGCGCCTCGCGAAACGCGTCGGCGTGGATGGAGACGAACAGATCGGCCTCGACGCGGCGCGCCTTCTGCACGCGGGCCGCGAGCGGCACGTAGTAGTCGTCGTCGCGCGTCAGCATGGCCCGCATGCCGGGCTCGGCATCGATGAGGCGCTTGAGCTTCCTGCCGATCGCGAGCGTGACGTCCTTCTCCAGCGTGCCGCGGCGGCCGACGGCACCGGGATCCTCGCCGCCGTGCCCCGGATCGAGGGCGATGGTGATCCGTCGCCGTCCCTGGGGTTTCGCTTCCGGCTTTGAATCGCCGGCGGGCGGCGGCGCTCCGCCGGGCTTCGTCTCCGCGCCGGTTGCTTCACGCTTCTCCTCGAGCAGCGCCATCAGCGGATCGAGCGGTGTCAGCGGATAGAGGTCCAGGACGACGCGATACCCGAACTCGGCCACCGGCTTCAGCACGAACAGTTGCGTTCGCGCCTCGGATTTGAGGTCGAACACCACGCGCAGCGTTTCGGGCGCCCTCGTCCCGAAGCGGATCGCCGCGATGTACGGGTCCGACGCCTGCACGCGGGTCGGGAGTTGCGCGAGTTCGGGCGTGAGTCGCACGCCTTCGAGCTCGAGGACAACGCGATGCGGATCCCTGAGCGTCGAGACCTGGTGGGCGAGCGAAACCGGCGCCTCGAGCACGACGCGCGTGTATTCCTGTGCCGGCCACATCCGCGCCGACGCGATGCGCGCGACATTGGCCCAGGCCACGGAGGGGACGACCAGTTGCGCCGCCGGCAGCAGCAACCACCGGCAGACGCGCCGGCGTTCGAGCGACATCGCGACTACGGCGGGCCCGTGCCGGTGGAGGTCATCGCGGTCAGACATCGTTTACCGGCCTCCGTGTGCGCAGCAAGCGCCAGGTTGCGTCCCGACAATGAGGCATCGTCCGCATACGTGAATGTCAAGGCGAGGTCGGGTACCGGCAACAGACTGCCGACCCGCTCGGGCCATTCGATCAGGCAAACCGTGTTCCGTTGAAAGCAGTCGGCGAACCCGGCCGTCTCCCATTCGCCTGGATCAGCGAAACGATAAAAATCAAAGTGATAGAAGTATAAGCTCGAAAGCGGATAGTGTTCAACCAATGGATAGCTCGGGCTCTTGACCGGACCCGCCCATCCGAGCGCCCTGAGGCATCCGCGCACGAGCGTCGTCTTCCCCGCGCCGAGGTCGCCCGACAGGGTGACGATCATCCCGCCCACGAGTGCGCGCGCGAGTCGTGCTCCCGCCGCTTCCGTTGCGGCAGGGTCAGGGAGGTAGAGGACGGCGATGGACATGATGCGGGAACGCAGGCGCGCTCGTGGTGTACGCTTTCGCGGATGCAGACGCCGCGCCCGCGCCAGAACGCATCCGCCGCAGCACAGGGCTGGCCAGCGCTTGCCGCGGACATCAGGCGCTGGGGCGAGGCGCTGGGCTTCCAGGAAATCGGCATCGCCGGCACCGACCTCGATGTCGCGGAGCGGCGGCTGATCGACTGGCTGGCCGCCGGACGGCATGGCACCATGGATTATATGGCACGGCACGGGGCCACCCGAGCGCGACCGCGGGAACTCGTTCCGGGAACACTCTCCGTCATCACCGCGCGAATGAACTACCGGCCGCCCGGGGCACGGGCGAGCGCGGCGGTGCTGGACGATACGACGAAGGCGTTCGTCGCACGTTACGCGCTCGGCCGCGACTACCACAAGGTGCTGCGCGGCAAGCTGCAGCGGCTCGCCGACCGGATTGCGTCGACGATCGGCGACTTCGGCTACCGCGTGTTCACCGACAGCGCTCCCGTGCTGGAAGTGGCGCTGGCGGCGAAGTCCGGCATCGGCTGGCAGGGCAAGCACACGCTGCTCCTGACGCGCGATGCCGGGTCCTGGTTCTTCCTGGGCGAGATCTACACCGACCTCCCGCTGCCTGAGACACCGCCCCAGACAGCGCACTGCGGCAGTTGCAGCGCGTGCATCGACAGCTGCCCTACGGGCGCCATTGTCGCGCCCTTTGAGCTCGACGCCCGCCGCTGCATCTCCTACCTCACGAT
>CAYGYQ010000095.1:0-12042 GCA_964354035.1 uncultured Bordetella sp.
CTGGCGAGCGGCGGGTCGGCGTCCTGCAGCAACGCGAGCACTTTCAGGACCAGCAGATCGTACGATCGTCGCAGCTCGGCGAGCGTGGTCTTGAGCTTACCCTGGTAGTACGCCCGGAACTGTTGCAGCAGATCGTCGACCTGATTCTTGACGGTGAGCTTGGTGAACACGCCGATCGCTTTCGTTTCCTTGAGCCGGGTCTCCAGCGCCTTGAGATCCAGCGGTGGTGGCGCGTCCGGCTTGGCGATCACGGGGGCGGACGGCTCCTTCTTCGCGGGTTGTGCCGCGGGTGGGGGAGGCGCGGGAACCCTTGCCGTCGCTCGGGGAGCCGACAGATCGGGCTTCGCCGCAACCGGTCCGGCGATGCCATCCGGCATCCGCGCCGCTGCCGCAACTTGCGGCTCGGGCGTGACAGCTGCGGGTTCCAGCGCGCTCGCCTGGGGTGGTGCGGGCGGTGTGAGGGTTGAGGCGACCGGCGGTTCGATGGCAACGGTCGGGCCGGAGGGTGCGGCATCCGGTCGCGCCTCGGGCGGCGGCGCGCGCTCGATGGCTGCGCATCCGGCCAAGCACAGGACGCACAGGCTTGTGGTGAACAGCGCGACGGGCATCGATGCTCGGTTGCGGCGAGCCCTGGCAGGTGCCTCGGCCAGCATAGGTGGCACTGGCGAGGACATGGGAGCGCATCGATTCGTGTTCATGGTCGGTGGCAGGGAATATAATACGAAACGGCACAGGCGCGAGGTCGACCCGATCTTCAATCGCCTGTTCTGGTGCCCCTGACCGGCACGGCCGGGCGGTGGCGCTTTCGTTTCGGGGCGGCATCCGCCCCTTACGCCAGCCGGGAGTTGTCATGCTTCAGTCCGCCGTTCGCGCCCGAGTCCTCGTCGGCGCCATCCTGATCCAGCTCGTCCTCGGTACCGTTTACGGTTACAGCATCTTCTGGCGGCCGCTGGACGCGCAGGTCTTTCCACCCGTCGTCACGGAAGTGGAATTCCGGAAGCTGGAAGCGAGCGGCACCAGCCGGAGCGACGTGACGGTGGTCGAGGACGACGCCGCGAAGAAACGCCGCGAATCCGAGCAGCAGGGCTACCTCAAGTACGCATTCTCGATCTGCATTCTCTCCTTCGCCGGGACCATGGTCGTCGCCGGGCGGGTGCAGGACCTCAAAGGCCCGCGCTTCACCGCCACCATCGGCGGCCTCCTCATGGGTGGCGGCTTCCTCGTCGCCGGGCTCATGAATCACTTCATCGTGTTCTACCTTGCGCACGCCGCATTCGCGGGCATCGTGACGCTGCTGTTGCTGGCGTTGTTCCGCACGCTCACCCGCAACGCCGATCCCGAGCAGAAGGTGATGCTGCGCGACGTGCCGCTGGTCATCGTGGCCTCGTGCGTCATCGCCGCGGTGCTGATGGGGCAGCGCTACGTCGGGCAGCTGGGCGAGATCGACCGGCTCTTCATGCTGTGGGGGACGGTGGGTTTCCTGGCCGGCGCGGGGATCGGCTTTGCCTACGTGTGCCCGATCGCGGCGCTGATCAAGTGGTTCCCGGAGCGCAAGGGCCTGGTGAGCGGCATCGCGGTGGCCGGCTTCGGCTTCGGCGCGTACATCTTCAGTCATCCGCAGCTGCCGTTCAGCGCGGAGAACTACCTGCGCACGCACGGCATCGTGTCACTGTTCACCGCGCACGGATTGATCTCGATCCTGCTGATCACGCTGGGCGCCTCGCTGCTGACCAACCCACCGGCCACGCCTCAGGTCAAGTTCGAGTCGACGTGGCAGGACACGTTGCGCCGCCCGGCGTTCTACACGCTCTGGCTGATGTTCTTCAGCGGTGCCATGGCCGGCCTGATGGTGATCGGCATCCTCAAGGGCTTCGCCGGCGAGCAGCTGGTGAACGCCGCCGGGGGCGCGACGACGCTCGGCGATGCGCGCGCCAGGGAGCTCTTCGACCGCGGCGTCGCCGTGGTGGGCTGGCTGGCGGTGTTCAACGCGCTCGGCCGAATCGTGTGGGGCATGGTTTCGGACCGGGTGGGACGCACGACGGCGTTCGTCGCCATGTTCCTGTTCCAGGCCATGATGATGTTCAGCCTGGGCGGCCTCGATACCGAGGTTTCCCTCGCCGTCGGCGCCGCCATCGTCGGCTTCAATTTCGGCGGCAACTTCGCGCTGTTCCCGTCGGCCACGGCGGACCTCTTCGGGGCGAAGAATCTGGGCGCCAACTTCGGCTGGGTGTTCACGAGCTACGGCATTGCGGGCGTGGTCGGCATCTTCGCCGGCAACGCCGCCAAGGCGGCCACCGGCAGCTATGCGGCTGCGTTCTCCTTGGCGGGGATCCTGTGCATCGTGTCCGCCGGATTGGCCATCGGCATGCACGTGCAGAAGCGGCGCGCGCTCGCGCAGGCCGCGCCCGGAGGAGCCGTGAAGGTGTCGTGAAGCTTGCCGTCATTCCGGTCACGCCGTTCCAGCAGAACTGCTCGCTCGTCATCTGCGCGGCGACGGGAAAGGCAGCATTCGTCGATCCGGGGGGAGACGTCGAGCACCTGCTCGCCGTCCTCGACCAGAGCGGCGCGACGCTCGAGAAAGTCCTCGTCACGCATGGGCACGTCGATCACTGCGGCGGCGTGGCCGAGCTTGTGGAGCGCACCGGCGTGCCGGTCGAGGGGCCCCAGCGCGAGGACGCGTTCTGGATCGATCAACTCGCGCAGCAGGGCGCGGGCTTCGGCGTTCCCGGCGCCCGCGTCTTCACGCCCGACCGCTGGGTCGAAGGCGGCGACACGGTGACGGTCGGCAGCCTCACCTTCGCCGTGCGCCATTGCCCCGGGCACACACCCGGGCACGTCGTGTTCGTTGCGCCCGAGCGGCGCATCGCGTTCGTCGGCGATGTCCTCTTCCAGGGTTCGGTCGGACGCACGGACTTTCCGCGCGGCGACTTCGCCACGCTGGTGCGGTCGATCACCGGAGAGCTCTGGCCCTTCGGCGACGACGTGCAGTTCGTGCCCGGCCACGGGCCGATGTCCACGTTCGGGGAGGAACGCCGGAACAATCCGTTCGTGGGCGATGCCGCGTTGGCGCGCTGAGTGGCGGCCCGGCCGGTTCTGCTACATTCAACTTTTTCGCATGGGGGCACGAGATGGCGAACAACACCCCGGACCTCGAGTCCATCGTCAAGGTGGCGCGGAAGTTCTCGCGCCCCTATCGCATCGATCGCGGCCGCGGCTTCCGCCTGAAGGACATCGACCCCGGCGACACCGCCCAGCTGGGCGCGGAGGACAAGCCGCGCGCGCAGGAAGCGCTCGCGATCGGACGCAACGCGCTATCCGACCTGCAGGACATGCTCTATGCGCAGGACCGGTGGGCGGTGCTGCTCATCTTCCAGGCGATGGACGCGGCCGGGAAGGACGGCGCGATCAAGCACGTGATGTCCGGCGTCAACCCGCAGGGCTGCCAGGTCTTCTCGTTCAAGGCGCCGACGACGGAGGAGCTCGACCACGACTACCTGTGGCGTTGCATGAAGAGCTTGCCCGAGCGCGGGCGCATCGGCATCTTCAACCGCAGCTACTACGAGGAAGTGCTGGTCGTGAAGGCGCACCCGGAGTTCCTGGCCGGGCAGAAGCTCCCGCCGCAGCACACCGGCAAGGACCTCTGGGACAACCGGTACCAGGACATCCGCGCGTTCGAGCGCTATCTGTCACGCAACGGCGTGCTGATCCGCAAGTTCTTTCTCCACGTGTCGCGCGCCGAGCAGAAGAAGCGCTTTCTCGAGCGCATCGACCAGCCGGAGAAGAACTGGAAGTTCTCGGCGGCCGACGTCAGGGAGCGTGGGCACTGGGACACGTACATGGACGCGTACCAGACGATGATCCGCGAGACGTCGACGCCGCAGTCCCCGTGGTACGTCGTTCCGGCCGACAACAAGTGGTTCACGCGCATCGTCGTGGCGTCGGCGATCGTCGACGCGCTCGCGTCGCTCGGGCTGCACTACCCGCAGGTCGGGCCCGAGAAGCTCGCCGAGCTCGCGGCCGCGAAGAAGGCGCTGCTCGCCGAGAAGCGCTAGCGCGGGACTCCCGCGGTCAACCGCCGGCCGGGAAGCGGCCGATGCCGGGCACCTTGAGCGCGGGGCGGACGAAATCGACCCCGGTCACGAGCCCCAGCACGTTGAGCTCGAAGCCTTCGTCCCCGCCCGCGGCAAGCCCGACGATGCCCGCGAGCGACGCCTGGTATCCGGTACCGCTGGGGGTGCGGGCGAAGACCTGGCCGTCAGGGAGGTAGTCCTTGCCGATCGCCGTTGACGGCAGCGCCAGGCGCAGCTCGGGAATCGCGCGGCCCAGGTGCGCCAGGAAGGTGTTGCTGTTCGGCCCCGGCCAGGCGCGGTAGGTGTCGGGATGCGGATAGGAGGCCACGGCCGCCGCGAGCTTGGCGATGACCGCTTCGGCAGCGGCGCCGCGCAGGTCGCGCACCACGCGGGGCTCCGCGCTGAACCACTCGGCGTCCGGCGCTCGCGGCTGCGTCACCGAAACGGTCGAATGACCCGAGCGCGCATACCAGCCGATGACCTCATAGCGCGTGTAGCGGTCCGCGTTCGCGGGTTTCGCGGCGAGCCAGGTGTGCACGGCGAACGCGCCGCGCCAGCCGAAGGTGCGGGCGGCGTAGACCTGAACCACGGCGTCGCGATGCAACGCGGGCTCGGGCGCAAGGCCGGTGGCGCGATGGCTGGCCGTGCGCCAGTCGCCGGTAGCCGGCACCCGTCCGAAGGCGAGGGTCAGCATCGGCACCGACAGCAACAGGGCGACCACCAGGGTCGCCCCGAGGAGCATGCGCCGCAGGGTTCTCGCTGGCATCATTGGCATCACGCTTCGATTGCGATCGCCGCCAATGGTTCGCCGAACATTCGCTGGAACCGGCCCGCCGTCACGCGGAGGGCATGGTCCGCTGCATCGACGCGCGCTGCGAAAATTCCATGAACCAGCCGGACAGGCCGGGGCGCGCGGTCCGCCAGTCCATGTCGGCGAACCGGAAATCGAGGTAGCCCAGCGCGCAGGCGACGGCAATCTGGCCGAGATCGACCTCGACCGCCCCGGCGTGTCCGACGCTCGCCACGTTGGCCTCGAGCCAGTCGAGCCCTCCGGTGACCTTCTTCATCTGCCCGCGCAGCCAGTCGGGCCAGCGCAGCGCCTCCGGACGGAGCACGCTTTCGTACCGGCAGAGAATGGCCGCATCGGCCATGCCGTTGCCCAGGGCGTGAAGCGTCAGCACTTCCCAGCGCCGGGCGCCCGATGCGGGAATCGCCTTCTCCCGCGTGTGCAGCGTGTCGAGGTAATCGCAGATCACGAAGGAGTCGTAGAGCGAACGGCCGTCGTCCTGCACCAGCGTGGGGATCTTGGCGAGCGGGTTGTCGCGGGCGAGGCCCTCGTTCGGGGCCGCCGGAGTGGTGGCCACCGCAACGATGTCGATGCGGTCGAGCACGCCCTTCTCGATCGCGACGATCTTGACCTTGCGTCCAAACGGAGATGCCGGTGCGGTCAGAAGCTTCATTTCCCTTCCTCTCTCTGGCTCGGCTTGGCGCCGGGATGGATGCTGCACGGCCGTCATGTTGACGATTCCTGCTGCCAGGGTCAACGTTGCGTCCGGGCAGCCACGTATTGATGCCGGAATCCGGACGGGTATACACTGGTCGAGTTACCTGGCCATCGCGGCACGCGCGGTGGCCCCCCATCGACCCAAACCGAATGGATCTCCCGATGAAGCACTTCCAGTTTCCGCTCACGCGCGGCCGGCTCGGCGCCGCCGCGGTTGCCGTACTGCTCGCGCTCGCCGGCGCCATGCCGGCAGTGGCCGCCACGCCCAGGGACACGCTGGTGATCGCGTGGGCCATCGACGACATCATCACGATGGACCCGGCCGAATCGTTCGAAATCTCCGCCGGCGAGATCATGGGCAACACCTACGATCGCCTGGTCCGGTTCGATGTCAGCGACCCCTCCAGGCTCTATGGCGACGTCGCCAAGTCCTGGACCGTGTCGCCCGACGGCAAGACCTTCAGTTTCGAGCTCAAGCCGGGATTGAAGTTTGCCTCCGGCAACGCCCTGACCGCGGAGGACGTCGTCTTTTCGCTTCAGCGCGCCGTGCTGCTCGACAAGACGCCGGCGTTCATCCTGACCCAGTTCGGGTTCAACAAGGACAACGTGAAGGACAGGATCAAGCAGACCGGGCCGTTGACGATGACGATCGAGACCGACAAGTCGTTCGCGCCGTCCTTCGTGCTGAACTGCCTGACCGCCAACGTGGCCGCCATCGTGGACAAGAAGCTGGTCATGTCCAAGGAGCAGAGCGGCGACTTCGGTTACGGCTGGCTGAAGACCAATTACGCCGGCTCCGGACCGCTCAAGCTGCGCGAGTGGCGCGCCAACGAGATCGTCGCGCTCGAGCGCAACGACAGCTACTACGGCGAAAAGTCCAAGATGGCGCGTGTCATCTACCGGCACGTGAAGGAAGCGGCGACGCAGCGTCTGCTGCTCGAAAAGGGTGACACCGACATCGCGCGCAATCTCACGCCCCAGGATCTCGCCGCGCTGACCTCCAACAAGGACATCCGGACCACGTCCACGCCCAAGGGCACCGTTTACTACTTCAGCCTCAACCAGAAGAACCCGACGCTCGCCAAACCCGAGGTCCGCGAGGCGATGAAGTGGCTGGTCGACTATGCGGCGATCGGCGACACGCTGATCAAGAACATCGGCGTCGTGCACCAGAACTTCCTGCCCATAGGCCTGCTGGGCGCCAGCACCGAGAACCCCTACAAGCTCGACGTCGACAAGGCCAAGGCGCTGCTGGCGAAGGCGGGAGTGCCCAACGGCTTCAAGGTCACCATCGACATGCGCACCGTGCAGCCCGTGCAGGGCATCACCGAGGCCTTCCAGCAGACGGCCAAGCGCGCGGGCATCGACGTCGAGATCCTGCCCGGCGACGGCAAGCAGACGCTGACCAAGTACCGGGCCCGCACCCACGAAATCTACATCGGGCAGTGGGGCGCCGACTATTGGGACCCGCACACCAACGCCGACACCTTCGCGCGCAACCCCGACAACTCCGACGACGCCAAGTCGAAGACGCTCGCATGGCGCAACGCATGGGCCATCCCGGAGCTGACGAAGAAGGCCGATGCTGCCGTGCTCGAGCGCGACCCGGTCAAGCGCAAGGCGATGTACGAGGAAATGCAGGCCGACTTCCGCAAGAACAGCCCGTTCGTGATGCTCTATCAGCAGACCGAGGTGGCGGCCTTCCGCAGCGATGTCGTGGGCCTGAAGCTCGGGCCGACGTCGGACACGACCTACATGTTCAGAGTGTCCAAGCAGTAACCGCGCGGTAATCCGGGCTTTCTCCCCTTGGATGCGAGGCCGGCAGGCGTACGCGGTGACGCCCGCCTGCTCGGGGCCTCGAATGTCGTCGGACGTTTCCTCCTCGTCATCCTGCTGACGTACCTGGGACTCCTGGCCGTGACGTTCTTCATCGGCCGGGTGATTCCGATCGACCCCGTGCTCGCCATCGTCGGCGACCGCGCGCCCGAGCACGTCATCGCCCGCGTGCGCGAGGAGCTCGGCCTCAACAAGCCGCTGTGGGAGCAGTTCTACATCTACGTCAGCAAGGTGCTGCACGGCGACTTCGGCACGTCGGTGCTGACGTCGAACCCGGTGATGCAGGACATCCGGCGCACCTTTCCGGCGACCTTCGAACTCGCCACGCTGGGCATCATCATCGGCGCCGGGATCGGCGTGCCGCTCGGCGTCTGGGCGGCCGTCCGCCGCGGCGGCGTGGTCGACCAGATCGTCCGCGTGATGGGCCTGATCGGCTATTCGGTCCCGATCTTCTGGCTCGGTCTCATGGCCCTCGTCGTGTTCTACGCCCGCCTGGGCTGGGTGGGCGGGCCGGGGCGCATCGACGTCGTCTACGAGTACACGCTCGTGCCCGTGACCGGGCTGCTGCTGCTCGATACCGCGCGCGCGGGCGAATGGGGTGCGTTCGCCAACGCGCTGTCGCATCTCATCCTGCCGGCTTCCCTGCTCGGCTATTTCTCCCTTGCCTACATCAGCCGCATGACCCGGTCGTTCATGCTGAACGAGCTCGCGCAGGAGTACGTGGTCGCGGCCCGCGCCAAGGGACTTTCCGAAACGCGGATCATCTGGCGCCATGCGCTGCGCAATGCGATGGTGCCGCTGGTCACCGTGATCGCGCTGTCCTACGCCGGGCTGCTGGAGGGCTCGGTGCTAACCGAGACGGTTTTCTCGTGGCCGGGACTCGGCCTGTACCTGACCAATTCGCTGCAGAACGCCGACATGAACGCCGTGCTCGGCGCCACGATCATCGTCGGCTCGATCTTCATCGGTCTCAACCTGCTCTCGGACCTGCTCTACAACATGCTGGACCCGAGGACGCGCGCAATGACGCAGGCACGATGACCGGCGACGAAGCGGCCGGTGGCGCGATGCCGCGGGAGAGCCTGCACGACTGGCTGATGTCCGACCGGCCGCGCTCGCGCCGGCAGGCGTCGCTGGGGCGCGCCTACGGCGCTTGGCGCACCTTCGCGCGCAACCGGCTCGCGATGCTGGGGCTGCTGATCGTGATCGGCCTGGTGCTGATCGCCGTGTTCGCTGACCTGCTGAGCCCGTATTCCCCGTTCATCGGCGACCTGCGCACCACGCGCCTCCTGCCGCCGTCGGCTGCGCACTGGTTCGGGACCGACGACCAGGGCCGCGACATCCTGTCGCGCCTCATCTTCGGCTCGCGCATCACGCTCTTCGTCGTGATACTCGTGGCGATCCTGGCGGCGCCTATCGGGCTCGCCGTGGGCACCATTGCCGGCTATTCGGGGGGGCTGCTCGACGCGGCGCTGATGCGCATCACCGACATCTTCCTCGCCTTCCCGCGGCTCATCCTGGCGCTCGCCTTTGTCGCGGCACTCGGTCCCGGCATCGAGAACGCGGTGCTGGCCATCGCGATCACGTCGTGGCCGCCGTATGCGCGGATCGCGCGCGCCGAGACGCTCACGATCCGGCGCGCCGACTACATCGCCGCGGTGCAGCTGATCGGCGCCTCTCCCTGGCGGATCGTGCTGCGCCATATCATGCCGCTGTGCGTGTCGTCGGTGATCGTCCGCGTCACGCTCGACATGGCCGGCATCATACTCACTGCGGCGGGCCTGGGCTTCCTCGGTCTCGGCGCGCAGCCGCCGATGCCGGAATGGGGCGCGATGATCGCCAACGGTCGGCTCTACGTGCTCGATCAGTGGTGGGTGGCCGCAGCGCCGGGAGCGGCCATCTTCGTGGTGAGCCTTGCGTTCAATCTGCTCGGCGACGGCCTGCGCGATGCGCTCGACCCGAAGACCGTGAAATGAGCTCGGCCGGGCCAAGGCGCGGGTGCGCCCCCTCGGGGGGTGTGGGGGTACATACAGGCGTGCCGGCGAGCCCTCCGCGCGAGCCCATGCTGGTGGTCGAAGACCTGCGGGTCTCGTTCCCCAACCGCGACGGCGGCCGAACCGAGGCCGTGCGCGGCGTGTCGTTCACGCTGGGCCGCGAGCGGCTCGGCATTGTCGGCGAATCGGGCTCCGGCAAGTCGCAGACCGGGCGCGCCATCCTGGGCCTCACCGCGCCGGAAGGCAACGTCACCGCGAAGCGACTGGCGTTCAACGGCGTCGACCTGCTGGGCTGCACGCCGCAGCAGCGGCGCGAGTTGAGAGGCGGGCGCATCGCGATGGTGCTGCAGGACCCGAAGTTCTCACTCAATCCGGTGATGCGGATCGGCGACCAGATTGCCGAGACGCTGCGCGCGCACACGCGCATCGCGGCCCGCGAGGCGAGGGCGAGCGTGATTGCCGCGCTCGAAGCCGTGCAGATCGACGATCCCGAGCGCATGGTCGGCCTCTATCCGCACGAGGTCTCGGGCGGCATGGGGCAGCGGGCGATGATCGCGATGATGCTGATCGCCAAGCCCGATCTGCTGATCGCGGACGAGCCGACCTCCGCGCTCGACGTGACGGTCCAGCTGCAGGTGCTGGCCGTCCTCGACGCGCTGGTCGCGGAGCGCGGGATGGGGCTCATCCTGGTGTCGCACGACCTGCGGCTCGTCTCGAGCTTCTGCGACCGCATCCTGGTCATGTATGCCGGCCAGATGGTGGAAGAAGTGCAGGCCGGCCGCCTGTCCGACGCGACCCACCCGTACACGCGCGGGCTCATGAACTGCCTGCCGCGGCTGGGCGAGAACCGCCATCCGCTGCCGACGCTCGACCGGCAGCCGGAGTGGGCGCTGTGAACACCGTCGGGCCGTCCCGAGGCGCGAATTGTGCTCTTGTGGCGGGCAGCGCGCGAGGAGCGCGGCCGAGGCCGCGCCTACGATGTCTGGCTTGAACGTGAGCGGCGTGGGCATCGACGCGCAACACCTGCGCGTGTCGTTCGGCCGGTTTGTCGCGGTGGCCGACACGTCGCTCATGGTCGCCGCGGGGGAGAGCTTCGGCATCGTCGGCGAATCCGGATCGGGCAAGTCGACGGTGCTGCGCGCCATTTGCGGGCTCGTGCCGATTGGATCCGGAACGGTCCGCCTGCTGCCGGGAACGACCGAGGGCGGCGATGCCAAGAGCGCGCCGAACTCGGTGCTGCCGTTGCCGGGCAGCAAACCGTTTCGCCGGCTGGTGCAGATGGTGTTCCAGGACCCGTACGGGTCACTGCATCCGCGCCAGACGGTCGACCGGATCCTGGCCGAGCCGCTGGCGATCCACGACATCGGCGACGCCGAGACGCGTATCGAGCGGGCGCTGGATGAGGTCGGCCTCGGCAGCGGCTTCCGCTTTCGCTATCCGCACCAGCTCTCCGGAGGCCAGCGCCAGCGCATCGCCGTCGCGCGGGCGCTGATTCTGGAACCGCAGATCCTGCTGCTGGACGAACCCACGTCGTCGCTCGACGCCTCGGTGCAGGCCGAGGTGCTGAACCTGCTGGAGGAATTGCGCCGGCGCCGCGGCCTGACGTTCATCCTGGTGAGCCATGACCTCGCGGTGGTCACCCACATGTGCGAGCGACTGATGGTCATGCGGCGCGGCGAGACGGTCGAGCTCGTCGCGTCCGCCGACCTGGCAGCGAGCCGCGTGACGCACGAGTACACGCGCAACCTGATGGAAGCCTCGATCGGCTTTCGCCGCAAGGAAAAGCGGCCAGACCCGATTGACCAGGAAAGTGGCTCGTTGCGTCCATGACATTGCGCCGGGAAACCGAGCCTGACCCCTTCTTCCATTTTCTTCAACCACCCACAAGCGAGCACTGATGATCCATTGGGAAGCCCATGCCTGTCTGCCGTTGCACCCGGATGCCGATTTCGCGCCCATCGACCGGCTGCACGCGGCCGGCGTGAACTACGTCTCGATCAACATCGGGATGGACATGAATCCGCTGTCGCAGGTGATGTCCGTCATCGGCGGATTCCGGGCGACGATCGCGGCGCACCCCGACCGGTATCGGCTGGCGGCGAGTGCCGACGACATCGAGCGCTCCGCCGCGGATGGCGTGCTCGCCATCGGCTTTGATCTGGAGGGCGCGATGCCGCTGCTGGAGCAGCCGGCGATGGTGGCGCTCTACCGCGATCTCGGCGTGCGCCAGATGCATTTCGCGTACAACCGCAACAACAGCGTCGCGGGTGGCTGCCACGACGACGAGTGCGGGCTGACGCCGCTCGGCCGGCGCATGGTCGCCGCCGTCAACGAGGCGGGCGTGCTCATGGATTGCTCGCACACCGGCCGGCGCGCGAGCCTCGAGATCATGGACGCCTCGGTGCAGCCGGTGATCTTCAGCCACTCGAACCCGCTGGCGCTGGTCGAGCACGGGCGCAACGTCACCGACGAGCAGATACGCGGGAGCGCGGCGACGGGCGGCGTGATCTGCGTGTCGGGGGTCTCGGGCTTCCTCGGAACACGGACGCCCGATGCGGACGATGTCGCCCGCCATGCCGCCTACGTGGCGGAGCTCGTCGGCGTGGAGCACGTCGGCATCGGGCTGGACATCAGCTTC
>CAYGYQ010000096.1:0-12031 GCA_964354035.1 uncultured Bordetella sp.
TGCCGCCGGCGAGGTAGCCCTTGTCGAGAACGGCGACGTTGGTGATGCCGTGCTCCTTGGCGAGGTAATAGGCCGTGGCGAGCCCGTGTCCGCCGCCGCCCACGATGACCGCGTCGTATTCCGCCCGGGGCTCGGGGGAGCGCCACGCGGCCTGCCAGTTCTCGTGATACGAGAGGCCGTTGCGCAGGAGACTGGCAAATGAGTAACGGCTCAATGCTGCCCCGCGCGGCTCGTCTGCCGCTCCGCGCTCGGTGGATACCCGAACGCGTTGCGGTAGCACTTGGAAAAGTGCGGCGGCGACTGGAAGCCGCAGGCCGTGGTGATGTCCATGATCGACATCGACGTCTGCAGCAGCAGCTCGCGCGCGCGGCGCAGCCGCAGCTCAAGGTAGTATTTCGTCGGCGCCCGGTCGAGGTGCCGCTTGAAGAGGCGCTCGATCTGGCGGCGCGACACGCCGATCGACGCCGCGAGCGCATCGAGCGCCAGCGGCTCCTCGATGTTGGCCTCCATCAGCGCTGCCGCCTTGATCAGCCGCTCGTGGAAGACGCCGACCTGCGCCTGCAGCGGAATGTGCTGGCGGTCGCGGTCGTTGCGGATGCGATCGAGGATGAACTGTTCCGAGATCAACGGGGCGATGTCCCGCCCGAGGTCGTCCTGGATCAGGTTGAGCATCAGGTCGAGGGGCGCGATGCCGCCCGAGCAGGTGTAGCGGTCGCGGTCGATCGCGAAGAGCTGCTCGGTGAAGTCGATCCGCGGGAACTCCTCGCGCAGCGCCGACATGTTCTCCCAGTGGATCGCGGCCCGGTACTTGTCGAGCAGTCCTGCCTTGGCCAGCGCGTAGCCGCCGGTGCAAAGCGAGCCGAGGGCGACGCGTTCGTGGGCGAGCCGGCGCAGCGCGGAGAGGAGATCCCGGGACACCGCGCGCTGGACGTCGATGCCGCCGCAGACGAACAAGACGTCCACCGGACCCATCGCGCCAAGAGCTGCCGTCGGCGCGAGCGTGAGGCCGTTGCTGGCGGCAACGGGGGCCCCGTCGAGGCTGACGATCGACCACGCATAGACATCCTCGTGGCAAAGGCGGTTGGCCATCCGCAGCGGCTCGACGGCGCTCGTGAGCGCGATCATCGAGTAGCGGGGCAAGGTGAGGAAGCCGAAACGGTGCCGCGTGGCGAGCCGATCCGAGTGCTTCCGCTCCGGCAGGCGCGTGGCGTGGCGTCCGGTCGCCATCTCGAGGCGGCGGGTCAAAGCTCGCCCCCGCTCGAAAAATGCGCCTCGCCGCAACGGTTCGCAATCGGGATGATCATGGGCAATGAGGTATACGGAAGCCGTACGCGCCAACGACAGCAGTTTGTCAAATTGCGACGTCACTGTCCAGAAGAAGCGAAGCCGAACGGCGGTAGTCCGACGCCCGGCGGTGTACGATCACCGGCTGTTCAACCACGACCCCGCTCTTTGATGACCTCCGGCAACGAATTCGACTACATCATCGTCGGCGCGGGGTCGGCCGGATGCGTGCTCGCGAACCGGTTGACCGAACCGTCGGAGATCGACGTGCTGCTGGTCGAGGCCGGCCCGCCGGATGCCAGCATCTTCATCCACATGCCGTCGGCGTTCGCCTACCCGCTCGCCAACGACACCTACAACTGGGCCTATTCGACGGAGCCCGAGCCGCACCTGGACGGTCGCCGCATCTCGTGCCCTCGCGGCCGAGTGCTCGGCGGCTCGTCGTCGATCAACGGCATGGTCTATATCCGTGGCCACGCGCTCGACTACGACGGCTGGGCCGAGGCGAAGGGTCTCGCGCACTGGTCGTACGCGCACTGCCTGCCCTATTTCAAGCGCGCGGAAACGCGCCTCAAGGGCGCCGACGACTATCGCGGCGGCGGCGGCCCGCTCTACGTCACGACGGGCGAGATGAAGAATCCGCTCTATCGCGCGTTCATCGACGCGGGCAGGCAGGCCGGGTACGCGGAGACCGACGACATGAACGGCTACCGGCAGGAAGGCCTCGGCCGGATGGACATGACGACCTGGCGGGGCCGCCGCTGGAGCGCCGCGATGGCGTTTCTGCGGCCGGCCCGGGCGCGCCGTAATCTGCGCGTCGAGCCGCGGTGCCTCGTCACCCGGATCCTGTTCGAAGGCACGCGCGCCGTCGGCGTCGAATACCTGCACCACGGCCAGCTGGTCCGGATGCGGGCGCGCCGCGAAGTCATCGTTTCCGGCGGCGCGATCAATTCGCCGCAGATCCTCATGCTGTCCGGCATCGGCGACGCCGACGCGCTGAAGCCGCTCGGCATCGCGCCCGTCGCACATCTTCCCGGCGTCGGCGCGAACCTGCAGGATCACATCGAAACCTATGTGCAGCACGCGTGCACGCAGCCGATCACGCTCCATTCGACGCAGAACCTCGTCGCCAAGTGCGCCATCGGCGTCGAATGGCTGCTGTTCCGGACCGGCCTCGGCGCGACCAATCACTTCGAATCCGGCGGGTTCATCCGGAGCCGCGCCGGCGTGCGGCACCCGGATCTGCAATACCACTTCCTGCCGATCGCGATTACTTATGATGGCAAGGAGAAGGTCGACCAGCATGGTTTCCAGGCACACGTAGGCCCGATGCGCCCGACCTCGCGCGGCACGATCACGCTCGCGTCGGCAAATCCGCGGCAGGCGCCGCGCATCCAGTTCAACTACCTCGCGACCGAGGGCGACCGGCAGGAATTCCGCGACGCCATCCGGCTCACGCGCGAGATCTTCGCGCAGAAGGCGTTCGATCCGTTCCGCGGCGCCGAGCTGTCACCCGGCCCCGCGGTCGCGACCGATGCCGAGATCGACACCCACATCCGGCGCAAGGCCGAGAGCGCCTACCATCCGTCGTGCTCGTGCCGGATGGGCGCCGACGACGACCCGCTGGCGGTGGTCGATGGCAGCCTGCGCGTGCGCGGCACCGAGGGCCTGCGCGTTGTCGACGCGTCGGTCATGCCGACGGTTGTGAGCGGCAACCTCAATGCACCCACGATCATGCTCGGCGAGAAGGCCGCCGACATCATTCTCGGCAAGGTGCCGCTGCCGCCGTCCACTGCGCCGGTCTTCGTGCATCCGGAATGGCAGACGAAGCAGCGTTGAACCGTATGAGGCTCCTCTGAACACCACTGACACCGACAAGGACCTGCCCCTGCGCGAGGACACGCGCCTGCTCGGCCGGCTGCTGGGCGACGTGCTGCGGGCGCAGACCGGCGAGCCCGGCTTCGCGCGGATCGAGGCGATCCGGCAGACCGCGGTCCGCTTTCGTCGCGCGGGGGACGCCGACGCGCCGGCCGTGAAGGCGGAGCTCGCCGCGCTGCTCAATGACCTGCCGGTCGCGCCGACGCTCGATGTCGTCCGCGCGTTCAGCTACTTCTCGCAACTTGCCAACATCGCCGAGGACGTCCACCAGAACCGGCGCCGCCGAGTTCGCCGCAGGTCTCTACCGGCAGGTGCTGGCGCTGTGGCAGACGGCGATGATCCGGCTGTCGAAACTGAAGGTCGAGGACGAGATCGAGAACGGCCTCGCGTACTACCGGTACACGTTCCTGTCCGAGGTACCGAAGTTCTACCTGGCGCTCGCGGCGCGGCTGCACGCGCAGTTCGGCGTTGGCAGCGATTTCGTCCTGCCGCCGTTTCTGCGTCCGGGATCGTGGATCGGCGGTGACCGTGACGGCAATCCGCTGGTCAACGGCGCCACGCTCTCCTACGCGATCCATGCGCAGGCCACGGTGGCGATCATGCGCGCGGCCTTTTCGCTGCCGCGTTACCGCCGCTGGCTCGAAGGATGGCACGGATGGCAGGAGGTGATGCTCGGCTACTCGGACAGCAACAAGGATGGCGGCTACTATCGGCGCATGCTCACGCGGTCTACCGCGGACTCGTCTACGAAACGCCGGGATTCGTCGACTATTTTCGCGCGGCGACGCCGATCGCGGAGATCGCCGGCCTCAACATCGGCAGCCGGCCGGCCTCGCGCACGGCATCGAACCGGATCGAGGACCTGCGCGCGATTCCGTGGGTGTTCAGCTGGGGCCAGTGCCGGCTGATGCTGCCGGGCTGGTACGGCTTCGGCGCGGCGGTCGACGCGTGGCTCGCCGCGCATCCCGATGGCGCCGACGCGGGGCAGACCGACGAGCGCACGCAGCGGGCCATCCACCTGACGATCAACGGGCTGGCGGCCGGATTACGGAACAGCGGGTAGCCGCGTCGATGGCCGCCGATCCAACTGGCGTCGACCCGTGATAACCTCGGCGCCCGGGCGCACGCGGCAGCCCCCGCGAGCGGCACGGAAGGCCCGGGTATCCGGCATCGCCACGGCGTGCTGCGGGAATGGCCGAGGCTACCGTCCTCATTTCATTGCGCGAGGAATTGCAAACCGTGACCGACCCCGTCCCGACCAGCTACGACGAGATGCCTTACCTCGGCAAGGCATTTCCCCAGACCCATCCCGATCGATTGGGGACCATCGCCAAGCTGTTCGGATTGCGGCCGCCGGACCTCGAGACCTGCCGCGTGCTGGAACTCGGTTGCGCCAGCGGCGAGAACCTGATTCCGATGGCGGTGGGGCTGCCCGACGCGCGCTTCGTCGGCATCGACCTCTCGGCTCGCCAGATCGAGCAGGGCCGGCAGACGGTCGCCGCGCTCGGCCTCGCCAACATCGAGCTGCGCCGCCACAACATCGCCGACGTCGACGCGTCGTGGGGCGCGTTCGATTACATCATCTGCCACGGCATCTATTCGTGGGTGCCCGCTCCCGTGCGCGAGAAGATCCTGGCGATCTGCCGGGACAATCTTGCCGCCGACGGCGTCGCCTACATCAGCTACAACGCGCTTCCCGGCTGGCACGTTCGCGGCATGATCCGGGACATGATGATCTACCACTCGGCGCCGTTCCAGGGTCCCGTGCCCAAGGTTCAGCAGGCCCGCGCGCTGCTCGACTTCCTCGCTCAGAGCGTGCCCACCACGCTCCCCTACGGGATGGTGCTGCGGCAGGAGCTCGACACGATCCGAAACGAGCCTGACGCCTATCTGTTCCACGATCACCTCGAGGAAGTCAACGAGCCGGTCTATTTTCACCAGTTCGCCGATGCCGCGGCCCGGCACGGACTCGAATACCTGGGCGAGGCCGACATCGGCGACATGCTGGTGTCGAATTTCCCCGACCAGATTGCCCAGACGCTGCGGCGCATCTCCACGGACATCATCCGGATGGAGCAGTACATCGACTTCGTCCGCAACCGCACCTTTCGCCAAACGCTGCTCATCCACCAGGGAGCGACGCTGCGGCGCAATCTCGACGATTTCCTGCTCGACGGCTTCTACATCGCTTCCGCCGCGCGACCCGAGTCCGCCCGGCCCGTGCTCACGCAGGGGGTCAGCGAGACTTTTCGCACGCCCGGCGGAGCGACGCACAACATCGTCGACGCCCGCACCAAGGCCGCGCTGGTCCTGCTGGCGCAGCAATGGCCCGGATGCCTGCCGTTCGGGGAGCTCGCGGCGATGTCCCGCGCAAGCCTGCGGCAGAGCGTGGGCACCGCGACCGGCGAGGCCGGGTTCGAAGACGACGACCGGTCGTTCAGCGCCAGGCTGCTGCAGGGGTATGCGGTACGCGCGGTGGAGCTCAGGCTCCGGCCGCCGCGCCTGACGCCGACGCCGTCGGCACGGCCGGTCGCAAGCCCGCTCGTCCGGTTGCAGGCAGAGCGCGGGCGTACCGTCACCAATCTGCGTCACGAGCCGGGGCAGCTCAACGAGCTGCATCGCCGGATGCTGCCGCTGCTCGACGGCACGCGCGATCTCGACGCGCTGGTTGCCGCGGTCGTGAGGCTCGCGCAGGAAGGCAAGATCGGGGTGCGCGTACAGGAGGGCGGGCCGGCCGTCACCGACGAGGCGGTGCTGGAGAAGACGCTGCGCAGAGCCGTGACGTCGGGCCTGCCCGAGCTCGCGACGTCGGGATTGCTGCTGGAGTGAGCGCGCCGGTCGCGACAGCCGGCAACGGCGACGCGCCTAACCTTCCTTCTTCTCGGCGGGAGCCGCCGGCGGCGCCTGCTCGACGGCCACGCGGCGGATGGCCAGCACGGCATCTGCCGGGAGCAGCCGCTCGACATAGTGCTCCCACGTCCGCGTGTGCTCGTGCAGGCGCAGCGACCCGTCGGCGTCCTCGTGGACGAGGCCCGTCTCGAGCAGCGTGTCGATGTAGGACGCGAACGTCGAGCGCTCGTAGAAGTCCGGCGGCGCGAACTCGAACAGTAACGACAGCCGCTGCGTGAGCATCTGCATCAGCTCCTCCAGTCGCTCCCGCTTCAACCGGCCGGAACCCACGCGCGTGAGCAGCGCGATCGTCAGATAGTTGCGGCGCAGCAGGTGCCGCAGCGAACGCGCGAGGAGCTCCAGCCCGGCATGCTCCGGACTGTAGCGATCCGCGGCGCGCAGGTGGCCGTCGGCGCCGGCGCGCGCGAGCCCCAGTTCGACGAACAGCGCGACCACGCGCCCCGACTCTGCGATCGCCTCCGCGGGGGAGTGGCGCAGCATCAGCTCCGCGCGCATGAAGGGCAGGCCGCCTTCGGCGAACTCGGCGACGCGCTCCGGCGTGACCTCGCGCAGGGCGATCAGCAGGTTCGCGACCAGCGCCGGCAGCGCATAGGCGTGCAGCACGTTGTTGCGCAGGTAGTTGAGGGTGGACACTTCCCTGTCCGGGACCTTGATGATGTCTCCCAGCGGATGCGCGACGCGCGTGGCGAAGCCAAGCTTCAACGCCTGCGCGATCGCCGCCGCCGCGTCGCAGGCGGCGAGCACGGCGTCCGGCGCGTAAGGCAGCCGGGACGCGATCGTCTTCAGCCAGTCGATCTGCTGCACGAGTCCGCGCTCGTCGAGCGCATGGCGCGGGCTGGGCACGATGGCCATGGCGAACAGGTTGATCGGATTGATGACGACCGCCGAGTTGATGCGCTGCGCCATCTCGCGCCCGAGCAGCGGCGTCAACCGCCGCGCCGCGTCCCGCTGCTCGTCCCCTTGCAGCGCGTGCCAGCCGGGCGCCTCCCGATCGAGGAACTGGTCGACCGACAGCGGCGCGCCGAAATTGACGTTGACACTCCCGTACTCGCGCCGGAGGTTCCTGGCGACGCGCACCAGCGCTCCCAGCGACTCGCCCTCCTTCGGCTGCCCCTCGAGCTCGGCCACCAGCGTGCGGCCCTCGAGCAGCTTTTCGTAGCTGAAATGCACCGGCACCAGCAGCAACGGGCGCGGATGCTCGCGCATGAAGCTCTCGACGGTCATGCCGAGGAGGCCACCCTTGGGCGCGAGCGTGCGTCCGCTGCGGCTGCGGCCGCCCTCGATGAAGTACGCGATGGGGAATCCCTTCTCCAGCATGGCGTGCAGGTATTCGCGGAACACTGCGGCGTACAGCGGCTCGCCCTTGAAGCTGCGCCGCAGGAAGAACGCGCCGCCGCGCCGCAGCAGCGGACCCACAATCGGGAAATTCAGGTTGGCGCCCGCCGCGATATGGGGTGGCGCAAGCCCCTGCGCATGGATGAAATACGACAACAGCAGGTAATCGACGTGGCTGCGGTGGTTGGGCAAATAGACGAGCCCCTTGCCCGGTGCGGCTTTGGCGAGCTCGTTCGCGTGATGGACCTCGACGCCGTCGTACAGGCGTTGCCACAATCTCGCCAGCGCCAGCTCCATCGCGCGCACGACGGGATAGCTGAAGTCCGATGCGATCTCCCAGGCGAACCTGCGCGCCTTATCCTCTGCCGCCGCCGCGGTCACGCCGAGCCGCCCCGTTTCCGCCGCTATGGCTTCCTGGAGGGCATCCGAGGCCACCATCGTCCGGATCAGGTTGCGCCGGTGCGACAGATCCGGGCCGATCGCCGATTCGCGCATCCGCCGAAAGTGGAAGCGCAGGAAGCGATTGGCCTTGCGGACTGCCGTAACGGCGTCGGCCTCGTCGTCGATCAGCCGGCGCAGCGAGACCGGCTCGCCGAAGCCGACGCGCGTCTGCCGGCCATGCAGCAGGATGATCACGAGCTGGCGCAGCGGTCCCACGCTCGCCCACGCATCGGCGAATAGCGCCTTGACCAGCGAGTCCTGTGATCCCGGCGCCCGGCCCCAGAGGATCGTCACCGGGAGCAGCTGCACGTCGAGCGCCGGCTGGCGCAGCAGCGTCGCCGTTATCTGCGCCAGAGTCACCGAGGGCTCCGCGGTGCGCGTGCTCAACGGATTCCGATTGACGATGACCGAGAACACGGCGCGCTCGCTGCGGGGGAAATCGGGTCCGATCGGCGCCAGCGCCGAGGGCAGGCCAAGCCGCCCCGTCTCCTCCTCCAGCACCAGCAGGCTCGACAGATGCCGATCCTGGAGGACGTAGCAGAGCGGCTGTTGCGGATCGACGCGAAGCGCCGCGATCTGCTCCGGCGTGACCCGGGCGCGCACGACGAAGTAGAGCAGGCGTCGCAACAGAGCGAGGAAGACGTTGCCGAGGCGGGTCAGCCCGCGCGGACGGGCAAGCGGGCGAGTTGACACTTTGTTCATCGTTGACCGGTGGGGCGCGCAACCGCGCAGCCTCCCGATGATAATCGCGTATCGGCGCCGGGCCCAGGGCGCTGCGGTTGCCGCAATCGCTGCAGTCGGCGTGGGCGATGCGACATCGCTATGCGGGCACCCGCGCGCGCAGCCGTGGCACGGCCCAATCGACCAGCGCGCGGACTATGGTAGGGTTGATGTCCTGATCCGTCGCTGCCCGGGAGTCGTCTGTGAACCTCGAGAAAGTCATCTTCGGCTTCTTCATCATCTTCGCCTGCACGCTGAATTTCGGCTTTTTCATCGGTGACCTGGAACGACCGGAGCTGCACCACCCGACGGAGCTGTTCGCGGCGGTGGTGGTGAACCTGATCGCCACGGTGCTCAAGTTCGGGGACCGCACACAGCTCGGCGCCACCCACCTCGCCACCAGCCTCGTCGCGACGTTCCAGCTGCTGGCGGCGTCCATGGTCTGGGTCTGGCGGCTCTACGTCACCGAACTCCCGGTCGACGGCGAAGTCATATCCGTGATCGTCTCGCTGTCGGGCGGCGCGCTGCTCGCCAACCTGTTCTCGGTGATCCTGCTGCTGGGCGAGACCCTGCGCCAAGGACGCTAGCAACGCGGTTTCGCGCTTCATGGGCGACGTTGTCTTCCTCATCCTGCGGCGCTTGCGCGCGCCGCTGATCACGCTCATCGCCGTCTATGCGATCTCTGTCGGCGGCCTGGCGCTGATTCCGGCCGTCGACGCCGATGGCAATCCGGGCCGGATGAGCATCTTCCACGCGTTCTACGTGATGAGCTACACGGCGACCACCATCGGCTTTGGCGAAATCCCGCAGCCGTTCACCGACGCGCAGCGGCTCTGGGTCACCTTCGCCATCTATCTTTCGGTCACGGGCTGGGCGTACACGCTGGGTTCCGTGATCGCGCTCGTCAACGATGCGACGTTCCGCGGCACGCTGGCGCGCGGCGTGTTCATCTGGCGGGTGCGCGGGATTGCCGAGCCGTTCTACATCCTGTGCGGATACGGGCCGAGCGGATCCCGTCTGGCGCACTCGCTGGACCGGCTCGGCAATCGCCTCGTGATCATCGAGCCGCACCCCGAGCGAATTGCCCGCGTCGCGATTCAGGACTACGCGACGCCGCCGCTCACCCTCACCGCGGACGCGCGCCTCGCCGACGTGCTCGAAGACAGCGGCATCCGCAGTCCCCATTGTCAGGGCCTGGTCGCGCTGGCCGGCGAGGACGGCGTCAATCAGGCGATCGCGATCGGGGCGCGCCTCCTCAACCCGGCGATACAGATCGTCGCGCGGGCGAAATCCCGCGTGGCGGAGGTCAATCTGGAATCGTTCGGCGGTGTCGAAGTCGTCAATCCATTCGACACCTTTGCCTCCAATATCGGCGTCAGCCTGCGCAACCCGGAGATTCTGCAGATCGAGGAGTGGCTGACGGCGGCGCCCGGTTCCCCGTGCCCCGACCGCATTCAGCCCCCGCGCGGGCTGTGGGTGCTCTTCGGATACGGCCGGTTCGGACGCGCCATCGCCGAAATCCTCGAGCGCGAGGGGATCGAGTGGAAGGCATTCGATCCGGCAATGGATCACGATCACGACCGGCACCAGGTCCATGGCGAGCACACGGAGAGCATCCTGCGCGACGCCGGCATCGCCGACGCCAGCGTCCTGGTCGCCGGGGCGGACATCGACGCCGTCAATCTGGGCGTGACGACGCTGGCCCGGCGCGTCAAGCCGGACATCTTTGTCGTGATCCGCCAGAATCACATCCAGGACCGCGCGCTGATCGAAGCCGCCCGCGCCAACGCCACGTTCGTGCAGTCGGAACTGATGGTGCACGAGTGCCTGCAGCTGCTGAAGACGCCGATGCTGGGCCGCTTCATCTCCCGGCTGCGCGAGGCAGAATCCGGCATCGCGGCGGCGACGATCCGGCGCGTGCGCGACGAAGTCGGCGCGGGAGCGCCGAGTGCCTGGATCTTCGAGTGCGACGTGCTGCAACCGGGCATGTTCACCGCGTTCTTCCAGAGCGCTCCCGTAAACCTACGCATCGCCCACCTCCTGGCGGACCCGACCGATCCGCAGGTGCGCATGCCCGCTGCCGCGCTGATGCTGGAGCGCCAGGGCGCCTTCGAGCTGCTGCCCAGCGCGGAACTCGATCTGAAGCCGGGAGACCGCCTCCTGTTCGTGGGCGACAACTCCATGCGCCGGCTGCAGCGGCGCTATCTGACGGAACCAGGCACCGTCTCCTGGACGCTGTCCGGCACCGAGCCGCCCCGCAGCCTGGTCTTTCGCTGGATGCACCGGCGTTTGCGTGGAGCGGTCTGAGCACGCGCCTGCCCGCGACACCCTGACGCTATGGCAAGCGGTGCCGCAGCGGCATGGGGCGCCTCTGCCGGACCACCGGGAAATCAGCGCGCCTGCTCCATGGCCGAAAAAATCCGCTCGCAACGCTGCCGGTCCTGCGCATCGGCCACCCCGGGTTGCGCGCACCATGCGAGCAACAGATCTCCCGGGGTCCTGGCACCGCTCGTCGCCGCGCTGCTGAAGCGCTCCTTCAGCTGCTTCACCTGCAGCGCGAGCCGTCGTGCCTGAAGCTCGGGCGGGCTGTCGAGCTTCAACAGCATTTCGAGCTCCAGCAGGCCGTCGTGGCGCGAGACCTTGCCCTGCTCGATCCGCGTCGCGTACGCACCTGCCGCGGCAGGGTCCGCCAGCGCGCACAGCGCGGCATCGCGGCGGGCGAGGAGCTTCTTCTCCCAGCCCGCTACGACCGGCGGCAACGCCGCCCAGCGTTCGGTTGTCGAAGACGCCTGGGTCGCCGCGGCCTCTGCCTCGATGTTCGAACCCACGAGGCGATCGAGTTCTTCGCACAGCCGCTCTTTCGCCGCGAGGGTCTGCCACACGGCGGCCTCGCGCGAGCGCGCGCGCGCCGACACCATCGTCTCCACCGTGCGCGCGGCATTGCGAAACCGCGATTCGAGTCCGGGCGGCACGGCGGATCGTCCGACCCGCTGCTTCCATTGCTCCTGCACCTCGCGCAACGCTCGGCGTACGTCCTGCTCGTCGCCGTCCGTAAGGCGCGCGAGTTGCTCGAGTTGTTCGCAGGTTTCCTCCAGCGCGCGCCGGCCCGTCTGCCGGCGGTCGTCCTCGTCCTTGCGCTTCGCGTGGCGCGCCTCGAATACGGCGTCGCACGCCGCGCGCAGTTCGTCCCACAGGGCGCGCTCGTCGCGTTGCGCGAGCGGCATCGCCTTGGCGTTCTCCTGCCAGCGGGCCTGGATCGCCTTCACCTGCGACGGCGCGTCGCGGTCCATCGCTTTGGCCACGAGTGCGGTGGCCTCCGCGATCAATGCTTTGCGCGCGGCCTTGGCCGCATCGCGTGCTCCGGCCAGTGCGTCGCGCACCGGTCCGAGCGCGGCCTTCAGCCGCGCGTCGAGCTTCTTCCACGCGCCGGGTTCGACGCTGCCGAGGTTGCCCTCGCGCCAGG
>CAYGYQ010000097.1:0-11903 GCA_964354035.1 uncultured Bordetella sp.
GCCCACCAACCGGCCCTACGCGATCGCCAAGATCGCCGGCATCGAGATGTGCTGGGCGTACAACCGGCAATACGGCACGCGCTATCTCTGCGCGATGCCGACCAACCTCTACGGCCCCGGCGACAACTACGACCTCGCGACCAGCCACGTGCTGCCGGCGCTGATCCGCAAGTTCCACGAAGCGAAGCTGCGCGGCGAGAGGACCGTGATGCTGTGGGGCAGCGGCGCGCCCCGCCGCGAGTTCCTCTACAGCGATGACATGGCCGCCGCGTGCGTGCACCTGATGGAGCTGCCGCCGGACCGGCTCGCGACGCTGGTCGACGACCGCGAGCCGCCGCTCGTCAACGTCGGCAGCGGCGAGGACCTCACGATCCGCGAGCTCGCCGAACGCGTTCGAGCGATCGTCGGCACCGACGCCGCGATCGAGTGGGACGCATCGAAGCCGGACGGCACACCGCGCAAGCTGCTCGACGTCAGCCGGCTGCGCTCGCTCGGCTGGCGGCCGACGATCGCGCTGGACGACGGCATCCGGCGCGCGTACGCCGACTTCCAGCAGAAGTGAGCAGGATTCGAACGGAAGCGACACATCAGGTGGCGGTCGTCACCGATTCGAGAAGCCGGCGCCATGCCGCGACGGCGATCGCCTTGTCGTAGCGCGCGTCGAGGACGCGGCGCGCATTGTCCCCCATCCGCTGGCGTGACGCCGAATCGTCGCGCAGCGTCGTGATGGCGCTCACGAGCCCCGCAACGTCGCCCGGCCTCAGACAGACCCCGCACTGCGCCTCGCGCACGATCGATCCGATCTCGCCTTCGGCATCGCCGATGAAAATCGTCGGGCGGCCGACGGCGGCCACGCCGTAGAACTTGCTGGGGACGACCAGCCCTTCGAGCTCGGGGCGCAGCGTGACGAGATGCGCGTCGGCGGCGCTCAGGCTCTGCCCGAGCGACTCGCGCGGCTGATACGGCTTGAACAGGATGTTGGACAGCCCCCGCTCCTGCGCCGCCGCCGCGACCGCGGCCTTCTGCGCGCCGCCGCCGATGAAGAGGAACACGATGTCGGCCTGCGCCCGCAGAGCGTCCGCTGCGTCGAGCACCGTCCGGACTTCGTGGACCCGGCCCAGGTTGCCCGAGTAGCCGACGACGAATCTGTCTTCGAGCCCCCATTCGGCGCGCAGCGGATTCCCGGCGCGCTCCACCGGACGCAGCAGCGCGCCGTCTGCCCAGTTCGGAATCACCGCGATTTTCGTCGGATCGACGCCCAGTGCCGCCACGCGCTCGCGCATCCGCCGCCCGAGCACGACATTGGCCGCAGCGCGGCGCAGCGAGCCGTCGCGCAACCAGCGCAGCAGCCGTCCGCCGACGCCGCGCGCCGGCGCCATGCCGAGCTTCGCCGCCACCTCGGGAAAGAGATCCTGCAGCCAGTTCACCAGCTGCGCTCCGCGCAGCCGCGCGACCCAGCCCGCGACGACCGAGACGAGCGGCGGATCGGTCTTCGCCACGATGACATCGCCCGGCCCCGCGAGCCGGAAGAGCTTCGCGCTCGCGGCGACGTAGAAGCTCAGGTAATCGAGCGCGCGGCCGGGCAAATGGCCCCGCCCGAAGCCCGACGTCCAGACCCGGTGGACGTCGACACCGTCGCTCACCTCATGCGGCGCGAGCGATGACGCCGCGTCGTCGTAGAGCTGCCGGCTCGTCACGATCCGCACCTCGTCGCCCCCCGCCGCCAATGCGCCCGCGAGGTCCGTCAGCATCTGGCTCGTTGCCGAATGATCGGGGGCGTAGAAGCGGTTGATGAAGATGATCTTCACCGGCATTGGCCACTTGAGATGAGCGGCAATGACGGGGCCCGCCACGACTTTCTGCAGAGCGGTTCCGCATCATCGATGACGCAAATTAAATCGAATCCGGCTCCCCAAAATGACCGCGTTACTGTAGCAACGTGCCCCGCCGATGCGTTCAAGGCGCCAACGCTCCCGCGATAAGGACCCGCGCAGCAACGGTTCTAGCAGCGCACATGCAAGGCATGGAGAATCCTTCCAATTCTTACCACCGCCCTGCAAAGCTTCACGCCGTTGGAATCGGCGCCGCTACCCATGGCATTCATGGTCAATGGGCTTCAGCTTTCAGCCATCACAGCACCATCTGAATTCATGCACCCTCTCGCCAGGCAGCAGCAGTAGGTCGCTGACAAAGTCCGCCACGGGCATCTCCCGATCAAAACGCCACTCCCGGATTCGCT
Organism: uncultured Bordetella sp.; assembly: GCA_964354035.1. Classification (GTDB taxonomy): domain Bacteria; phylum Pseudomonadota; class Gammaproteobacteria; order Burkholderiales; family Casimicrobiaceae; genus CAIWHR01. Next base: position 2,240 of record CAYGYQ010000097.1, read on the forward strand.
TGAACAATACAACGTACCCAAGATCTTCCATAAATCGCTTCACGTCATCTACGGTCTGCCCATGCCATCGCAAACAGTGGGCCATGAATTCACCGAATATTATCGGCCGCGCACCGGCCAACATGCTGGCGGCCCCTTTCAGCACGAAGAGATCATAGCCATCAGTATCGAGCTTGATGAGCGAGCAATGTGGTGGCAACTGGGCCGACGCGACAAGATCGTCGATGGTCGTAATCTGAAGCGGAATTCTTTCGCACCTGTATTCCGAGCCCTCAGCAAGAATATTTGCGGTGCCGGTCCCCGCCCCGTCCTTCAGATTGCCTTCCACTTGTATGTCGACGCGCTTCTGTTCCTCTCCGAGCCCGAAGCACAGGGCATTTATGCGCTCGTTGAGGCCGTTACGCGAAACGTTTCGGCAAAGGGAATCGTAGTTGGAGCGAATAGGCTCAACGCAGTAGATTGGCCTTGGGGCAACTGCAGGCGCCGGGCCAGTCGTTTCCGTCATGAGCGCAAACGGTATCGATATCAACCCAATGTTGGCTCCGACGTCGAGGAAGTAGCCGTTACCGTCGTAGACACTGACCAGAAACCTAGTCGTATTCGCCTCATACTCCGACATCAGGTATGCCATGAGCTCGTGCTTCGAGTGAAGATCGAGCGACATTCGGTAGGAGACAGGCCTTGTTAGGCGCGCATCAACTTCGACATGCTTTCCGCCGAGGCCGAGCAGGTTGTGCAGCATACGCAAAACTCGGATCTTGCCTCGAAAATTCGGCAGGCGCGTAAGTGGGTAGTAAATGGCGGGTTTGTTCATTGCGCTGAAATGGTGTCGGTTACGGGATCATGCGCAAGACATTCGACGAAGCCGCGCCGCCGGAAACATTACCTTGGCCCCAATATTGCGCAATGCGAGCAACGATGTTTCAAGCATGATGCAGATCAACTCTCATTCATATTTCGCGGTTGACGAGCCTGAACTTGGCGGCTTTCCCCACTCGCTGCCGGCATTCCTCGAGATCGCGAACATAGAGCGTGTTGCCGCCGCCACGATTCCAGCTGTCGACCGGCAAGGCCGTGATCGAACGCGCCAAGACGTCATAACGAACCGGGGCGAATCCGAAGTCACGCATCTGCGCATGAATTGCTTCGTCGGCGACGCCGTATCGCCGGCCGCTGCCGTTCGTCTCCATCAGCACGCAGCGCAGCAGCTCCGAGCGCAACGTCGTCGTGCCGCCCGCCAGCACCGAAGTCTCGAAGCCTTCGACATCGATTTTGATGAACGTCGGAACACCCGCAGCCGCCATGCCGTCCAGAGTGAGGACGGCTACCTCCACGACGGAGCCGACTGGATCGCCGGACGCCAGCGCGCGATTCATCGAATCCAGGTCGCTCGTGAACAATGCCTTGCCGGCCTCGGCACCAAGGCCGACGTTGAGCAGCGTCACCCTGTCATCGAGGTCATTGAGCCGAACGTTTGCCCGCAGCGCCTGAAATGTGGAGGCAATGGGCTCGACGGCCACCACGCGCGCTCCCGCCCCCCCCGCCGCCAGCACCGTGTAGCTGCCGACGTTCGCCCCGATGTCAAAGAAGCAGTCCGCCGCGCGAAGGAAATGGAGCGCGAAGCCCATGTCGTCGTGCTCGTGCAATCCGCAATACCAGTTGCCTGTGGCGCCGGTCATCCCCGAGGTGGCCAGGAGGCGCGTGTCATTCACGAACGGAAGCGCCACCGCACCGGTGCCCAGCCGGCTCGCCAGTTGCCAACGCAGGACGCGCCCCAACGCGCGCAGGCGGCCACCCTTGTTCAACGGGTGGCCGGTCACATAGGAACACAGCGCAAGCAGGCTCAAGCGAGTCTCGCCTTGTCCGTGCGGCGAAGCGTGAAACCACCAACGACCAGCACATCCATCCGCGTGCGCAGGAAGCACTCCAGCGCCTCCTCTGGCTTGCACACCACCGGCTCGTTCTCGTTGAACGACGTGTTGAGCACCATCGGCACGGCGGTCAAGTCGCGGAAGGCTTCGATCAGGCGGTAGTACAGCGGATTGCTGGCCCGCTGCACGGTCTGCAGCCGGCCCGAACCATCGACGTGGGTGACCGCCGGAATCAACGGGCGCTTCTCCGCGCGGATCGGGTAGACCTGCGTCATGAACGGCACGTCGCCGTCCAGTTCGAACCACTCGGGCACCGACTCGCGCAGGACCGACGGCGCGAACGGCCGGAAGGTTTCGCGGCGCTTGATCTTGACGTTGAGGATGTCCTTCATGTCGGCGCGCCGCGGGTCACCGAGGATGGAGCGGTTGCCGAGCGCGCGCGGGCCCCATTCCATGCGTCCCTGGAACCAGCCTATCACTTGCCCCTCCGCGATCGCGGCCGCCGTGCGCCGGCAGAGCTCACCGTCGTCGGCGATGCGCTCGACCGCGCAGCCTGCGGCGATGATTTCGTCGCGGCGGTTGGCCAGAAGCGCGCCGACCTCGTCCACGTCGAATCCTGGCCCCCAGTACGGATGGCGCATCGGACCGCAACGCGCGCCGCCCTGCCCATGCCACACCGACCACGCGGCGCCCAGCGCGCCGCCGGCGTCCCCCGCGGCGGCCTGCACATAGACCTCGCGGAACGGCGTCATCAGCGTGACCTTGCCGTTGGCCACCGAATTGTTGCCGCAGCCCCCCGCAATCGCGACAGCATCGAGCGCATGCCGCTTGTGCAACGAGCTGAGCAGATGGAAGAAGGCTTCCTCGTACATCGCCTGCAGCGAGCGCGCGATGTCCTTGTGCCGCTGCTCCAGCGGCTCGTCGCTCCCGCGTGACGGCCCCAGCAAATCCACCAGCGCCGGCGAATAGAGCGGCCCGACAGTGGGCGCGCCGTTGTCCCATTCGTACTCGATCTTCTCGCGATGGTGCCGGAAGCAGTCGAGGTTCAGACGAAAACCCCCGCCCTCGTCCAGCGTCACGATCCGGCGCATCGCATCGAGATATGCCGGCTGGCCGTAGGGCGCCAGCCCCATCACCTTGTATTCGTCGCCGTAGTGCGGAAAGCCGAGGAACTGCGTGAGCGCCTGGTAGAAGATGCCGAGCGAATGCGGAAAATGGATGCGCTCCTCCACCTCGATGCCGGTACCGCGGCCCACGCCCCACGCCGCGCTGGCGAAGTCGCCGAAGCCATCGACCGAAACGACCACGGCTTCGCGAAACGGCGACGCATGAAACGCCGACGACAGATGCGCCAGGTGGTGCTCCACCGCGTGCGCCTGGCCCCGGAACATCTCGCCCAGAAACGCGCGCGCCAGGTGCGCTGCGACGCCTTCGCGCTCGCGCTTGTTGCGGATGCGATCCAGCACCAGGCTGAGATCCGGGCGCTTGGTCAGCAGGTAGGCGAGCTTCTTCCCCAGGTTGGCCTTCGCATCCTGATTGACGGCCACGTGCTCGACGTCCGCCAACCCGATCCCTGCCTCGGCAAGGCAGTAGCGGATCGCTTCGCTCGGGAAGCCCGCCCAGTGCTTGACGCGGCGAAAGCGCTCTTCCTCGGCCGCCGCGACGATCTCGCCATCGCGAATCAGGCAGGCGGCGGAATCGCCGTGGAATGCGTTGATGCCGAGGACGTACATTCAATGTTCCGTGGTCGTCGAGCCGCGCTCGTCGAGTGGCGTCAAGGGGGATTCCCATCTTTCGCCATCGCGGCGGCGATTCTTCGCTCGATGAGGGTGAGGGAAAGAACGGCCTCCGCAACGGCGCGCTGCAACGCGTAAAACAGACCCGGCCAGCCATCGAGAATTCCACCAGCGACGGTCAGGCAATATAGGAAAGCCAACGGAGGCATCACGACGAGAAGTTTGCGAAGGCGGTCGGGCCAATCCGCCTCGCGCCAGGTCTTGGCACACAGGAGATCGGCCTCGAGTCGCGCATAGCGGACCTGGGACGCCAGCCAACGCGCCAACGGCTTGCGATCGTCGTGCAGGATGTACGCGTGCAATCCTCCGATTCTCCCGCTCGCCTTCAGACGCTGGGTATGCCCATCCTGAACATAGTGCGCGGCGGCACGCCGGTACAGCACAATTGCCGGCGGATAGAGTGTTCCTCGCAGCGTCCTGCCAAACACGCAATAGCGGAATCCTGCCCGATAACCGGCGATGTCGGCGTCAGGGGACAACGTTCGCAGCTCCTCGACGAACGCCTCGGTCAAGACGTAATCCGCATCCAGCGCCAGGACCCAATCGGTCTGGATACCCGTCGCGGCGAGTCCGTAGTTCCATTGCGCGGCATGACTCACGAATTCGTGCTCGACGCATCGCACATTCGCGAAACGCGACAACAGATCTCGGGTCGTATCGCTGCTGCCACTGTCCACCACGACGATCTCGCGCGCCCAGCTCAAGGGCGCGAGCACACGCTCGATATTTGCTTCCTCGTTGAGGGTGAGGATCAGCGGCGTGATCCTGTCGAGCATGGACATTCGTGAAACCTTAGCCAATCCGGTGCGAAGCTTCCAAAATCGCGCGATACTCGTTCTCCATACGCGCGCCGATCGCATCCCAGGAAAACTTCGCGGTCACCGTCGCCCGCGCCCGTTCACCCATCGCCGTCCGCAGGACCCGGTCGGTTTGCAGTTGCCGGACGGCATCGGCAAATGCGTCCGTGCTGGGCGCTACGACGAACCCGCTACCCGACTCCTTGACGCTGTCCGAAATGCCCACCTGGGGAGCAACGATCACCGGAGTGCCTTCGGCCATCGCCTCCAATGCCGAGTTGCCGAAATTCTCCGACAACGACGGCATCAGGAGCGCCAAGGCGCCCTGCAGAAGCTGTCTCTTGCGCAAGCCGTCAACCGGGCCAACGAACTCGACGCGCCCGTCGATGCCAAGCGCCACCGAGCGTTCGCGCAGTGCGGCCGCCAGATCGTCATCGTCGCCGCCCGCGATCACCAGACGAATGCCATCGACGAGCTGCACGACTTCGAGGGCAAGGTCGATGCGCTTTTTCCAGTTGATGCGGCCCAGCATCACCAGATAGGGTGGCCGCGGATCCTGTTGCTGCGGGAGCTCCGCTTGTACCACAACGCCATTCGGCACATCGAAGATGCGCCCGTGCAGCCGAAATCCGAATGCCTTGATCTCCGCTTCCTCCACTGCGGACGTAACGTGGATTCCCGACGCACGGGCCAGATTGGTGCGCTCGATCAGGGCCATCCATGCGGTCTTGGCGTAGCGACTGCGTGCCCGGACCAGGTCCTTCACCAGCATGCCACGCGGCGACAACACATAGGGCACGCCGAACCGCCGCGCCGCGCGGGCCGCCGCCCAGGTCGGCCACAGGAAGACCGAGTGCAGATGCACGAGATCGAAGCCGTCGACCTCCTGCTGCAGCAGGCGCCCCATCGGCGGCGACCAGTACAGCCGGCGCAGCTGCCGGGACGGAAAGTACCAGACTTTCACCCCGTCCATTGCCATCGGCTGGCCCAACGGCACCGCGCTGTCGCCGGGGCCATCCACATTGGTGGTGAACACATGCACATCGTGACCGCGCACTGCCAAAGCCGCACAGAGCCCATGCACCGAGTGAATGGGACCGCCGTAGCGCGTCGCCGGAAAGTAGGTCGGCACGACGTGAAGCAGGCGCATCGGCGTGCTATCCCCGCGCCATCACCGCGTCTATCGCAGCCATGGTTCCTTCGACGGCGCGTTCCACCGAATAATGCGAAGTTACGCGCTTGCAAGCCGCCGCGCCCATCGCGCGCAATCCAGCGGGGTCGCCGGAGAGCTCGAGCAAGCGCTTCGCCAGTGCATCGACATCGCCCATCCGAAACGTGGCGCCCGTAACGCCCTCACTCACCAGATCAGGTCCGCAGCCCACTTGGTCGCTCACAATCGCGGGGATGCCGCACGCCATCGCTTCGTTGACGACGAGTCCCCAGGTCTCGCCGGTGTCGGATGGCAACACCAGGCAATCGGCGGCGACATAGGCGCCGACAATTTCCGTCTGGTTGAGAAACCCGGCAAAGGTCACGGGCAATCGCTCCCGCTCCACCATCGCGCAGGCCTGCGCCATCAGTTCACCGTCGCCCACGACTAGCACGTGGATCGGCGCGCCCGCCGCCACTGCGCGTTGCAGCGCCAGCAGGAGATCGAACGGATGCTTCTTGGGAATCAGCTTGCCGCAGAACAGGAAGCAGGTGGCGTGCTCCGGAATCGACCACGCCTGGCGCAACTCGTTCCTCCGCTCGCGCAACGCGTTAGCGGCACCGGCAAACCGAGGGTTGTCGACAAAATACGGGCACGGATGGATGCGTGCCTCGGGGACTCCAGCCTGCAGATAGAAGTCCCGGTTGGCCTTGCCAATGGCGAGGAACCGGTCATGCCCCCGCAGCCAGACCCGATGCGCCGCGCGCTTCCACGGGGCGCGATCAGGCATCGCATTGGATTCACCGCGCATAATCCGTGGCACGCCGAGCCGCACGCACGCCCACCACGCCTGGACGAGCATCTTGGACTGCCATCCCGTCAGGATGGCGAGATCGGGCTTCCAGTCGCGCAAGCTTCGCCCGACCTGCGGCGTGTCGCAGCCGCCGAACGCGCCGAGCGAAGGCGGTTGGGCTGCATTCTCCAAGACCTCCGATTCGTAACCCTCCAGCATCGGAATGTCCCATTGGAAACCAACGCCGAATCCGACACCCTGCTGCATCGCATCCGGTACCTGTCCGAAAAACACCTTCAGCGCAATTTCGGGCCGTGCCGCCAAAGCCTGGAACCACGGCACCTGATACTGAATGGGATGGGTGGCAAACAGGGCTACGCGTATGCGCTCGCTGCAAGCCACGTTTGCAGATCCGGTCACGGCCTTCCGGCCCGGCGCGCCCAACCGGCAGCAGGCACGAGCCTCGGCCGCGGCGACGGCACGGGGGCCCGAGGCGCGCTGCGCTGCGCCTGCTCGCGCTCCGCCAAGACCGGTGTAGCCAGAAAGAACCCTGCTACCAGCCCCAAGAGCAACAGCACGAAAAGATCACCGAAGAGCTGCGTGGCGACGAAGAAAACCGCCAGATTCGCGACGAGGAACGCCGCGAGCCCGTAGGCCAGGCGCGCAATCGTCGTCGAGCGTTGCGACACGAATTTCAGCACGTGCCAGCCGTAACGCAAGGCCGCGAATCCGAACCAGAGTGCGATCACGAGTCCGGGCACACCGAGCTCCGCGGTGATCTTGCCGAGTCCACCCTCGCCGGCGCCGCCAAACACTTCCGCGCCGCCTCCGAAATGCTGCGCACCCTGACTGGCGACGCCGAGCCCGCCTCCCAGCCAGCCGAAGCTGTCGATCGCCCACTGCACGGGCTCGAGACCAAGTCCGACAAACCGATCGGATACGTCAGACCCGACCGTCGCGCTACGCTCGGCATAGCGCTGATAGCGAACGGCGTCCTGCTCCGTGATACCAGAGGGCCGCTCATCCACGAACCAGACCACCAACAAATAGCTCAATACCCCGCCCAGAATCGCACCCACGGCAAGCTTGACACCGCCCTTGCCAAACATTGCCAGCAACGATATGTAGATGCTGACGAAGATTGCGATCTCGACGAAAATCTTGCGCCGGCCCGTGAGAATGCCTAAAGCAAGCAGCGCGACAATGATCCCGATTGCGATGACCACACGTTTCGACGAAACGCGTCGCACGGAACTCAACAACAAGAGAACGCACACTGCCGTCGCCGTGTGCCATGCGGCCGTTTCGGACGCACGGAAGAACCCCGCATGGGCAGTCAGGATCGTGCCCTCGTGATGCATCAGAAACCCTTGTCCCACGTCGCCGAGGACCTCCCAATCGATGCCGGTGTACTCGAGCAGGATGCCGGGAAGCACGACCAATGCCGCGATCAGGTACCACATCAGCCACTGCTCGATGCCCTTCTGCCCGCGTTTCAGGGCGAAATGGTATCCCGCAAGCAGGGCCGGCAACGGCGCAAGGTAGGAAAGGGCACCAATCCCGACGATCGTGGGATTGCCGTAGCGCGCCAAACCATTCGCGGCCTGCGCAGCAATCACTAGCAGCAACATCAGAAACGGCGTCCGCAGAAAGTGTTTCCAACCCGGGATCTGGCTTGGCACGAATCGCGCGTTTATCTGGGCACGCACGTAGATAACGGCGAAGACAACGCCCACCAGCAGGGTGAAATAAACCGGCCTGTCCAGTTCAAGCTTTCGCGCCGGATCCTGCAGGAACGCCACGACGATCATGGCCACCAGCCCCTTGCGCCAATCGAACAACGCGACAAGCGCTGCTGGCAGCACCAAGGCGACGGCGTACCAGCTGACCACCTCAGCCCCTTCCCTCTGATCGCTTGGAGCAGTAACGCGGGCCGCGCGCATGCAACGCCAGCGCCCACAGCATACCCGCCAGCTCCGCCAGGAATGTGACGGGAATCCACCACGGCCGGCGAAGGTGATGGCGAGTCAGTACCGACCGAAAAGGTCGCCCGACAAACGCTCGAGCGCGACTTTCGGCGCGTCGCGAGCGCAACAAATAGTAATAGGCTCCCACTGAATGGGCAGGAAAGAACGTGGTCAGATGCTCACCAAAGGTTCGCGTGCCGCCGGACGCAGCTTTCAAGTGACGGATGGCCGCATCCGGACAAAACTGGATCTTGCCGCCTCGGGCCCGCCAACGGTCCGCGAATTCACGTTCGAAATGGTAGGCGACGCGAACGAAATTTTCGTCGAAGCCGCCAAGTTCAAGGGCGTCACCCCTTCGCAGCGAGAAGTTGCCACCCATGAAACCCTCGATCTCCCGACTCTCCGTGGAGGCGAATTGCTTTCCGGTCAACGCAGCATCCCGCACATCGTCATCCCACGGCTGCAGGACACGGCCTGCTACCAGCCTGTGCCCATTGCGATGCGCCGCCACGTGCGCCGCCAGCAGATCGGCGAACGGCACGATATCGTCATCCAGGAACAGCACGATGTCGTTGCGGGCCTCGACCAGGCCCTGATTCATTGCGCCAGGAATCGACGGTTCGGGAAGCCGAAGCCACCGGATGTGCCCGCTTGCGCTCCACTCCTCAAGCGCGGCATCGACCTGCCACGTATGCTCGCGTGTTTGGTCAAGCACCAGAATCTCGGAGGCAGTCGGCTCAAGTCGTAACAAGGCGGCGACGGAATCAACCAGCACCTGCTCTCGACGATACGTCGGTATTGCAACGGTGAGGGGCAGCGAGCTTGTCGCATGGGTAATCGATCCAGTATTCATGATCCTACTGCGTGCCACGCCGACCAAACAAGTCAAGGCAGATTGTGCGCGTCGTACCACTCACCTTCGTCGCGACTCTTGCCAGCGCGCACTCGCAGGAATCGCGCCGGCGCCCCGGCAACAACGGTCATCGGTGCAACGTCTTTCGTTACAACCGAATTGGCACCAACGACGGCACCGTCACCGATGTTCACACCTGGCAGCACCACAACTCCCGTTCCCAGCCAGACATCCGAGCCGATCGCAACAAGCTCGATACTGCAGGGCTGCTGATCGATCCGCAATCCCGGCAGGATGCCATGATTGTGGTCGGTGATGAAGCAACGTGGGGCGATCACTGTATGCGCACCGACCGTGACATTTCCGAGGACATCGATCTCCGTGCCACGACCGACAAAGACATGGTCGCCTAACTCGAGCGTGGCTCTCTGCGAGAC
>CAYGYQ010000098.1:0-11890 GCA_964354035.1 uncultured Bordetella sp.
CCGATCGAGAAGAGCTGCATCAGTTCGCGCGCGTAGTTCTCGTTGGGCTCGGTGCCGGTGGCGGCATTGGACTTGCGGTTGTTGGCCAGGTCGAGGTAGTTGCCCATCGCCGGCGACAGTGTCACCTCGGTCAGCACCGCGAGGAAGTTGCCGAACGCGTAATCGGCGAGCAGCTGCTGATAGCGCTGCATCGCGTAGACCTTGTTGATGTCGGTGCCGGACGTTACGAAAATCTGCGACAGCGCGAAGGCGACGCGCTGCCGCAGCTGGTCCGGCGCCTCGACCGCGTTGCGGAAGAACTCGCGCTGCAGCTGGAACAGCGTGTAGTTGTCGCGCGCGCAGAAGTTCGCGGGATCGAGCGGCGGCCCGCGGTCGTCGACACACGACTCCGGACGGTTGTTCGGAACCGGCGCGAATGCGGTGTAGCGCGTCGACGGAAGCGCCAGTTGCGCGTCGACGAAGGCGGCGGCGCCTTGCTGCCGCACTTCCCTGACCAGGGTCTCGCTGGGGCCCCACGTCGCCTGTTCCAGCAAGCGGGTGATGTCGGCGTCGATCTGCCCCGGCGAGAGCGGCGAGCACATGACCGCGCCTTCGAGGACCGAGCTCCCCGCCATCCTTGCGTGCAGCGTGAGATCCGTGACGAGCCGGTAATTGCCCTCCGCCGGCGTGTTGCCCGGCCGATGACTGCGGTAGACGGGCGTCGTGCCCGCGCGGCAGGAGCGCGAGGTCGACGTGCCGTCGGGCAGCTCGATCCAGAAGGCGTTGCCCTCGAACTTCCATCCCCGGTCCTGCCTGAGGGTCCTGCATTCGTCGGCACTCGCCGTGTAGTAGAAGTCGAGCGCAGCTGTTGCCGCGCCCGCTGCTGCGGCGAAGCGGCATACCGGTGCCGCGCCGCGCATCTCCGACGCGCTTGCCCACGCCATCCACTCGACACCGGTGCGCGCCCAGCCCGGACTTGGGCTGCCGGCATCCAGCGCTGCCGCCTCCGAGGGCGAGGCGGTGATGAAATAGCGATCGAGTGCGGCGTTGTGGAACTCGACGATCGTCGCTGTGGGTTCCGCGGCATGGGCGGTGCCCGCGATGGCGGCAAGGGTTGCCAGCGCCAGCGTCCGCAGGCCCCTCCTGCGGGAGGACGGGCATCGCGTGTCAGGGGATCGCATGGGTCTCCTTTGCAGCGGCCGTAGCACCGAGCATGTTGGCATGGGTATGCGGGCTCGCGGCCGCAGCCCGGCGGCACGCACATTTACGCTCAACGCCCGGTCCGGCGAACCGTTGACGGCATCTCACTAAGCAATTGTAAACATTCGTTTCCATAACTTCTCAGCGGTAATCCCAATGGCATGAAAGGCTGCGGTTCGTGCAAAAGGGCGCGATCCTGGCAGGCAGGCCGTGCCCGCCGTAGGGAGCGCGGCCGGGGCCCGGTCCCGGCCCGTCGGCAGGGCGGGTGAGTTCTGGGTCCTCGGGCCAGACGGAAGCACGGGTTCGATCGGCCGTAGAACGATCGTACGATGAACGGTGGAGAGCGTCCGCCCATATCTACTGTTTAACATTTAATAGTTGCTATAAACAATTGTTTAAACGAATTTAATCTGCTCAAAACAACACTTTCATCAGGTTGTTGTCCAGAAACCGAAATCAGTTGACCGCCGGGATTTTGTTCCTTTATAGTGGCATCGGGTGGTAAAAAGTGGGTGCAAGTGGCGTCTTGCGGGCGTCGCGGCAGGAATCAAACAACTCCTGTTTATAAGTACTCACTATCACTTCAGCCGGCGGGAGCAACGCGGTGGGCGAGCGAGGGGAGGGACCGGCAGGTGCGGCAGCCGTTTTTCGCGGCGTGACCCAGCTCGCCCTCGACGCGAAGGGACGACTGGCGATACCCGGCAAGCACCGTGCCGCGCTGGCGGAATCCGCGGACAACCCGGAGCGCACGCTCATCGTCACCGCGGACCCCAGCCGCTGCCTGCTGGTCTATCCGCGCGCGACCTGGGAGCCGATTCAGGCGCGACTGATGGCCCTCTCGTCGTTCAACGAGCAGATCCGCGGCTTGCAGCGGCTGCTCGTCGGTCATGCCGATGAAGTGGACATGGATGGCACCGGCCGCATTCTGGTTCCGCCAGCGCTGCGCCAATACGCGGGACTCGATCATCGCGTCGTGCTCGTCGGGCAGGGCAACAAGTTCGAGTTGTGGGACGAGGCGAAATGGCAGCAGGAAACGGCGCGCGCCATCACGTTTCCCGCCGGCGACCTGCCGCCCGAGCTGGGCGGCTTCAGTCTTTGATGGGCGGCGGTGAACACGTCCCCGTCCTGCTCGAAGAAGCCGTCACCGCGCTGGCGGTGCGACCCGACGGCACGTATGTCGACGCCACGTTCGGCCGCGGCGGACACGCGCGCGCGATCCTCGACCGGCTGGGGCCGGCCGGCCGGCTGTTCGCGTTCGATCGCGACCCCGAGGCTGCGACGAGCGCGCGCGCACTCGGCGACCCGCGCTTCGTCTTCCGGTCGTGCTGGTTCTCGCAACTGGCCGACGAGATCGGGGCGCTGGGCGTCGATCGCGTCGACGGCATCCTGCTCGACCTTGGCCTTTCCTCGCCGCAGATCGACGACCCGGCGCGCGGCTTCTCGTTTCGCGCCGACGGCCCGCTCGACATGCGGATGGATCCCGCGCGCGGCGAATCCGCCGCCGCATTCCTGGCGCGCGCGTCCGCGCGCGAATTGACGGAGGTGATACGCGACTATGGTGAAGAACGGTTTGCTCAATCGATTGCAAGAGCAATTGTTGCGGCTCGCTCGGTCGCAGCCGTTGTCCGCACGCGGCAGCTTGCCGCGATCGTGGCCCAAACCGTCGGCGCGCGCCCGCGGGGTGATCGGAGTCAGGATCCGGCCACGCGGACTTTCCAGGCTCTCCGGATATTCGTCAATCGCGAGCTTGCGGAGCTCGCGCTGATCCTGCCTCGTGTCGTGCCGATGCTCGCCACCCGGGGCCGGCTCGCCGTCATCAGTTTCCATTCACTCGAGGACCGGATCGTGAAGCGTTTCCTCGCATCGGCGTCACAGCCGTTCGGCGGCGATCCCCGTCTTGCCCGGCTGGCGATCCGCACCGACGCGCTGCCGCCGGCGCCGCTCGCGCTCGTGGGCCGCGCGATCCGGCCGACGGACCGCGAAGTGGCCGCGAACCCACGCGCCCGCAGCGCCACGCTGCGCATTGCCGAGCGCACGCCGCACCCGGTGCCGGCGGCATTCGGCGCTGTGCCAGGACGGTGAAGGGAACATGGTCCGCCTGAACCTGCTGCTCCTCGCTGTTTTGGTGCTCTGTGCGCTTTCGCTCGTCACGTCGCGGCATCAGGCGCGGAAGCTCTTCGTCGAGCTGGAACGCGAGCAGGCGCGTACACGCGGCTACGAAACGGAATTCGGCCAGCTGCAGCTCGAGCAGTCGACCTGGGCGATGCCGGTGCGCGTGGAGAAGATCGCGCGCGAGCAGCTGCGGATGCAGATACCCGGGCCGCGCCGCATCGAGGTCGTTCCCGGCGAGGCGTCGCGATGAGAGGCGTGTCTGCTGCGCAGAAACGGGCGGCGCCGGTGCCGGAACTGCCGCGGTTTCGCGCGCCGGTCGTCTTCGGGACGCTGCTCCTGCTGTTCGTGGTGCTGATCGTCCGCTCGCTCTACCTGCAGTGGATCGACAACGCGTTCCTGCAGGAACAGGGAAGCTCCCGGTACAGCCGCGAAATCGACATCCCCGCGCATCGGGGCCGCATCGTGGATCGCCTGGGCGAGCCGCTTGCCATCTCGACCCCGGTGAAGTCGATCTGGGCATTCCCCGGGCAGGTCGAGGCCCCGCCGGAGAAGCTCGCGCTGCTGGCGCGGGCGCTCGAGACGACCCCGGCGGTGCTCGCGAAAAAACTCGCCGACGCCAACGACTTCGTCTTTCTCGCCAGACTGGTTCCCCCCGAAGTCGCCGATCGGGTCGCGGCGCTGAAGATCAAAGGCGTCCACGACCAGAACGAGTACCGGCGGTTCTATCCGGCGGGCGAGATGGCGAGCCACATCGTCGGGTTCACCGGTGACCGCGACGTCGGGCAGGAAGGCATCGAGCTCACGCAGCAGGAGTGGCTGGGCGGCAAGCCCGGCAGCCGCCGCGTGATCATCAACCGGCGCGGCGACGTCGTCGAGGACGTCGAGTCCATTCGTGCGCCGCAGGCGGGCCGCGAATTGTCGCTGGCGATCGACGCCCGGCTCCAATATCTGGCATTCCGCGAGCTCAAGGCCGCCGTCGAGCTGCACAAGGCGAAAGCCGGTGGCCTCGTGATCCTCGACGCGCAGACCGGCGAGATCCTGGCGCTGGCCAACTGGCCCACGTACAACCCGAACGCGCGTAACCGCGTCGCGCGCGAGCGGATGCGCAACCGGGCACTCACCGACGTCTTCGAGCCCGGCTCGACGCTGAAGCCGTTCACGATTGCCGCAGCGCTCGAAAGCGGCGCCGTCCGCCGAAACACGGTGATCCAGACCGCGCCGGGGTCCCTCACCCTCGGTCCCAACACGATCCACGATGCGCATCCCCACGGCGCGTTGACGGTCGAGCAGGTCATCGAGAAATCGTCGAATGTCGGCGCCGCGAAGATCGCGCTGTCGCTGCCGTCGGCGACGCTTTGGCAGATGCTGTCCGACTCGGGTTTCGGCACGGCCCCGAACACCGGTTTCCCGGGCGAAGTCGCGGGCAGGCTGCGACCGGCGAAGACCTGGAAGCCCATCGAGCAGGCGACGATGGCCTACGGCCACGGCATCTCGGTGAACCTCGTCCAGCTCGCGCGCGCTTACACCGTTTTCTCGAGCGACGGCGAGCTGAAGCCGGTGTCGCTGCTCAAGGGCGGCGGTGTCGTCGCGGGCCGGCCGGTGCTCAAGGCCGAAACGGCGCGCGCCGTGCGCCACATGCTGGAACTCGCGGTAGGTCCGGGCGGCACGGCGCCGAAAGCGCAGGTTTCCGGCTATCGGGTTGCCGGCAAGACGGGCACCGCGCACAAGCTCGAAGGCCGTGGCTACACCAACAAGTACGTGTCGTCGTTCGTGGGCTTCGCGCCAGCATCCGGCCCGCGGCTCATCGTCGCGGTGATGATCGACGAACCGTCGGTCGGCGGGCACTACGGCGGTGTGGTCGCCGCTCCGGTGTTCTCGACGGTGATGGGTGCGGCACTGCGCACGCTCGGCGCGCCGCCGGATGCGCCCGTGGACAACGTGATCCTGCCGCCGGAAGGCAGCGCCGTGCGCGAGGAAACCTGATGGCGGTCGCGCTCGCTCCCGATTTCGACGCCGTCGCGCTTCTCTGCCGGTTGGCGGTGCGCCCGCGCCGGATCACGGCCGACAGCCGGCAGGTGCGCGCAGGCGACGCGTTCGCCGCGTTCCCGGGCCAACTGGCGGATGGCCGCGCTTTCATTCCCGACGCCATTGCGCGTGGCGCCGGCTCGGTGCTGTGGGAGGCGCTCTCCTTTCGCTGGGACGCCGCGTGGCGCGTCTCCAATGTTGCGGTTGAGGATCTCAAGGCGAAGCTCGGCGCCATCGCCCATCAGATCTACGGCCGCCCGTCACACGACCTCTCGGTCATCGGCGTCACCGGCACGAACGGCAAGACGTCATGCACGCACTGGATCGCGCAATGCCTCGATGCCTGCGGTCGGAAGAGCGGGATCATCGGCACGCTCGGCCACGGACTCGTCGGCACGCTCGAAGCCTCGGCACGCACGACGCCGGACGCCGCGGCGGTCCACGAAACGCTCGATCGCCTGCGCGACGCGGGCGCGCAGGCGGTGGCCATGGAAGTCTCGTCGCACGGGCTCGATCAGGGGCGCGTCAACGCCGTCGAATTCGACGTCGCGCTGTTCACGAACCTCACCCGGGACCACCTCGATTACCACGGGACGATGGCGGCGTACGGCGCGGCGAAGGCGAAGCTGTTCTCCTGGCCTACCCATCCCGCCTGTGTGCTCAATGCGGACGATCCGTTCGGCCGCACGCTCGCCGACGCGGCACGCGGCCGCGGGCAGCGCGTGCTGACCTATGGTCTGGCGAGCGCCGACATAGCCGCGTCGCGGGTGGCCAACACGCGGGACGGGATCGCGCTGTCGGTCACGACGCCATGGGGGCGTGGCGAGGTCGCGACGCGGCTTGCGGGCACGTTCAACGCGTCGAATGCGCTGGGTGTTCTGGGCGTCCTGCTTGCGTCCGGCATCGAATTGGAGGCGGCGCTCGCGGCGCTCGCGCGCGTCAAGCCGCCGCCGGGCCGCATGCAGCGCCTGGGAGGGGGCTTCGAGCCGCTCGTCGTCGTCGATTACGCGCATTCGCCCGATGCGCTGGAACAGGTCCTCGCCGCGCTGCGTCCCGCGGTTGCGGCGGGCGGTGAGCTGATCTGCGTGTTCGGCTGCGGCGGCGACCGCGATTCCGGCAAGCGGCGGGAAATGGGGCGCGTCGCGGGCAGAGGCGCCGATCGCATTGTCGTGACCAGCGACAATCCGCGCAGCGAGGACCCGGCCGCGATCGCGGCGGCTATCGGCACCGGGATTCGCGACGTGGGGCAGCGCAAGCATGCCCTCGAACTCGACCGGGCCGTGGCGATTCGCACGGCGGTGGCGACCGCACAGGGCGGCGACATCGTGCTCGTCGCCGGCAAGGGGCACGAGGACTACCAGGAGCGCCTGGGCGAGCGCACGCCGTTTTCCGATGCCGCCGTCGCGACCGCCGCGCTGCGCGAGTGGAGGGGCGAATGATGGCGGCGGGCGAAGCCAAGGCCCGGAGGGCGCGTAGCCGCCCGATTGAGCGCCCCGACGCGCGGGTGTCTCCTTGCCGGACTCGTTCAAGGAGGGGCGAATGATGGACACGGCGACCGCCGCGCGCGCGGTGCACGGCCGGATGCTCGGCGCGAACGTGCGCTTCGCGCGCGTGGCCACCGACACGCGTACGCTGGCGCCGGGCGACCTGTTCGTCGCCATCAAGGGCGAGCGCTTCGACGGGCACGACTTCGTGGGCACCGCGTTCGAGCGCGGTGCGGCCGCCGCGCTGGTCGCCGCGGACCGCGCCGGCGGGCTCGACGGCAATCTCATCGCGGTGCCGGACTCGCTCGCGGCGCTGGGAGCGCTGGCGGCGCACTGGCGGACCCGCTTCGCGGCGCCGGTGATCGTCGTCGTTGGCAGCAACGGCAAGACGACAGTCAAGGAAATGCTGGCCGCGATCCTGCGGGCGCACTACGGCGACGCGCAGGTGCTTGCGACCGAAGGCAACCTCAACAACGCCATCGGCCTGCCGCTGACGCTGCTGCGGCTGCGTGCCGGGCACGAGGTGGCGGCGATCGAGCTCGGCATGAACCATCCCGGCGAGACGGCGGAGCTCGCCGCCATCGCGCAGCCTACCGTGGCCCTGATCAACAACGCGCAGCGCGAGCACCAGGAATTCATGCGCAGCGTGGCCGAGGTCGCGGCCGAGCACGCTGCGCTCATAGGCGCACTGCCCGCCGGTGGCACCGCGGTGCTGAATGCCGACGACCCCAGCGCCGACGTATGGCGTGCCGCCGCGCGCGCGCGGAGCGGTGTGCGCGTGCTCGATTTCGCGCTGGATCACCCGGCGGCGGTCCGTCTGCGCGGCGAGTTCGCGCCCGCTGGCGGCCCCGTCGCGTTCGCCACACCCGCCGGGGATGCCGTGGCCCGGCTCGCGGCGCCGGGACGCCACAATGTGTCGAATGCGCTGGCCGCAGCCGCGGCGGCGCTGGCGGTGGGCATACCGCTGTCCGCCGTCGTGCGCGGCCTCGAGGCGTTTCGTCCGGTCGCGGGCCGCCTCGTCGCGTTGCGCTCCGGCGCGGGCGCCACGGTCCTCGACGACACCTACAACGCGAACCCGGATTCGGTGCGGGTCGCGATCGACGTACTCGCCGCGGCACCGCCGCCGCGCTGGCTGGTCCTCGGCGACATGGCTGAAGTGGGCACGAGCGGCCCGGAGTTCCATCGCGAGGTCGGAACGCAGGCGCGGGACGCCGGCGTCGACCGGCTGCTGACGGTCGGCGCTCTCGCAGCGGAGAGCGCGGCGGCTTTCGGGGAGGGCGCGGAGCACTTCGCGGCGGTCGATGCACTCGCCGCGCATGTTGCAGCGACCGTGCGCGCCGGCACGACCGTGCTCGTCAAGGGCTCGCGGTTCATGCGGATGGAACGGGTGGTCGCCGCGTTGTGCCGCCCCGTGGCGGGAGGAGCGCACTGATGCTGCTCTGGCTGACCGAGACGCTGGCGAAGGATGTGCGCGCCTTCAACGTGTTCGGCTACCTCACGCTGCGTGCCGTGCTCGCCTGCATGACGGCACTCTTCATCTCGTTCATCGTCGGCCCGCGGGTCATCGCGTGGCTCACCCGGATGAAGATCGGCCAGGCCGTGCGCAACGACGGCCCGCAGACGCATCTCGCGAAGGCCGGCACGCCGACCATGGGCGGCGCGCTGATCCTGGTTTCGATCACGGCGACGACGCTCCTGTGGGGCGATCTCGAAAACCGCTTCGTGTGGGTGACGCTGCTGGTGACGGTCGGCTTCGGCGTGATCGGCTGGGTCGACGATTATCGCAAGGTTGTCCACGCCAATCCGAAGGGCCTGTCGGCGCGCAAGAAATTCCTCTGGCAATCGGTGATCGGATTGACCGCCGCGGTCTACCTTGCATTCTCGGTTTCCGCGCCGGACAACGCGCGCTTCATCCAGCTGTTCCTCACGTGGATCGGCAGTGGCTTCAACCTCGACCTGCCGCCGAAGGCCGACCTCATCGTCCCGTTCGTCAAGACGGTCTCGTACCCGCTGGGCGTCTGGGGCTTCATCGCGCTCACGTACTTCGTGATTGTGGGGACCAGCAACGCCGTCAATCTGACGGACGGCCTTGACGGCCTCGCGATCATGCCGACCGTGATGATCGGCGCGGCGCTCGGAATCTTCGCCTACGTGAGCGGCAACGCGATTTTCGCCCGGTATCTGCAGTTTCCATACATCCCCGGCGCGGGCGAGCTTGCCGTGATCTGCGGCGCCATGGCGGGCGCCGGGCTGGGCTTCCTCTGGTTCAACGCTTATCCGGCGGAAGTGTTCATGGGCGACGTCGGCGCTCTCGCACTGGGCGCCGCGCTCGGCACGATCGCGGTGATCGTCCGGCAGGAGATCGTGCTCTTCATCATGGGTGGCGTGTTCGTCGTCGAGACGTTGTCCGTGATGATCCAGGTCGCCTCGTTCAAGCTCACCGGCAAGCGCGTGTTCCGGATGGCGCCCATCCACCACCACTACGAACTCAAGGGCTGGAAGGAGAACCAGGTCGTCGTCCGCTTCTGGATCATCACGATGCTGCTCGTGCTGTTCGGCCTGTCCACGCTGAAGCTGAGATGACCGACTACTCCGGACGCCGCGCCGTCGTGCTGGGACTCGGGCTCACCGGGTTCTCGCTTGCGCGCCATCTCGCGGCGCACGGGGCGAAGGTGCGCGTCGCGGACACCCGGGCGACGCCGCCGTTCGCCGGGAAACTCGCCGCGGCGCTGCCAGACATCGAGGTGGCTGCGGGACCGTTCACCGCGCACACGTTCGCCGGCGCTGATCTGGTCGCGATCAGTCCCGGCATCGCCAAGGACCAGCCGGCGATCAAGGCGGCGGTTGCCGGCGGCGCGGAGCTGGTCGGCGACATCGAGCTCTTCGCCCGCGCGCTGCCGCCGGAGCAGAAGGTGCTGGCGATCACGGGCTCGAACGGCAAGTCGACCGTCACCGCGCTGACCGGCGCGCTTTGTCGTGCCTCCGGTCTCGCGACCGTCGTCGCCGGCAACATCGGCGACGCCGTGCTCGACACGCTGCCGGCGGGCGACGATTGGAACAACCCCCACGCTCGCTCCGCTCGCTGCCCCCCGGGGGGGCGCACAGTGCCCTTCGGGCGGCCGGGCGGGCACTGGCCGGACGTCTACGTGCTGGAGCTGTCGAGCTTTCAGCTGGAGACGACCTCCACGCTCGCGCCGACCGCGGCCGCGGTGCTCAACGTAACGGACAACCATCTCGACCGTTACCCCGGCATGGACGAGTACGTCGCCGCCAAGGCGCGCATCTTTCATGGCGGCGGCATCCAGGTGTTGAATCGCGACGATCCGCGCTCCTTGGCGCTCGGCATCTCCGGACGTGTCGTGCAGACCTTCGGCGGTGGCGTGCCCGAATCGGAGGAGGCCTGGGGCCTCGTCGATCGCGGGGCAACCCGCGACGGGCAGTCGGAGACCTGGCTCGCGCGCGGCGGCGCCCTGCTCGTGCCGATGGCTGACCTGAAGCTCGTCGGGCGTCACAACGCGCTGAACGCGCTGGCCGCGCTGGCGCTTGCCTCTGCGGTCGCGAAGATCGACCACACGCTGCTGGCAGCGCTCGCCCGCTTCGAAGGGCTCCCGCATCGGATGCAGAAGGTCGCCGAGGCGGGTGGCGTGCTGTTCGTCGACGATTCGAAAGGCACGACGGTGGCCGCGACCCGCGCGGCGCTCGCGGGCCTGTCCCGGCCCGTCGTGCTGATCGCGGGAGGTGACGGCAAGGGTCAGGATTTCGGGCCGCTCGCAGCTTCCGTGGACGAGCGCTGCCGGGCGGTACTGCTGATCGGCCGTGATGCCCCGATCATCGAGCGCGCGCTCGCGGGGACCGCTGCGGTCATCGAATGCGCCGGAACGCTCGACGCGGCCGTCGTGCGCGCGATGCAGATGGCGAAGCCGGGCGACGCCGTCGTGCTCTCGCCGGCGTGCGCGAGCCTCGACCAGTTCGCCAACTACGTCGCGCGCGGCGAGCAATACCGGCGGTGTGTGCTCGCGCAGCTGGCGGAGGACGCTCATGCCTAGGGACTCCGTGGCGCCCGGCGCGCTGCGCCCGCTCGGCATGCTGAAGGCCTTCGGCTCGATCGGGGCGCTGCCGCAAAACCCGCGGTCGATGCTGGTCTACGATGCATCGCTCACCTGGGCCGCGATCCTGCTGCTCGCCATCGGACTGGTGATGGTCTACTCGTCGTCGATCGCGATGGCCGAGGCGTCGACCCATGCGGGATTCCGGTCGTGGTACTTCCTCGCGCGGCACGCGATGTTTCTTGCCGCAGGCGCCGTCGCCGCGCTGGTGGCGTTCCAGGTGCCGATGAAAGTCTGGCAGCGGCTGGCGCCCTGGGTCTTCCTGGGCGGCGTCGCACTGCTCGCGCTCGTGTTCGTGCCGGGTATCGGCAAGTCGGTCAACGGCTCGCGCCGCTGGCTTTCGCTGGTGGTCGTCAACCTCCAACCTTCGGAATTCGTGAAGCTCGCAGTCGTGCTGTACGCCGCGAGCTACGCCGTGCGCAAGGCGGCGTTCCTGCATGCGGAGCAGCCGCTCTCGCAGACGCTGGTCAAGGGCTTCCTGCCCCTGTTCGGAGTCATGGTCGCGATCAGCCTCCTGCTCCTGCTCGAGCCGGATTTCGGGGCGCTCGTCGTCATCGTGGCAATCGCGTTCGGCATCCTGTTCCTGGGCGGCCTCGACTGGCGGCTCTTCCTCGGGCTGCTGCTGCTGCTGCCGCTGGGTCTATCGGCGATACTCGTCGCTGCGCCATACCGGATGCAGCGACTCGTCGCGTTCCTCGACCCCTGGTCGGATCCGTTCGGCAAGGGCTACCAGCTCTCCCATTCACTGATCGCCTTCGGCCGCGGCGAGTGGCTAGGCGTGGGGCTGGGCTCCTCGGTCGAGAAGCTCCTCTATCTGCCGGAAGCGCACACCGATTTCCTCCTCGCCGTGATCGCCGAGGAGCTCGGTTTCGCCGGTGTGCTGGTGGTGATCGGACTGTTCGTCTGGTTGCTGTTTCGCACCTACGCGATCGGCCGGCAGGCGGCTCGTCTCGGGCAGCCGTTCGCCTCGCTGGTGGCGCTGGG
>CAYGYQ010000099.1:0-11797 GCA_964354035.1 uncultured Bordetella sp.
ACGGGTCGACGGCGACGATGCCCACGCGCCGCCCGGTACGGCGGATTTCGGCGGCAAGCTTCGCCACCAGCGTCGACTTGCCGCTGCCCGGAACACCCGTGATGCCGACGACGTGCGCGCGGCCGGCATGCCGGAAAATCGCCTCCAGCGCCGGCCGGCACTCGTCGTCGCCGGCCTCGGCCCGCGTGAGGAGCCGGGCGATCGCGCGAATTTCACCGGCCAGCACGCCGGGAACGAGGTCGAGCGACGCGCCCGCTCCCATTACCGGCGATCCGCGAGGCGCGCGTTGAGTTCGCGGAACACGTCGCGGTCGTCGACCACGCGCCGCGCCTTGAAATCGGTCCGCGGAAACGTCCCCGACGCCACGACTTCGACCTTGGCGCGCAGCCCCAGCATCCGCTGGAGCTTCTGCGCCGCCGCATCGGCGAGCGCGGCAAGCGCCGGGGCTCCCGCCGCCTGGACGGCCGGCGCCGCCTCGACGCGGATAAGCAATTCGTCCATCGTGCCCTCGCGCATGATGACGATCCGGTGCTCGCCGCCATAACCGGCGAGCTCGTTGACGGCAGCGTCGACCTCGCTCGGATAGACGTTCTCGCCGCGGATCGTGAACATGTCGTCGATGCGACCGAAGATGCCCTGCGGCAGCCGGGGATAGGTGCGCCCGCACGGCGACGGGCCATCCTCCCACAGCGTGAGGTCCCCCGAGACCAGCCGGATCATCGGCTGCGACGTGCGCTCGAGATGCGTGTACACGGGCGTGCCGCGCCGGCCGAACGGCACGCGCCGGAACGTCGCCGGGTCGCAGACCTCGGTGTAGACGACGTCCTGCCACAGCAGCATGCCGTCGGTCTCGGCGGTGCCGGCAACATTCATGAACGGGGTCATTTCGGCCATCGACCCGCAGTCGATCACGCGCGCGTCGTACGCGGCGACGATGCGGTCGCGCACGCCCGGCACCGACGCCCCCGGCTCGCCCGAAAAGAACATCGTCCGCAACCCGAACGACCGCGGATCCAAGCCTTCCGCGCGCGCGACTTCCGCGAGATGCAGCGCAAACGAAGGCGTCGAATAGAACGCGGACGGCTGCATCAGGTCGAGCCACATCGCGGCGCGCGCGGTCATCCCGGGCGCGCCGGCGCCGAATGGAAAGGCCTTCGCGCGCAGACGCTCGACGCCGGCGAGCGTCCCCCACGAACCCATGTACAGGCTGAAGATCGCGGCGATGAACACGGCATCGCCCGGCCGCAGGCCCATGCCCCAGAGAATGCGCGCGTGCGCATTGGCAATCGCATCCCAGTCGCCGCGGCCGATCGCGAAGGCCGTCGGCCGGCCGGTCGTGCCGGAAGTGCCGTGAAGGTGATGCACCTCGTCGTCGGCGACACACAGGTAATCGCCGAACGGGGGCACCCTCGCCTGCGCGTCGCGCAGATCGCGCTTGGTGATGACCGGCACCTTCGCCTCGAAATCCTCGAGCGTGCGCAGGTGGTCGGGATGAAATCCCGCCTCGTCCCACTTGCGGCGGTAGAACGGCGCGTGCTCCCATGCGTAGCGCGTGAGCGTCTGCAACCGCTCGAGGATCGCGCGCTCGCGCGCGGCCGGCGGCATCGTCTCGCGCACCGGGAACCAGTAGCGGGACGCCGCGCTGGGCAGGTAATCGGCGTCGAAACGCGGCGGAAACGTCCACGCTTCCATCGGGCTGCCGTGGGTCATCGCTGCGCCGCGTGACTCATCGTCATCGCCCCACGGCTCATCGCGCCCCGCGCTCGGCCACGACCCGGCGCACGGCGGCGACGATCGCATCCGGCGGGGTGTCCTGCAGGATCAGCGCCTTGACACCCTGCGCGGTGAGCACCGCGACGTCGTCGTCGGGTATCACGCCACCGCCGACGACGAGAATGTCGTCCGCACCGCGTTCGGCAAGCAGCTTCAGCACGCGCGGAAACACCGTCATGTGCGCGCCGGAAAGGATGCTGATGCCGATCACGTCGACGTCTTCCTGAATCGCGGCCTCGACGACCTCCTGCGGCGTGCGATGCAAACCCGTGTAGATGACGTCCATCCCGGCGTCGCGCAACGTGCGCGCGACGATCTTGACGCCGCGGTCGTGGCCATCCAGCCCGACCTTGGCGATGAGGACGCGGATATGATCCTGGGCAGACTCCATGCTAGGCCTCCGGGACCGTGTCCGTCTCGCCGCCTTCGGGTCCGTAGAAAAAGACCCAGACGAGGAAATCGGCGGTAAACGCCTCGAAGCGGTGCACGACCCCGGCCTTGACGAACAACACGTCCTGCGGCGCGAACGGATGGCGATGCGGGCCGTTGACAAACCAGCCGCTGCCGCGCGCGACCACGTACGCCTCGTCGCGCGTGTGCGGCTGCTGCGCATCGGTCCCGCGCGGCGCGTAGAACTTGACCTGCAGCGTCCCGTGCTCGAAGACCGCGGCAGAGCGCTTGCCGTCCGGGGTCGGCACCATGGCGGCCGCTTCCGCGAGCGTGATTCTGAGGCGCTGGTCGGGCTGCAGGTTCGCGGTGAATTTGCGCATCAGTGCACTCCATGCCGGGTGGAGTCAGGCATCGTATCCGGCTTGAACAGCAGCGGCAAGCCGGTGCCGGCCGCGCGATCCCCGTGCACGCCCGCCACGGTCCGGATGTCGGCCACGCGGCAATCGCGCAGGAGGCCGACCAGCATCGAGACCACGTCGCCGACGCGATCGAGCGGGTGGAGCGCACAGCGGAAGCCCTCCGCCGCGCCCGGCTCGAACGGCGAGGACAGCGAAAGACGCAGTTCGCCGCCGCCGGGCGCATCCGGCGCGCGATGCGCGCTGATGACGGCCGTTGGCTCGCCCACGGTGCCGCGCAGCTTGCGGATGGCGTTGCTCGCGAAGATCTGCGCTGCGATCTCGCGCTGTGCGGCTCGCCCCTGGGCCACCGCGGGCAGCAGGCGCTGCGGAGCGCGCGGCAGCGCGAGCACCGAGGCCCGTGCCGACCCCAGCTGCGCGACCATTTCCTGCACCAACGGGACACCCCACTTGCCCACGGCGGTGTCGGCGGTGAGGTCGACCCCCGGCTTCGCCAGCGCGCCGCCCACCAGGAAGCGCAAGTGCACGCTCTCGCGCCCGGCGCCGTATGCGACCGGCGCCGGCGCGAATACGCGCAGCGGCGGGGCCTGCGATAGGTCCGGATCGGGCAGCCGGCACCACGCGAAGATCTCCGGCAGCCGGGCCACATCGATGGCATCCGCAGCAACGAGCGCATTCGAAAACACGAAGGTCTGGTTGCCCGCGAGCGCACGGTGCTCGCGCAGGATGCCGGCGAGCTTCGCGGCATCAATGAGGACGCCGGCAAGCACGCCATCGTCATTCGTGCCTTCGCGCCCGACGACGATGACGAGCGGAACGGCGAACATCGTCACCGCGAGGGTGGCGTCGCCGTCCGGTGTTGCCTCGCGCCATGCCGTGTCGAGGCTGCGCCACAGCTGCCGCGTCACCTCGACCGAGGGCGCGCCCGCGAGCATCGCCGCCAGTTCGGGGCCACCGGCGATGAGCCGTGCCAACAGCGCGTCGCGCAACTCGCGCTGGACGGCGTCGGCACGTTGCGCGGTTTCCGCGCGCAGCGATTGCTCCGCCAGCGAGTACAGCCCACGTGCCGATTCCGTTGCGGCGCCGAGGTCCGGAAAAACGCGGGGATCCGGGACAGTATTTGGCGTGTCGAGCAAGACCTGTCCGGGATCAATGCCCGCACGGCCGCCCGAAGGGCATTGACTGCCCCCCCGGGGGGCAGCGAACAACGTGAGCGTGGGGGCACAACATCAAAGGCAGAACGGGCCATGCGCGAGCGACGCCGTGCCGAAAAGCGCGCGCCAGATGCCAACCAGGGCGAAACCGGCGAGCAGCGCGGCGGCCGGGTAGCGCACCATGCGCGCGTCGAGCCACCGGCGCGCGCGGCCCATGACCCAGCCCGCAGCAAGGAGATTGGGAAGGGTGCCGAGGCCGAACGCGAGCATCACCAATGCGCCCTGCCAAATCCCTCCCGCGAACAGGGCAATCGGCAGCACGCCGTAGGTGAGCGCACACGGCACCAGTCCCCAGAGCATTCCCAGCGCGTAGCGCGCTGGAGCGGTTCCTGCCCGCAGCAGCGGCCGGAACGCCGGCGCGAATTTGGCGAACAAGGCGCCACCTGCGCGTTCCAGCCAGGCGAAGGTGCCCTGCTTCCACGCGATCGCGACCGCCAGCGCCAGCAGGAACAGGTTGGCCACCACGTAGAGGAAACGTTGCACCGGCAGGACGTCGGCTGCCGACAGGGCGAGCGCGCCGGTGCCGCCGGCCACGGCGCCCAGCAGAGCGTAGGTGGTGATGCGGCCTGCATTGTAGGGCAGCTGGCCCCAGGCGATGGCGCGCGCCGGGCGTAACGGAACGGCTTCCGCCCTGTTACCGCCCTGCGCCCCCGCCATGGCCGCGACGAAGCCGCCGCACATCGCCAGGCAATGCGCCCCGCCCAGCGCGCCAGCGAGCCACGCGGCAATCAACGCGGACAGGGCCACCGCCGGCCTCCCGCGCCAAAGCGCCGCCCCCTCGCAGCCAACGGCGCCACAACCCCGTTTCCCGTCCTCCGGTGCCCCATGGTCAAGACATCCCACCCCGTTCGGTTCGGCGGCTATACATTAGAGTAAAATGTCTTGACCAAGATCAACATCGCTCGTTATTCCCCGAATCCGGAGCCCGGCGCCATGCCGCCCATTGCCAGACCGAAACAGGAAGTTGGCTTGCCGATCCCCGTCGCCGCGGAGCGCACGTCGGGGGCGGGAGGACATGCGCCGGTGATCTCGATTCGCGATCTCAAGATCCACTGCGCGTCCTGCAGTATGCGCGAACTGTGCCTGCCCGGCGGACTCAACGCCGCCGAGATGGGCCAGGTCGACGCGATGATCGGCAAGCGGACCAAGCTCAAGAAGGGTGACGCGCTGTATCGCGCCGGCGAGCCGTTTGCATCACTGTACGCGATTCGGCTGGGGTCGCTCAAGACGACGGTGCTCGCCGAGGACGGCCGCGAGCAGGTGTCCGGCTACCACATGCCGGGCGACCTCGTCGGGCTCGACGGCATCAGCACCGAACGCCATGGCTGCCAGGCGGTCGCGCTCGAGGACACCGAAGTCTGCGCGCTGCCATTCGCGCGCATCGAGGAGCTGGCGCGCGACGTGCCGGGGCTGCAGCACAACCTCCACCTGTTCATGTCGCGCGAGATCACGCGCGATCACGGCGTCATGCTGTCGCTGGGCAGCATGCGCGCCGAAGAGCGGCTCGCGCTGTTCCTGTTGAATCTCGCCGAGCGTTACCGGCGCCGCGGCTACTCGTCGACCGAGTACGTGCTGCGCATGACGCGCGAGGAGATCGGCAGCTACCTGGGACTCAAGCTCGAGACGGTCAGCCGGCTGTTCTCGCGGTTCCAGGGCGAGGGCCTGATCCAGATCCAGGGCCGCGCGGTGAAGCTGCTCGATCCGATCGCGCTGAAACAGCTCGTCAGCCAACGCGGCCCGTAACAAGGGGACCCGCCCCGTTTTCTCGAAAGGCCTCGCCTGAGCGAGGTCGGGGACAAATACGTGGGCGGTCCCCCATTCATGCCCCCGCTCGCGCGCCTTCCGCTGCTGATCCTCGGCTTTCTCGGCTTGTTCGCCGGCATCGGCGCGGGCCTCGCGCGCCTTGGCTGGAGCGTTCCCGACATCGCCGCGTCCGCCTCCGCGATGCACGGGCCGCTGATGATCTGCGCCTTTTTCGGCACGGTGATTTCGCTCGAGCGCGCGGTGGCGATCGGCCGGGGCTGGGCCTATGCGGGACCTCTCTTCGCCGGTCTCGGCGGCATCGCGACCATCGCGGGCGCCGCCAGCATCGCCCCATGGCCGTTCCTGCTCGGCAGCCTCGTGCTGCTCGCCGCGACGCTCGATGTCCTGCGCCGGCAGACGGCCATGTTCACCTTCACGCTGACCCTGGGCGCCCTCTGCTGGTCGACGGGCAATGCGCTGTGGGCGCAGGGCGCGACGGTCCATGCCGTCGTTCCCTGGTGGCTCGCCTTCCTGATCCTGACGATCGCGGGCGAACGCCTGGAGCTGTCGCGCTTCCTTCCGCCGTCGCCCTTCGCCCGGCGCGCGTTCGCGCTGATCCTCGCCGGCATCGTCACCGGACTGCTGGGCATGGCGACCGCATGGGGGCCGGCGGTCTTCGGCGGCAGCCTGTTCGCGCTGGCGCTCTGGCTTGGCCGGCAGGACATCGCGCGGCGCACCGTGCGCGGCAAGGGGCTCACGCGCTTCATCGCCGTATGTCTGCTCTCGGGCTACGCGTGGCTCGCGCTCGGCGGCGCGGTCGTCGTCGCGGCCGGCGAGCTTGCGCCCGGCTCGCCGTCGTACGACGCCGCGCTGCACGCGCTCGCACTGGGTTTTGTTTTCGCGATGGTATTCGGGCACGCGCCGATCATCTTCCCTGCCGTGCTGCGCGTTGCCGTGCCTTACCACCCCACGTTCTACCTGCCGCTCGCGGTGCTGCATCTGTCGCTCGTCGTGCGCATCGTCGGGGATGCGACCGCGCAGTTCGACTGGATCCGCGCCGGCGGTGCGCTGAACGCGCTGGCGCTCGTGGCCTTCATCGCCAGCACCGCAACCGCGGTGGCGCGCGGCTGGCATCGTCCTCCGGCAGCGGAATAGCGATCCGCGGGCGAGCGGCGCCAAGGGAGCACCCATGATCGCGCTCATCGCTACATCGAGATCGATCCTTCGCGGAATTCGGTCCGGTCGAGCCAGACGTTGACCAGCACCGGCCGCCCGGCCCGGGCGATGGCGCGCGCCTGCTGCAGCACGCCGGGGACATCGCTTGTCCTCTGCGCGACGAGGCCCGCGGCGCCGAGACCCTCGGCCACGCGGTGGTAATCGCTGCGGGAGAGCGCCGTCGCGACGTCGTCGTGCAGGAGCTTCACCTGCTCGCGCGCGATCTGCGTCCAGGCGGCATCGTTGCCGACGACGGCGATGACCGGGATGCCATGGCGCACGAAGGTGTCGAACTCGACCAGGCCATAGCCGCTGGCGCCGTCGCCCCAGATCAGCCAGATCTCGGAGGCAGGACGCACGAGGCCCGCGCCCAGCGCGAAGCCGGCACCCACACCCAGCGTGCCGAACGCGCCGGGATCGAGCCAGGCGAGCGGACCGCGCGGCCGCAGGATATACGACGCGGTCGCGACGAAATCGCCGCCGTCGGCGACCATCACCGCATCGTCGCCGATCGCGTGCTCGAGCATCCGGAAGAACGCGACCGGATTCACGTGCTCGCCGCCGACGCGTGCCTGCGCGTCGATCTCGGCCTCGCGTGCGCCGTCACGCGCGCGCAGCTGCCCGACCCACTCCGGGCGCGCCACGCCGTCCGGGATGCGCTGCGCGAGTGCCTGCAATGTGGCGCCGGCGTCACCGATGGCCGCAATGGTCGGGCGGCGATTCAGCCGCGCGTCCCTGGCACTGCGATTGGCGGCGATGAGCGTCGCCGAGCGCCGCACGTGTCGACCGTAGTCGAGCCGGAAATCACACGGCACGCCCGCCAGCAGCACGCAGTCGGACTCGCGCAGCGCGCCGCGCCGCGCGTGGCGCATCTGCAGCGGATGCTCGCGTCCCAGCAACCCGCGCGCCATGCCCGACAGATAGACGGGGATGCCGAGCCGCGTCACGGCGCGGGCGACCGCCTCGACCTCGCTCGCGCACACCAGGGCCTGGCTGCCGATGACGGCGAGCGGGCGCTGCGCGGCCGAGAGCGCCGCGGCCGCCCGGTCGAATGCGGCGTCGGCTGCGCGCGGCATGGGCACGGCCCGGGTCGCCGGCGCCGCGGTGTCGCCGCTGCCCGCGAACATTCGCTCGGCGTGACGACCGAGGTACCAGCGCAGCGCGCGGTCCGCGAGCGAGCGTCCCTTGCCGGCGGCGTCCGCATACCACTGCCGGATCAGCGCCTCGTCGTACAGGAGGTCGACCGCGCATTCGACGAAGACCGGTCCCGGCACGCCGCTCGCGGCGACAAAGAGCGCTTCGTCTACCGCGGCGCCAAGGTCGGCGACGCGCTTGACGCGCGCCAGGTGCTTGACGTGCGGCGCCACCAGCGTGCGCTGATCGATGTCCTGCAGCGCACCCCGCCCCTGCAGTGCTGTCGGCGCGGCGCCACCCAGCAGCACGACCGGGCTTTGCGCGAGCTGGGCGTTCTTGAGCGCGCTGATGGTGTTGGTGATGCCCGGCCCGGCCGTGACCGCAGCGACACCGGGCACTCCGGTCAGGCGCGCGAAGGCATCAGCGGCGTAGACGGCGGTGGCCTCGTGTCGCGTGTCGACAACGCGAATGCCGCGAGCCCTGGCCGCGACGAGGATCGGCGAGATGTGGCCGCCGCACAGCGTGAAGAGCACCGGGATCCGGTGCGCTCGCAGGACATCCGCCACACGCTCCCCGCCGTTCATGGCGCGGCCTCCGTCCCCGGCGTGTGGTGCTCGGCCACCAGCACCTTGAAATCGACCTTGCCGACGCGCGTTCTCGGCAACTCGCGCCGGAACTCGATTGCGCGCGGGCACGACCACTTGATCAGCCGCTCGCGGCAGAAGTCGATGATGGCGCGGACCGTGGCCTCGTTTTCCTGCGCCGGGTCCTTCAGCACGACCACCGCGACCACGCGCTCGACCTGAGCCTCGTCCGGCACGCCGATCACGCACGCCTCGCTGATCAGCGGATGCTGGTAGAGCACCGCCTCGACCTGCGCCGGGTACACGTTGAATCCGGACGACTTGATCATCCGCTTGGCACGAATGACGAAATAGAAGAAGCCGTCCGCGTCGCGGCGCCCGAGGTCCCCGGTATGCAGCCAGGTTCGGCCATCGCCGTGGACTCGCAACACCTCGGCGGTCGCTGCCGCGTCGTCGAGATAGCCCAGCATCACCGCCGGCCCCGCGATACAGATCTCGCCCTCCTCGCCGACCGGCAGCTCCTCGGCAGTGCCCGGCCTGCAGATTTTCGCATCCATGTCCGGGAACGGGATGCCGATGCTGCCTTCGCGATACTCCGTCAGCGGCGTGGCCATGATCCCCGTCACCGCTTCGGTCAGCCCGTAACCCTCGAGCAGGCGCACGTTGCCGCCGCGCGCGGCCACCAGTGCCTCGAAGCGCTCCTTGACCGGACGCGGCAGCGTGTCCGCCCCGGAAAAGCACGCGTGCAAGAACGACAGGTCGGCCCGCGCGAGCGCGGGATCCTTCGCCAGCGCGTCGTACAGCGTGGGCACCCCGACCAGCAGCGTGGGTCTTGCCTTCGGCAGGAGCCTGGCGACGATCTCCGCCGAGAACTGCGGCACCAGGATCGACGTGGCGCCCGCCATGAACGCCGCGTTGACGCAGACGCCGAGACCGAAGCCGTGGAAGATCGGCAGCACGGCAAGGATCGAATCGGCACCGGCCATGCCGACCCAGGCGGCAGCCGCCATCCCCTGCGCAATGAAATTCCGGTTCGACAGCAGAATGCCCTTCGGTACCCCGGTGGTGCCGCCGGAGAAGAGAATCGCGGCCGCATCGTCGGTGGCCCCCGGCGCGCGCGCCGCCGCGGGATGCGTCTGCCGGTTAAGCTCTTTCCACCAGCGCACGCGCGCATCCTCGGGCACCGGAGGAATCCGGCGGCCCTTCGTGAGCCAGAAGCCGAGGCGCTTCAGCGGCAGCAGGTCGTCGCCGAGGCGCGACAGCAGGATGGTTGCGAGCGGCCGCTGCGGATGGAGTTGCGCGAATGAGCCGTAGAAGGCGTCGAGTGTGAGCGCCACGCGCGCGCCGCTGATGTCGAGGTAATGCTCGATCTCCGGCGGCGCCGACAGCGGATGGATGAGTGCCGGCAGCACGCCCAGCTTGTTCGCGGCGTAGAACGCGATCACGCCGGCCGGCGCGGTCGGCATCGCGATCAGCAGCCGGTCTCCGGAGGTGAGGCCGAGCGAGGCCAGAGCTGCGGCCGCTCGTTCTATCGCCGCCAGCAGTTCACCATAGGTCCAGCGCGCACCGAAGAAATCGACGGCGATGGCCTCGGGCACTCGCGCGGCGGTGGCGGCGAGGGCATCGAACAAGGTAACGCGCGGATAATCGATGCTCGCGGGCACACTGCCGTAGAAGCGCAGCCACGGGCGGTCGGTCGTCGTCATCGGCGGGCGGGCGATGACAGCAACGCCATCACCCCGCATCGTCAGTCTAGCAGCGCGGTGCCGCGCGCGCCAACCCGACTGCGGCTTCGGATCAATCCTTCAACAGCCGCCAGGTTCCGTCCTTGACGGTGATCAGCACGCGGCCGCGCTCGTCGAAGCCCGAATGGTCGGCCGGCGACATGTTGTAGACGCCCTGCGTTCCCACCAGCTCGCGCGTGCCCTCCAGCGCGTCGCGCAACGCAGCGCGAAATTCCGGCGTGCCGGGCTTGCCGCGTCTGGCCGCTTCCGGCACCGCGCGCGTGAGGAGCAACCCCGCGTCGTAGACGTTGGCGCCGAACGTCGCGGGCTTGGCGCCGTACATCTTTTCGTAGGCATTGATGTACTCGAGCGCGACGGCCTTGGAGGGGACGCTGTCCGCCATTTCGGGGAGCACCAGCATCAGACTGGCAGCGAGCACGGTGCCCTCGACCTTGCCGCCTCCCAGACGCAGGAAATCGGGAGTCGCCGCGCCGTGCGTCTGGTAGACGCGGCCCTTGTAACCGGCATCGAAGAGCGTGATCTGCGGCAGCACGGTCGGGCCGCCCGCCGCGCCGACGAGCACCGCATCGGGCTTCGCCGCCATCAGCTTCGCCACCTGGCCGGTGACCGAGGAATCGGTGCGCAGGAAGCGCTCGCTCGCGACGACCTTGATCCCCGCCTTCTGCGCCTGCGCGTCGAACACCGCGTGCCAGCTCTCGCCGTAGGGATCATTGAAGCCGATGAAGCCGACCGTCTTCACTCCGGCTTTCACCATATGGCCGACGAGCGCCGCGCAGATGAGGGGGTCGTTCTGCGTGGTCTTGAACACCCAGCGCTTCTTGTCGTCCATCGGCAGCACGACGGCCGTCGCGCCGACCGGGGCCAGCATCGGCGTGCCGGCCTCGGCCATGAACGGCACGACACTGACCGAATTGGGCGAGCCGGAAGGACCGATCAGCGCGTCGATCCTGTGCTCGGACAGGAGCTTCTTGACCAGAATCACCGTCTGCGTGGCATCGCTGGCATCGTCGAACACGAAGTATTCGATCGTCAGGTCGCCGATCTTTTTCGGCAGCAGCGCGGCCGAGTTCTTCTGGGGAATTCCGACCACGGCGGTGGGGCCGGTCGACGAGGCGATCACCCCGATCTTCACCTGGGCAAGCGCGGCAGTCGACGCCATCGCCAGCGCCAGCGCTGCGTGGATCCATGGGACGGTCTTCATGCTCCGGTCTCCTTGTCGATGGGCGAACGAACAGTCGGGCGCACCACGCGGCGCGCGACGGTTACCGCCGGGAAACCGGGGTCAGACCCCGGACCGAGGCACCGCGCTCCGACCCCGGCGCGCGCGGCCGCCTAGGCTGCGGCACGCGCTTCGAGCTCGCGCAGTTTACCGTGCCGGAACGCGCCCCAGAGCGCGGCGCCGATCGCGCCGGCGTAGATCGAATCGGGATGGCTCACCGCCGCCACGGTGACCTTCTCGTTGACCAGCTCCTCCTGGATTGCCGCGAGCAGCCCCGCGTCGAGGGCCAGGCCGCCGGTGATCAGCGCCGTGCCGTCCTTGATGCCGGTGACCTTCAGCAGCTTGACGATGCGCGAGGCCATCG
>CAYGYQ010000100.1:0-11744 GCA_964354035.1 uncultured Bordetella sp.
ATCTGCGGTGCCAACCAGCCGAACTGGGAGCGCATCGTCGACGTGCTGGGACATCCCGAGTGGCGCGACGACCCCCGCTTCGCGACGAATTCGTCACGCCTGGCGAATCTCGCAGCGTTGACAGCGCTGATGGATACCGTGCTCTCGACGCGGACGAAAACCGAATGGATCGCGCGCTTCGATGCCGCCGGCGTGCCCGTGGGCCCGGTGCACTCGATCGGCGAGGCGCTCGCTCATCCGCAGACGCTCGCGCGGGGCATGGTCGTCGACGTCGTCCATCCGCAAGCGGGGCCCACCAAGGCGCTCGGGTGCCCGATCCATTTCTCCGCAACGCCAACGCAGATCACGCGCCCAGCGCCGCTCCTGGGCGAGCACACGCGCGAGGTGCTGCGCGAACACGGCTACGCCGACGACGACATCGAAGGGTTTATTGCGGCCGGCGTCGTCGAAGCAGCGGGCAGTCCGCCACGTTGCTGAGGTGTCCGGATCAGCGTCCAGGGCCACCCCGGCTCAGTTCAAACCCGTTGCACCCTGTCACCCGCACGAGCGCGGATCTGATCCAATGATCGCGACGCGGCAGGCGGCGGGGGTGCGCTGACAACCGCTACCGGTGACGTTGGTCACGGATGTGAACATAGACCTGCACCAGCGCCACCAGCGACAGCAAAGCCAGCAGCGGGTAAACGACATAGAGTGGCGATCGTTTGATGCAGTCGTCGCCGCCGCAGAGCACGCCGGCATTCATGCCGAGCTCGTAGGCGAGGTACAGGACCCACGCGGCCGTTGCCACCCACGCGGTGCGCGAGCGGCTCCACAGTGCAAGCGATGCAAATACCATGATCGGTGCCGCAATCAGGGCCGGATGATTGACCAGCAGGTATAAGAACTCGGGCATGGGCGCCACCGGTCTCGTTCGTTGTTCGCTTGATCGCGCAGGTGATCGGTTATGGTAAGCCCTTACGACCGCGCATGGCAACGGCGGCAAACAGCGCCACGTCGGCGCTGGCTGCTTGGTAGGTATCGGCGCGCACGGGGACCCATGTCCCGTATCGAGGGTGAATGGTCAAGGTCGCCGGCGCCCGATCCCGGGCGCCCCCGGGGCCATTACAATCTGCCATCGGCTGCCGGGTCGAGTCCCAGGCACTACCGACGAGACGAACGTTTGCTCAGGAGGGAAACGGCAATGGACATCGTCCAGTTCATGGAGCGCTACAAGGTTGCGTGGGAAACCAGCGACGAACACAAGCTGACCGCGCTCTTCGCCACCGAAGGCAGGTACCACAACACGCCGTTCGCCGAGCAGCGCGGGCACGCCGCGATCGCCGCCTACTGGCAGCGCACCAAGCTGCAGAGCGACATCCGGCTCACCTACGAGATCCTGGCGCGCAACGCGCGCGGTGGCGTCGCGCATTGGCACGTGACCTACCAGGTGACCTCCGAGGAGCTGTTCCGCATCTGGGCGGCATCGACCGGGACCAACGCGCTCGCCCGCAAGCCGGGCGATCCGTTGCCGCGACTCGCGCTCGACGGCATCGCCGTCGTCGAGCTCGACGCCGCCGGCCTGTGCGAGCATTTGCGGCTCTGGTGGCACAGCGTCGCGACGACCCCGTAACCACGGCGCAGGCGGTCCTGCCTGCCCCGGATCATTTGCCTGCGCGATGCCCCGCGCGTAGTCGCCGGTTTCCGAACCGGTCACCGATGGCGCCGCGAAACGGTAGTGGACCGCGTTGAGATAGCGCGCGACGTCGCCAATCTCCTCCTCGCTCCACCCGAGACCCCCGTTCCCGGCCCAGCGCCGGACCTGCACATTGAGGCTCGCCCAATCGGTTGCGAGCTTCTTCTGCCGCCAATGGATCTCCCGGGAGTGGCAGGCGATGCAATGCGTCGAATACAGGAGCTCGCCGCGGGCCGCCGGCACTGCCAGCTGAGCCAACGCGGCCGGCAGCGCGCAGGCGGCCAGGCAGGCCAGCAAGGACCGCTTGATCGTTCCCATCGTATCTCCCAACTCGAATAGAGGCCGCAGCGCGAAGCGCAGGCATGCCGCCCGACCCGAATTACGGCGCCATCTGCCCCCACATCTCGATTGTAGCTCCCGACCCTGTCGGGTACACGGGCGCTGGAGGGGCCTGCTACCATCGTGTCTTTCGATCCTCACCCTGGCCCCGTGCCGTGACCACCGAGCTGCTGTTCACAGCCGATCCGTACCTGCGCACTGCGAGCGCACAGGTCGTCGCCGTGCACGAGCACGGCATCGAACTCGATCGCACCATCTTCTACCCAACGGGCGGCGGTCAGCAGGGCGACACCGGTGTGCTGATGCGTCCGAGCGGCGAGCGGATTGCCATCGTCGACACCCGCAAGGGCGCGACTCGCGACAGCGTTCTGCACATCCCCGCCCCCGCGACCCCAGGACCGGCAATCGGGGAAATGCTGACGCTCGAAATCGATTGGCCGCGGCGCTATGCGCTGATGCGGCTGCATACCGCATTGCACGTCATGTCCTGCGTGGTGGTGGCGCCGGTTACCGGAGGCAATATCGCCCCGACGAAGGCGCGCCTCGATTTCGACATCGACATGAGCCTGCTCGATGCCACGCGCATCGAGCGCGAGACGAACGCGCTCATCGCGCGCGGCGTCGAAACGGAAACCGTCTGGATCAGCGACGAGGAGCTCGACGCCCGACCCGAGCTGGTCAAGACGATGAGCGTGCAGCCGCCGCGCGGCAGCGGACGGGTGCGCCTGCTGAAAATACCCGGCATCGATCTGCAGCCCTGCGGCGGCACGCATGTGCGCAACATCGCCGAGATCGGGGCGATCCGCGTGCTCAGGATTCGCAGCGAAGGCAAGCGCAACCGACGCGTGGAGATTGCGCTGTCCGACCATCCGCTGCCATGACCGAAGCGCGCGCCAAAGGCGAGATCGGCGAGTGGATCGTCAGCGCGACGCTGGCCGGGACCCACGAGATTGCCATCCTTGCCAGCATAGGCAAACGGTTGTATGCCGCCGAGGCGGCGCGAATCGACGCGCTTTGCGCCTCGCTCGACCAGACCGTCATCGTGTCCTGGGCGTTCGCCGAGGCCGCAGGTGAAGGACGTCGTCGGCTCGTGAGTCTCGGCCGCTACGCGATGAAGGGTATCGCCCGGCCGCAGGAACTGTTCACGCTGGATCCCGGGTAGACGCAGGCAGTGTCGCGTTCGTCGAGGTGCGCATCGCGGGCCGCTTGTCGCGCGCCGGACGTCAAATTCTTCGACAGAGCACGGCCTTTACCGGCTACCGCCGCAGGGGGGACACCCCCCTGCACCCCCCAAAAGAGCCGAAGTGCCCGAAGCGCCGAATCACCGACGACGCCGTCCCCTGCCTCCGATGGCGAGCCCCGCCAACGCCAGCGCGGCGAGCCCCAGCGTGCCGGGTTCCGGGACGACGCCGGCATCGGCCGGGCGCACAGCCCAGGCATAGAACGGATTGTTCTTGTAGACCGCGTACTGGATGCCGTAGCTGGTGCCGAAGAGCCACGCGAACGCCGGATCGGGCGCGTACTCCGTGCCCGACCAGTACACGTCGGACTGCGCATTGAGGAACGGGCTCTGGTTCGTGAAGCAATAGGGCGGACTGCCGCTGCAACCGGTCGGGTTGCCCGCCGTGTCGAAATACGGCGTATTGCCGAGCGAAACGTCCCACAGCCGGGCCAGTTCCCCCGTGGCCGGATCGACGTTGTAGCCGCAGTCGGCGTTGTTGAACGAGGAGTTGCAGCCCGGGGTTCCGGTGTCGGTCACCGTCGGCAGCCGCCAGTCGCTGGAGCCGGCAAAGGTCAAATCCTGCGCCCACGCCATCGCGCCCCACCAGGTCATGCGGCCGGCGCCGGCGTTGAAATCGCCCGCTACCAACGTGTGCCCGGCGACGCTGCTGACATTGGCGATGATCGCGGCGATCCGGCCCGCGGTGTCGAGGTCCGTGTCGGCGTAGTTCGCGTCCTTGAGCCACAGGAGGTTGGTGCTGTCGTCCAGCACCGTCCCGTTGCCCTGGTCGATCAGCGCCGCACCGGCGCCGGACGCAAGCCCGAAGGTCAGCGCCATGGCAACCACCCCGCGCCGCACTACCGTCATGGCGGTCTCCCCCTGATGATGCCCCGGAGTTCGCCGAAGCGATCGGACCCTGGAGCCTCCTGTGCGCGAGCACGATCCAGGCCAGCCTACAAGTGCCGTTCATAAACAATGCTTTGCAGAGAGAGAGACGGTAAAATTTGTCGACGCGGTATGGTGGTTTTTCGGCGCTTTGGCGATGCGCATTTCCGATCAGGGCGCGCCCATCGAGGCAGGCGACTCGCTCGACACGTTCTTGCACTCGTTTCCGTCCGTGACGAGGGAGCAAGCCGTAGCGGTGCTGGAACTTGCCCGCGAGGCGCTGGCGCCGGATGCGCATCCTGCTTGACGAGTCGCTCCCGATCGAGGTGCGCTCCGAGTTGCCT
This sequence comes from uncultured Bordetella sp., assembly GCA_964354035.1. Taxonomy (GTDB): domain Bacteria; phylum Pseudomonadota; class Gammaproteobacteria; order Burkholderiales; family Casimicrobiaceae; genus CAIWHR01. Next base: position 4,466 of record CAYGYQ010000100.1, read on the forward strand.
GGCCACGATGTCCGTACCGTCCGGGAACAAGGCTGGTCCGGCCTGAAGAACGGCGAACTGCTTGCGCGTACGGCCGATCTGTTCGAGGTCATGCTCACGGCGGATCGGAATCTTCAGCACCAGCAGAACCTGAATCGACTGCCGGTCGCTGTTGTCGTGCTCGCGGCCAGAACCAATCGGATCGACGACCTTCGGCCACTGATCCCGCCGGTCGACGGATGCCGGGAGGTGCGCAATTGTTTCGTCCTTTCCAATCGCCGGCATGCTGGGCTGCCGCGTACACCTTGTGCCACCCGGCCGGCCATTGCCCGCGCGCAACGATTCGGCCGGATCGGACGAGGTCTCGTCGTGAGCGGTGTGGTGGCGACGGGATCCGGGCTGTTACAGATTGATAAAGTAACCTGCCCCCCTTACTCCCCGACGTCGTTTCCCCGGGCGGGCCAGGTGCCTGCGCTTCGCGACCAAGCGCAACTCCATCAGCCGTAAATATGGTAATATGGGCGCATGAAGACAACCCTCGAAATCCCGGACGCGCTGTTTCGCAAGGCCAAGTCGACGGCGGCGGAACGCGGCCAGACGCTCAAGGAATTCGTGGGCGAAGCGTTGCAGGAGAAGCTCGCGGCCAATGCAAGCCGGGTTCGCGTTGGCGAGCCCGCATGGATGCAGGGATTCGGAAAACTGCGCCGGCTGCACAAGGAAACGGTGCATATCCAATCCAGGATTGACGAAGCATTCGAGGTGATCGAACCCGAGGATCGTGGATGATCCTGGACACCAATGCGCTGTCCGCGTTCGTGGACGGCGATGCCGGTGTCGGGGACGTTCTGCGCCGGCAGCCGCGAGCCGCCATTCCCGTCATCGTGCTTGGCGAGTTCCGCTACGGCATCGCGGAGTCCAGGCATCGCGCGGCCTACGAAGCATGGCTGGACTCCGAACTGTCTCACTTCGACATCCTCGCGATCACGGACGAGACCACGGTCGCCTACGCTGGGCTGCGCGTGGCTCTCAAGCGATCCGGCCGGCCGATACCGGCCAACGACGCCTGGATTGCGGCTCTCGCACTGCAGCACCGGCTTCCCATCCTCAGCCGCGACCAGCACTTCGACGTCGTGCCTGACCTCGAGCGAAAGAGCTGGTAGCCGGCCGCCCGGCCCGACCAATGTCCGCTTTTCGCGCAGGTGAAAAATCCGCCTCGCCGGGCGCGGCCGGGCCGCCTTCCACCGCTCGCGATTGTGAATTGCGAAAGCCGGGTCAGTGGCTCGGCCTTCCGACCTTGGCGCCGGACTTGCCGACCAGGAAGTCGAGGTCCACGCCCTCGTCCGCCTGCATCACCGTGTCGCAGTAGAGCTTCACCCAGCCGCGCTCGGTGTGCGGCTTTGGCGCCTTCCACTTCGCGCGCCGGCGCGCGAGTTCCTCGTCGGAAACGTGCAGGTGGAGCCGGCGTTTCGCGACGTCGAGCTCGATCAGGTCGCCGTTTCGCACCAGCGCCAGCGGCCCGCCGGCCGCGGCCTCGGGCGCCGTGTGCAGCACGACCGTGCCGTAGGCGGTGCCCGACATCCGCGCATCCGACACCCGCACCATGTCGGTGACGCCTTGCTTCAGCATCTTCGCGGGCAGCGCGAAGTTGCCGACCTCGGGAAAGCCGGGGTAGCCCTTCGGTCCGCAGTTCTTCAGCACCAGCACGCAGGTCGGATCGACGTCGAGCTTCGGGTCGTCGATGCGCTGGTGCAGGTCGTCGATGTCCTCGAACACGACAGCGCGGCCCTTGTGCTTCATCAATTTCGGCGTCGCGGCCGAGGGTTTCAGCACCGCGCCGCGTGGGGCGAGGTTGCCGCGCAGCACCGCGATGCCGCCCAGCTTCTTGAACGGCTTCGCGAGCGGGGTGACGACATCGGCGTTGTAGTTGACCGCCTCCTTGCTGTTGTCCCAGATCGTCCTGCCGTTGACCGTCAGCGCCTTCTTATGGAGCGCATCGCCGATCTCCCTGATCACGACGGGCAATCCCCCCGCGTAGTAGAAATCCTCCATCAGGTACTTTCCCGACGGCATCAGATTGACGAGGCACGGCATGTCGCGGCCGAGCCGATCCCAGTCGTCGAGCGACAGCTTCACGCCGATCCGGCCCGCGATTGCGAGCAGGTGCACCACGGCGTTGGTCGAGCCGCCGATCGCGCCGTTGACCATGATCGCGTTTTCGCAGGCTTCCCGGGTAACGATCTTCGACATGCGCAGGTCCTCGCGCACCATCTCGACGATGCGCCGCCCCGTCATGCGCGCCAGCACCTTGCGCCGCGAGTCGACCGCGGGAATCGCCGCATTGGTCGGCAGCGCCATGCCCAGCGCCTCGACCATCGACGCCATCGTCGACGCGGTGCCCATCGTCATGCAATGGCCGGCCGAGCGTGACATGCACGACTCGACCTCGACCATGTCGGACTCCTGCATCTCGCCGGTCTTCAGCATCGCGGTGAATTTCCACACGTGCGTGCCGGAACCGATGTCCTCGCCGCGGAACTTGCCGTTCAGCATCGGGCCACCGGAGATGCCGATCGTCGGCAGGTCGCACGAAGCCGCGCCCATCAGCAGCGCGGGCGTGGTCTTGTCGCAGCCCATCATCAGCACGACGCCGTCGAACGGGTTGGCCCGGATCGATTCCTCGACGTCCATCGCTGTCTGATTGCGGAAGAGCATCGTCGTCGGGCGCATCATGGTCTCGCCGAGACTCATCACCGGGAATTCGAGCGGGAAGCCGCCCGCCTCGAGGACACCCGCCTTGATGTGCTCGGCCAACTCGCGGAAATGGGCGTTGCACGGCGTGACCTCCGACCACGTGTTGCAGATGCCGATCACGGGCCGGCCGTCGAACAGATCGTGCGGCAAGCCCTGGTTCTTCATCCACGAGCGGTGGACGAGGGCATCGCGGTCGTGGCGACCGAACCAGGATTGCGAGCGGAGGGGGCGTTTCGATTTCGAGGATTTGGTGCTCATCGCGAGGGCCGTCTGGTAAGTGAAGTATTGTCGGGAAGTTTACTCGGAAGCACCTGTCGCGCGAAGACTTCCGTGCTCGCCGGGATGGGTCGGGCTCTGCACGCCACCGGCGGTCAATCCGCAACCTGCTTGATGCGGGCGATAAGCTCGTCGGTCGCCTTTTCCACCGAGACATTGTCGTTGACCACCCGGCTCATCGCCTTCGCCCACACGTTCTCGTTGTTCAGGGCCGTGAGCTTGTAGTTCTTCGTGAACTCGAAGTTTACCGTCCCCGCGCCGAACTGCCTGAAGACTGCCATGCGATGCGGGTCGGCCTGCCAGAACGCGCTCTGTGCACCTGTTTTCGTCACCGGAAACCAGCGGCCCAGCGCGCCTTCGACGTAGGGCTGCAGATTCGCGTCCTGCAGCAGGAATGCAACGAACTCCTTCGCGCGCCGCTTGTTCTTCGCCGTCGCGAAGATCACACCGGTCTTCACCGCCGCGCGGTGGACCATGCGCGTACCATCAGGCCGGTTCGGGAAGCCGGCCGTCGCGATCATTTCGTCGTAGTATTTCTTCGCCTTTGCGCGCTGCTCGGTCGAGAGTGCCTCGTCCTTCGTGTCGTCGAGCCATTTGGTGGCGATCGAGATCGTCGTGTTGTGCGTCAACAGGGTCGTCTTGTTGTGGAAGGAAGCATTGTTGTCCGGGTCCTTCCAGGTCGTCGACGCCGGCGGTGTGCAATCGCGCTTGCGAATGTTCGTGTAATCGCGAAGGGCGCTGATCAGTCCCTGCCGCACCCTGGGATCGCTGACCAGAAGTTCGCCGTTGTCGTCGACGAGCCGGACGTTGTACGCATCCATGAACGTCAGGAAGGAGTAGTACGAGTCGCTCGAATCCGGACCCAGCGGCTCCCCGATCGCATAGGTGTGGCGGTGAGTCTTCTTCCGATGCGCCGGCTGCACCCTGTCGCACCAGAAGTCCCAGTAGGCCTTCCAGCCGCCCGGAATGTCGGAGACCTTGTAGCCCGCCTCGCCCAGCATGTCCTTCCAGTAGAAAATATGCATCGTCTGCTGCTTCACCGGGAAGGCGTAATACGCCTTCTTCTTCGTCTTGTCGTTGTAGAGGTAGGTCGTCTCCACGGTGTTCCTGAGAAACCGGTCCTTCAGCGGCGCGAGAACGTCGGTGAGGTCCTCGAGCTTGCCCTCGTGGGCCCACTTGCCGGTGACCTGGAAGTCGTAGACGTCGGCATAGGCGACGTCGGGCGGCGTGCCCGCATCAAGCGCGGCCATCGACTTCGGGATCATGTCCCGCAGCGCGTACTGCGACAGCTCGACCTTGACGCCGGACTTTTCCTCGAATTTCCTGATCGTCGCGAGCAGCGCGTCGTCTTCGGATTTGTAGAAACCCTTCACCCACCAGATGTTCAGCTTTTCCTGCGCCAACGCCTGCGTAGACATGACGAATGCTGCCGCCGCCAGGAGCGCGAAGGGGACAGACCGTGTTTTCCCCATTACATCACCGCCCCCAGATACCACGGCACGAACTCGCTCTGGCCATAGCCGTGCCGCTCGCTCTTGCTCTTCGCGCCGGAGGCCGTGTCCAGCATCAGGCGGAAGAGTTTCTGACCGATCTCGTCGATGCTCGCCGCGCCGTCGGCGATCTCGCCGCAGTTCAGATCGATGTCCTCCTCCTGCTTCATCCACAGCGCGGTGTTGGTGGACAGCTTGAGCGACGGCGACGGCGCGCAGCCGTACGCCGAGCCGCGGCCCGTGGTGAACACGATCATGTTCGCCCCGCCGGCGACCTGCCCGGTCGCGGAGACCGGATCGTAGCCGGGCGTGTCCATGTAGACAAAACCCTTCGCCATCACCGGCTCGGCGTACTCGTAGACGTCGACGAGGTTGGTGGTCCCGCCCTTGGCGACCGCCCCAAGCGACTTTTCGAGAATCGTCGTCAGGCCGCCGGCCTTGTTGCCGGGCGACGGGTTGTTGTTCATCTCCCCCTTCTCGCGCGTCGTGTAGTCCTCCCACCACTTGATGCGCGCGACGAGCTTCTCGCCCACGGCGCGGGACACCGCACGCCGCGTGAGCAGGTGCTCCGCGCCGTAGATCTCGGGCGTCTCGGAAAGGATCGCGGTGCCGCCGTGGCGCACGAGGAGATCGACCGCTGCGCCGAGCGCGGGGTTGGCGGTGATGCCCGAGTAGCCGTCGGAGCCGCCACACTGGAGGCCGACGGTGAGGTTGGATGCCGCCACCGGCTGGCGCGTGACTGCATTCGCATGCGGCAGCATCTCGCGGACGATGTCCACCCCGTGCGCGATGGTCTTCGCCGTGCCGCCGGTGTCCTGGATGCTGAAGGTGCGCAGCAGCGGCCCCTCCCGCAGCTGCTGCGCACCGAGCAGCGCGCTGATCTGGTTCGATTCGCAGCCCAGCCCGACGATGAGCACGCCGGCGAAGTTCGCGTGCCGGGCGTACCCGCCCAGCGTGCGGCGCAGCAGCTGCATGCCGTCGCCGTTCGAGTCCATCCCGCAACCGGAGCCATGGGTCAGCGCGACGACGCCGTCGACGTTGGGATACGCCGCGAGCGCCTCGCGGCGAAACGCGTCGGCGATCCCGCGCACCACGGTCGCGGAGCAGTTGACCGTCGACAGGATGCCGACGTAGTTGCGCGTCGCGACCCGGCCCGCATGGGGACCCTCGGCGCGGACAATGCCCATGAACGTCGCGGGCGGGTCGACGTAGCGCGTCGGCTTCGCATCGGCGCCGAACGCGTAGTCGCGGTCAAACGCACCCATCGCCAGATTGTTGAGATGGACGTGCTCGCCCGGGGCAATGTCGCGCGACGCGAAGCCGATGATCTGGTTGTAGCGTTTGACGGGCTCGCCGGCCCGGATCGCGCGGGTCGCGACCTTGTGCCCCGGCGGGACGAGCCCCGCGACGGTCACTTTCTCGTCGGCGATGAGCGTGCCGCCGACGAGCTGGGTGCGCGCAATCACCACGTCGTCGTTGGGATGGAGGCGGATAGTCAGCGAGGCGCGGGTGAGCATGATGCGAAGTCCTTCAATGGGGAACGCGGCCGCGGGCGACCGCGCGGGCGTCAATTGCGGCGAAATTCCATTCGATGCCAAGCCCCGGCGCCGAGGGCGCGATCGCGCATCCATCGGCAATGGCGAGCCGCGACGTCGTGATGTCGTCAAGCTGCGGAATGTACTCGACCCAGGCTGCGTTCGGCGCGGCCGCCGTCAGCGAGACGTGCAGTTCCATCAGAAAGTGCGGACAGACGGCAACATTGAAAGTTTCCGCGAGATGCGCGACCTTGAGCCAGGGCGTGATGCCGCCGATGCGGGCGCAGTCGACCTGCACGATCGAACAGGCGCGCCGCGCAAGGTACTCCCGGAAGTGGGACGGATGGTAGAGCGACTCGCCGACCGCGATTGGAATCGCCGTGTGCGCGGCCAGCTCCACGTGGCCGCCCAGATCCTCCGCGGGCAGCGGCTCCTCGAGCCAGGCGAGCCCGAACGGCTCGAACGCCCGCGCGCGGCGGATCGCCTCCGATACATTGAAGCACTGGTTGGCGTCGACCATGATCTCGAACGCGCCACCCACCGCCTCGCGCACGGCGGCAAGCCGGGCGACATCTTCGGACAGCTGTGGCTTGCCGACCTTGAGCTTCGCGCCACGAAAGCCCTGCGCCTTGGCCTCGACCGTCTGCGCGACCAGCGCGTCGACGGGGAGCTGCAGCCAGCCACCCTCGGTCGTGTAGACGGGGACCGCGGCTCGCGCGCCGCCGGCCGCCTTCCACAGCGGCAACCCGGCGCGCTTGCAGCGAAGGTCCCACAAGGCCGTGTCGATCGCCGCCAGCGCCAGGCTGGTGATCGCGCCCACGGCGGTCGCGTGCGTGTGGAAGAAGAGGTCCTTCCAGATCGCCTCGATGCAATCGGCATCGCGGCCAATCAGTTTCGATGCGAGGTGGTCGCGCAACAGTGCCACGACCGAGGAGCCGCCGGTGCCGATCGTGTAGCTGTACCCGACGCCCTCCGCGCCATCGTCGCAGCGAATCCGGACGATGGGCGTTTCCTGCGTGACGAATGACTGGATGGCGTCGGTGCGCACCACCTTCGGCGCGAGGTCGACCTGCAGGATCTCCACGGACTGAATGCGGGACATGGCGGCTTGCACGCTCACTTCGGATACATGATGCCCGGCAGCCAGAGCACGATCTGCGGCACGTAGGTGATGAGCGCCAGGGTCGCAAGCAGCGGCCAGAGCCACGGCAGCACGGCCTTGACCGTGGCCTCGAACGAGATCTTCGC
>CAYGYQ010000101.1:0-9150 GCA_964354035.1 uncultured Bordetella sp.
GGCCTCGCGCCGCCGCCGCAACGCGGCAATGCCTGCGAGAGGATGAAGGCGCGCGGCCTGCTGGGTTGACCGTTCAGGGTCCGCCCGGCCCCACGAGGGAGCGTCTCTGGCGGAGCGCGGCCAAGGCCGCGCCTACGGTCTCTGGCGAGGCGCCATATCGTAGGCGCGGGCTTGCCCGCGCTCGGGCGACGTTCCCCTGGTCGGGGGGCAGCGGGCGCAGTGAGCGTGGGGGCCGTTCAACTCAGGGGGTGTGGACGACCTCGGCCACCAGGTCTCGTGTGCCGCGCAACGAAGCGGCCACCAGGCATCCGTGCTCGGCTTTCTCCATCAGGACGCGTGCCTTGGTGGCGTCCCCCGATGGCGGGATCTCGAGCGTTGCGTACGTCGTGTACCGCGTGAACTGCGCCGCGCCATCCGCCTTCTCGAGCACGCCCTCGACCCGGCAGGTGAGGCCGGTCCACTCGAACCGGGACGCCCTGGCCATGGCACGGAAGGTGAGGATGAAGCAATCGGCGATCGACGCGCACAACAACGTCTCGGGCGACCAGACGTCGCCCGGACCGTCGAACTCGGCCGGAGGCGCGGTGGTGATCGCCGGCAGGCGCGGCGCCGTCACGGTAACAGCGCCGGTCGGTTGCCCGGCGGCGCTGGCGACATACAGATGCGGATAAGGATGCACGGAATGCTCCGCTATTTCGCCGGACACGAACCGGTTTCGGAGGGCACTTTGCCCACGAGCAGCAGGAAATTCTCGCACGGGCCCATGTTGCCCATGGCTTCCAGCATCGCGGGGCAGCCTCCGTCAGAACTTGCGCGAGTACGCCAGTCCCAGCAGATACTGCTTCATCGCGATCGTCTCGGTTGCCGTCGGGGTTGCGCCTGGCGGGGTGATGAACGGCCCGAAGAAGCTCGGGCCGGTCACCGAGTTGTTCGCCGCGTACATGAACGAGCCGGTGACTTCGGAGTCCCGGTCGATCCGATAGGTCGTTCCGGCCGAGTACTGGTTCTGCACCACGCCCGGGGCGATGATGTTGAACGTGACATTCGGCGGCGTGATCGGATTTTCGGTATGGTTGTAGCCGGCGCGCAGCGTCCACCTGTCGTTCAGCATGTACTGGACGCCGATCTTCCAGACGTCCACGTTGCGCCAGCCGAAGCCCGCGCCGTTGTCGCCGCCGAGGCAGTTGGCGCGGACGTTCTGGCCGCCAAACGACGGCGGCAGGCAAGCGTAGATCAGCGCGAGGGGATTGTTTACCGAGGGCGCATCGTCGTAGAAGATCCGCTCGAAATCGAGCGCGATCAGCCACTGGCTGGTCGGGCGGAACGACGCGCCGACGGTGAAGTTCGACGGGATGTCGAAGCCGCCCTGTTGCGCGAACAGACCCTTGTAGTCGTCGAATTCGCCCATGCTGATCTTGCTCTGCCACGCGACACCGACCGCGAACTGTTCGGTGAACTGGCCCATGTAGCCGAGCCGCACGCCAAAGCCCCACGAGCTGTCGGTGCCGTTGTTGGTGACGCTGCCCGGGCTGTTCGAGAAGAGGGGGCTGTCGAACATCTGCAGGCCCTCGGCCTTGAAGCGCTGGTAGGCGATGACCGGCGCGATGCCGATCGAATGACCCTTCACCGGCTGCCACGACACATAGGGGGCGATCATCAGCTGCATCAGGTTGACGCCGAGGCTGCTGGTGCTTTCGAAGGGGGGGCGGGCGCTGCCGCACAGCATGTTGTACGGGCCGACCGGCGTGCCTCCCCGGAAATTCGTGCACGCGCTCTGGTTGGAAATCTGGCCGCCGGGATAGTCGGTGTTCATCCCCCCATTGCCGTAGACGGTGACACCGAACGCGAGGTCGGGCCGGTATCTCCAGTTGGCGGCGAGCTCGGGGATAAAAAAGCTCCTGGATTCGCTGCCCACGGCGCCGTCGATGTTGGCCTGCCCCGATCCCGTGCGTGAGACTTCACGCAGCGGCTGAAACCAGGAGAGGCCCAGTTGCCACTCGTTGCCCAGAAACGACATCGCGCCCGGGTTCACCGCGCCGCCGAACGGCTCCTGCGCGACGGCGATGGCCGCGCCGCCCATCCCGGCCGATTTCATCCCGTAACCATTGGCGAAGTAGCCGTCGGTCGCCTGCGCGACCATCGGCGCAGCAGCGGCGGCGAGCGCCAGGATCAGTCTTGTTTTCATGCTAGCTCCCTTCTGGAATTACCTTTCCGATCCCTGGCCACATGCGACGGCCGGGGCGTGTTTCAAATGAACAGGCTGACGTCGGCGTCCTTGGCCATCGGCAGGAACGTGGCGGCGCCGACGTAATCCTTGACTTCGGGAATGAAATCTTCGTGCTTGTAGCCGAAGAGGTCGACCGTCATCTGGCACGCGATCAGGTTCACGCCGGCTTCGATGCAGAGGCTGCGCAGCTCGCCAAGGTCGGCCACGCCGCTCTTCTTGATCGTCTTCTTCATCATCTTGGTGGCGAACGCCTCGTAGGTCGGTATCAGCGACTGCACGGCGTTGGGAATGTTCCACTGGATCGATTTGAACCACGCCGGACCCATCGGCATCTTCATCGGCATCGCCGGGTTGCCGAGCGGGCTCACCTTCAACTTCCGCAGATCCTTCTTCAGCAATTCGAGGCCATAGAAAGTGAAGAACATCGACACGTCCCAGCCGAGCGCGGCGGCGGTCGACGCCAGGATGAACGGCGGATAGCCCCAGTCGAGGGTGCCCTTGGTGGCGATGATCGTCATCGACGGCGTTTTCGCCGCTTTCAGCTCGGCGAGCTTCGCCTCGAGTCGCTGGTCGAGCAGGCGGTCGATGCGCTCGCTGATGGCGCGGTCGAGCGCAGCGTCGGTCGCGATGAGGGGCATCTTTTCTGTCAGCGTTGCCATGGGAATCCTTTGGGTCAGATGGATTCGGGGCCGGTGTGCCTCGCCGGGCTATTTCTTCTTCAGGTAGAACACATACGTCTTGTTTTCTTCGGTCGTCGAGAGCAGCGGGTTCCCCGTCTGGGAGGCAAACGCCTGCATGTCCTTGATCGAGCCCGGATCGGTTGCGACGACCTTCAGCACCTGACCGGATGTCAGCTCGTTCAACGACTTCTTGGTCTTGAGAATCGGCAATGGGCAGGACAGCCCGCGCGCATCCAGTTCTTTGTCGAAGTCCACGGTCGAAGCCTCCAGTGAAGGTTTGAACTCGGCCCGGTGCTGGCAAGCCTCATTTCCCCGCGCGATGCCTGCCTCGCCAAAGGCCCCCCAGAGGCATTATCCCCGCTCCCCGGAGGCCAACCTTGTTGCTGGTCAAATTGTGGCTGCGCCTGTGGCGAAAATGCCAGCAGCGCCCCTCCCCCGGATATCCGGACATTAGGCGGATGGCACGCGGTTCACGTCTATAGCCGCGACGGGGGGTGGCCCCACTACCCGGATGGGGGGGGCCTTCCAGCGCGCGTGCGCCCGCGTACCGTCTGGGGAAACAGGCGCTAGTCGAACGATCGCCTATAGTAGATCCCCACTCCGCTGATCGTGCCCGCCTCGGCACGCAACGCCAGCGAGCGCGTCAGGTCGAACTCGAGCCGAAGCGCATTGGTGGCGACGGTGAGGCCCTGCTCGTAGACGAGCGACAGGCGGTCCGACAGCCGCTTGCCCACGGCGACGATCTGACCTTCAGCGCCCGTTGCCCCGGCTTGGCTGCCGCGCTGCGTTCCGGCGGTGCTCCTGAAGGAGATGTCGTCGAGCCCGACGCGCTGCGCGATCGTGGCGGCAATCGGCCTGCCACGGGAACCGAGGATCGCGGCGGAGGCGGCTTGCAGCGCTGCGAAGTCCGCGCCGGAACTGCGGGTCAGCGGTTGTCCCAAAATCAGCCAGGACAGCTTTTCGTTGTCCGGCACCGGAGGGTTGGACGTGAGCTGGATCACCGGGACGCTCACGGTGCCGGTGATCGTCACGCCGGCCTCGACCGCGAGGTTCTTGCGCAACGCCACGATGTCGAGCGCCGGATTGTCGAGGCGTCCGTCGAAGATGAGCCGCCCACGGTCGATCGTAAGCTGCTGGCCGAACGCGAAGTAGGTGCCGCGCACGGTACGGATCGAGCCCCTGCCGAGGAGCCCGGTCGGGCCGGTCGTGACCTGCACCACGCCCGCCAGGCCCGTCTCGATCCCCTCGCCCGAAAACGCCAGCCTGTCGCCGAGATCGAGCGTCAGATCGATGGCGAGCGGAACATCCTCCACGCGCACGGACCGGCCGGTCCGGCGCTCCCACCCTTTGACGACCACGTCGTCACCGAGCGTCGCATCGGGCGTCGCGAGATAGACGATTGCGCCCTCGTCGATGCGCAGCTTTCCGGCAAGCGAAACCTTTCCGCTTTCCATGACGGCTGTGCCCTCGCCGCCGACGACAAGGCGCAGATCCGGCCGGTTGAAGGCCCGAAAATTTTCCGCCCGCCAGGCAAGCCGCGCCACCGGCCTCTCGCCGCCGGTTGCGAGCCCGGTGATTTCGCCCGAGGCGCGGAAGGCGCCGGTTCCCGCGGCAAGTACGATTTCCTCGATGACGATGCGCCCGTCGGCCGCGCGCGCCACGAGACGGCCGTTCGCGAAGTGAAGGCCGTGTTGTGGCGCGTCGATGCGCAGATCCTCGCCTTTGAGCGTGCCTTCGAGCGCTGCACGCCCGACGGTACCGTGCGCCGTGAGGTCGAGGTGAGCGCGTCCGGAGACAACCGCGGCACTTCCGATCCACGGTTGCAGCAGCTGCAGCGACGGCATATCGCCGGTGACCGAAAAATCGAGCGGGGCATCGGCGGCCGGGCGTCCGGGCGGCGCGCCCGTGACCGCGCCGATGACGAGCTTGGCATCGGCCCTGTCGCCCCGCGTCGAGCGGAACGACGCGGTGGCGTCGATGGCGTCGTCGGTGAACCGCGCGACCCCCTCGAGCGCAGTTATGCCCGCGGCGATCGTGACGTCGGAGGTCGCACTTCGGGCGAAGAAGACGTCGCCGCCTTCGCGCCGGATCGCCAGGCTGCCAGTCAGGCGCGGAACCGCGGCGAGCGACCACTCGCCGCCCAGCGTGACCGTGGAGCGGAACGGTAACGGCGTGCCGGTGAACCTGGCCACCGATGCCAGCGGCACGCCAGCGTAGCTGCCCGAGGTCGTGATCCTGCCGTCGTCCCAGGCGAATTCGGCAAGATGCATATTGCCATCGGCTACCGCCAGCCGTGTCGCGCCGATGCGAACCCGCGCGCGCGCCAGCTGCACCGTGGCCGGCGCCTTGAGCTGCACCGCAAAGACGCCACGATTTTCCAGCATATCGAGCGTTCCGTTCCACGTTGCCGCCGCCATGTCGGCGGACTTGCGCGCCAGGTCGAGCCCGCCGCGGGCCGAGGCGCTCAGGTCAAGGTCCTCGCTCTTCATCGCGAGCGTCACGGCATGCTGCGCCAGCGTTCCGGCCACGCTCGCGCGCAGCGTGCCGAAGGCCCCGGCCGGCATGACGAACTTGGTCGCGGCCACGTCGATTTGCATCTCGCGCGCCGCGAGGTCATCGCGAACGTCTGCCGTGTTTCCCGGCGCGACACGAGCGTGCACGTCGAGTGTGCCGAAGGCGATGCCTCCTGGGAGCTTCAGACCTTCACCCCGCAGATCGAGATCGATGCCGGCCCGAGGCGGCAGTCCTGCGAGCGTTGCCTTGGCATGGAGCGCACCCGAGAGCGATTGTGTCCATGCGGCAGGGAACAGGGGCGCGAGTTCAGCCAGACTCGGCGCGTCGAGCGTAACGGCGATACGATCGTCCGCTTCGCCTGCGCCGCCCGTTGCCTTGAGCCTCGACTTGCCGACAGCAAGATCGATCGCGGCATCGCGGACGGAGTTCCGCGCGAACGTGCCGCGCGCCGTGCCGGCCAGCGCAACGCCGGAGAGGTGACTTCCGGCGGCAAGCGCGATATCCGCGTGCACGCGCCAGGCGGGTGCCAGCGTGCCGGTGGCAACGATCCGGCCATCGAGCGCGCCCGCGGGGAAAGCGCCGTAGCTCGCGGGATCGAACCGCTGCGTGGTCATGTCGAGGTGGAAGGCGCGCTCGCCGGAGAGCGCGAGGCGGCCACGGCCGGCGAGCTCGCCTTTCCTTGAACGGGCACGGAACCGCTCGACGATGACGGCGCCGTCGGCGACGACGGCGGCGAAATCGAGCGCGAGTCCGCCTTTGATGGTGCGGTCCGCGACGTCGCCGCGGATCCGTTGCCGCTGGAGATCAAGCTCGGCGGTCAGTGTTCCCGTCACCCGCGTCGCGACGAGCGGCGCATAGAGTCGCTTCAAATCGACGTCGCGGACATCGAGGCTCCACGATCCCGCAGTGCCGGCGACCCCGAGCGGAATGCGCCCCTGCCCACGCAGCGTCCCGCTCCCGTCGAGTGTTGCCGAGATGGAATCGAGAGCAAGGATATCGTCGCGCCACGCGAAGCGGGCGGCCAGTGTGGAGAGCGGCAGCCGGCCGGTATCGATGCTGCCCGGCGTGGCATTGGTCGCCTCGATCGTGCCCGCAATCGCGCCGTCGGCCGGGCCGGCGCGCAAGGCGACCGTCAGGCCGGTCGACGGCAGCGTCGCATTCCATGCGGACAGGTCGATGCCGGTCGCATCGAGCGCTGCTTCGCGCAGAGAGACTGCGGCAAGAGGCGCGAGCGAAGCGCGCGCGTTGAAACGGGCGGCGCCCGCGTTGCCGCTGCCGTCGAGCGTGAGTGCGGCAAGCGAGCCGCCGAGAACGATGTCGGCATCGACATTGGCAAGCGCGGCATCGCCTTTTGCCTTGAGGCGTCCCCCGATGGGAAACGGCGCGTCGGCGCCGATCGTCGCATTGCCCGTGATTGCGCCCACGGCCGCGACGAACGTGACATCGGAAACCCGATGTCCCGCGGCCCCGCCGGAGTAGCCGAAAGCGAGGCCGCGGATTGCGCCCCGGCTCGTGCCGACACGCCAATCGAGCTGCCCGACGCCAAGGTGCTCGATGCTGACCTCGATCGGCACGGCCATGGTCTGCGGCAGCGAACCTTCCCCCGCGGACGTGTTGGTTTCGAGCGTGAGGTGCCGCGCCCCCAGTCCGCGCACGACGATGCCGCGGGACAGGAGGGCGATCGGATTCCAGGTGAGCGCGACATCGTCCGCGCGCACCCGGGTGTCGGGTCCACGCCAAGTGATGCGCCGAATGCGCACGGTGTCGAACAGCGAGCCCGCAGCATCGTCGATCTCGAGCGCGCCACCGCTCCGGGCGACGAGTTCGCGCACGACGAAATCGATGCCGGCTTGTCCCGAGAGAAAGAAGTAGCCCGCGCCGAGGAGCGCGGCCAGGAGCGCGCTGGTTACGATGGATGCGCGCACCGACCGTCCCCGCGAGGCCGGCGCCGACGCGGCTTTCCGCGATGTCAGGGGCGTTTCAGGCATGGTTCAGCGTGGGCATTGGCTAGAACGTGAGACCGACCGAGAAGTGAACGCGCACGGTGTGCGCGTCCTGTCCGTAGGCAACGTCGAGGCGGAACGGGCCGAGCGGCGTGCGCACGCGTCCGCCGACGCCGTACCCGAGCGCGAGGCGCGCTCCGGACAGCGAGTCGACGGCGTTGCCCGCGTCGACGAACGCGGCGAATCCCCATAATTCGTCGACCCACCGGATGGCATCGAGGCTGGCCACGCCGTAGTAGCGGCCGGGAACGATGGCGCTGCCGTCCGTCACGCCAAGGCTTTCGAAATCATAACCGCGCACCGTGGTGCTGCCGCCCGTCCGGAACAGAAGCTTCGACGGGATGCCGTCGCGGCTGCCGGCGAGCACCGCGCCACCTTCGACGCGGACGTTGAGTTCGTTCGACTGGCCGAAAGGCAGCCACCACGCAAAGCGGCCACGCAGGCGGCCGAAGGTGCGCGTGGAGACGCCGGGAACACCCGCGCCCGCGAACGCACTCGCCATCCAGCCGGTGGTGGGCGCGACGAGATCGTCGACGCGGCGCCAGTGTCGTTCGTACTCCGGATAGAGGGCATACGCCGTCTGTCGCGACGACCCCGCGGGTTGCTGCTCGTCGAGGTAATAGGTCGCGGAGAGCGCGGTTTCGTTGCGCTCTTCGATGGTGTGCCAGCGCGTGCCCGCCGCGGCCGTCCGCGTGACCAGACTTTCGATGTCGGTGTGTTCGATACCGGCGCCAAACGTCGCGATCCAGCCGGAGTCGTTGGGCGGGCGCGAGAAGCGGAGGGATCCCGACTGGATCTTGGTTTCCAGGCGCCCGTCGGCCAGAAGCTGGAGTCCGCGGCCGTCGAAATTCACGTCACGGTAATTCGCGTTGGCGCGGAACTGAACGTCGGTCGAATAGCCGACGCCACCCTCGAGTCGCCGCGTGGGCGCCTCGATCACGGCGATGTCCACCGTGGCGTCCTCGGGATGCGCCGTATCGGGATCGACCCTGCCCTGAACGCTCGCGAAATAGCCCGATGCGTTCAGGCGCCGCAGGAATTGATTCAACACCGCTTCGCTGTACGGTTCACCCGGAGTGATGGTGCTGAAGTTTTGCACCAGCGACGTTTCATACCTGACGAGGCCCGTGATTTCGAATTTGCCGAACCGAAACGCGGGCCCGCTGTCGAGGTCGACGGCGAGATCCGCACTCCGGCGTTCAGGATCGATGACGGCTTCGCTCCTCGCGATGCGGGCCGCCGCATAGGGGCTGCCGGCGAGCGTGGCGCGCGCGCGCTGCTTGGCGCTCGTCCATGCGGATTGCCGGAAAACCTCGCCTTCGGGGAGGCCCCAGCCCTGGGTGAGCCTGGCGATCGCTTCGGTTCCCAGCGGCACGTCGGTCGCGGCAGGGCCGGTCACGACGATGCGCACGGACTCGATGCGCGTCGCGGGGCCGGTGTCCACCTTGAGCGTCACCGCGATCGGATCCGCGCTGCGATCGATCCTGACGTCGATCTCGGCCGAAAAATACCCTACGGCAGCTGCGGCGTTGCGCGTTTCCTCGATCGCCTCGCGCGCCAGCTGTTCGAGGAGATCGACAGTCATCTCCGCAAATTCCTGCCAGCGCACGAGGCCGACATTGCGCTCCAGCGTCGCCTTGAGCGGCGGCGGCGCAATGACCTCGACCCGGTAGGAAAGCGCCCGTCTTGGCTCCCCGGTTTCGGCCTGGGGCGGGGTCGACGCGGG
>CAYGYQ010000101.1:9250-11666 GCA_964354035.1 uncultured Bordetella sp.
CGAATCCCCACAGCAGGATGCCCGTGCGGGTGACGCCGGTGGCGTCCTGCCGGATCGAGCAGGCGGCCACGCAAGACACTGTCAACACGATGGCGGCGGCGTGCGCCGCGCTGCGCATGGAGCAGTGTGGCGCCTCGGGCATCGTGTCAGTACCGGTGCGAAAGCGTCAGGCCGATCAGCGGCGCGGTCGAATAATCGTCCTTGGCGAACCTGGCGCCATTGGCGTCCTCCAGCTTCAGGCGGCCGCCCAGTGCAACGCCCGCATAGAAATCGACCTTGGTCTGCGCGCCGAACTTGCGCGACACGCGGGCGAACAAAGGGAAGAACCGGTTCTCGCCGATGCCGCCGGGCGCGATGCCGCCATCATCCAGCCGATACCGCGTGGACCGGTAAGCGCCGCCGCCGGCGAACTCCCAACGCTCGTCGGGCGCATAGGTCAGTTCCAGACCCGCCCCGCCGGCGGGCCCCGCCGGGAACGGGTTGCCGAGCCGCCACCGGTCGTCGATCTGCCAATTGACGATGAGAAACGGAAACACCTTGGTGTCGTCGACCTGCCGGACGATGCCCATGCCCGCACCGACCCTCAGGCCCGGCGAGAACACTTTGGTCGCGACGAGTATCGCGCCGTAGGTCAACGCGTCGCTCGTCTTCGCGCCGGATTCGAACGCCCACCCGAAGAGGGGCGAGAGGCCGACCTGCAGGTCGGCCTCGAACGCGTAGCCGAGATCGAGCGCGATGTTTGGCGCGTTGAGGTGACTCCACGGCGCCGCCCCGCCGAACGCCACGGGGCGCGCGAATTTCCAGTCCTCGTAGTCGTAGCGCAGTGCGAACCCGGCGGAGAACTGTGGCGTGATCTGACGCGTGACGCGGCCGCTCGCGATTCCGGCCGCCCACCGAAAATCGCCGCCGTGGTCGAGATCGGTGTCGAACTGATTGATGCCGGAAAGCGCGGCCGATGCGCTGATTGCGCCCGGCTGTGGTGTCTGGGCGAGCAGCGCGGTCGGCAGCATTGCCGCGGCAAGGGTGGCGATGGCCACGGTACGGGGAAAGGTGCGACAGCGCATGCGGAGCTCCGGTTTCATCGTTGGCAGGTCGAGCGGGCGACGTCCTGCGCCGCCGCGATTCTACCCGAATGCCCGTCGATGCCCGCCGCAATCCGGTCGCGCGCGCCGCCCCGTCGCCGCGGCGGGCCCTGACGCGTGCCTCAGCCCATGAAACCGAGATCGCCGGTCGGAAAGCGGGCGAGATTGGGAAACACCGTCGCCAATTGCGCCGGGCTGGCGCCGAACCACTGCGCGAGCGTCGCGCCGTATTGGTCGACGGCGGTGGTCGGAATCCAGCGGCCCTCGCGCTCGGCGTCGTCCGGCCCCCCCAGCGCGAGCGTCGGGAAGGTGCCGTACAGCGATCCGCCGCGCACGGCGCCGCCGAGGATGAGGTGGTGGCTTCCCCAGGCGTGGTCGCTGCCGCCGCCGGCCGCCGGCTGGAACGTGCGGCCGAAATCCGACAGCGTGAACGTCGTCACCTGTGGCGCGACGCCGAGCGCACCGGTCGCGTCGTGGAACGCCTTCAGGGCACGCGAGAGCTGGCCCAGCAGGTTCTGCTGTGTCGCAAGCTCGTTGTTGTGAGTGTCGAAACCGCCGAGCGACACGAAGTAGATCTGGCGCCTGCCGCCGGTGACCGCGCGGGCCTCGATCATCTTCGCGACCGCGAGCAGCTGCTGCGCGATCGACGAAGTCTGTCCGGCGAAATGCGCGGCGGCGGCCGAGTTGGCGTTGGCCAGGATCGGATTCACCGTCGCGGACAGCGCGATCGCCTGTTGCGTGATGTCCGCGGCCGCCGCAACAAACGTGTTGCCGCGATCGAGCCCGAGCAGCGTCTGCATTGCCGCGAGTCGCGCGTTCGCCGGCGCCTTGCCGTTGAATCCGGCGAGCCCGAAGCTGCCTGTGGCCGGGATGGCCAGCGGCCGCGTCGTCGCGCCGGTGACGTAGAGCGTGACGCCGGCCGTCGACGTGATCACGGGAAAGGCGCCGCCGATCTCCGCCGCCGTCACGTCCGCGAGGCGGCCGCCCCAGCCGGTCGCGGACGGGGCTTCCGACAGCGAGGTCTGCCACTGCTTCTGCTGGTCGGAGTGCGAGTAGAGGCTTTCCGGACGCACGCCGGAGGCGTACTGCGCCCGGGTCGTGGGCTGCGTCAGCGTCCCGACATTGGCAAGCAGCGCGAGCTGCCCGCTCGCGAACAGCGGATGGAGCTCCTTCAGCGCCGGGTGCAGGCCGAATTGAGTGCCGAGATTCCTCGGCTGGATCGGCAGGAGCTCGCTCTGCGCGATCGCGATGCCCGAGTTCGGGCCGCGGACGGCGGCATATTGCGCATAGCCCGCGGTGTCGGCGGGAAGCAGCAGGTTGTTGCCGTCGTTGCC
>CAYGYQ010000102.1:0-11611 GCA_964354035.1 uncultured Bordetella sp.
GGGCATCCCGAGGTCGAGCATCCGGGTCACCGCGGTGGGCGCGTCGTTGGTGTGCAGCGACGAGAGGACCAGGTGGCCGGTGAGCGCCGCCTGGATCGCCATTTCGGCGGTGTCGCGATCGCGGATCTCGCCGACCATGATGATGTCCGGGTCCTGCCGCATCAGCGTGCGCACGCCATGCGCGAAATCCACGCCGATCGCGGGCTGCACCTGCATCTGGTTGAACAGCGGCTCGATCATCTCGATCGGGTCCTCGACCGTGCAGACGTTGACTTCCGGCGTCGCCAGCTGCTTCAGGGACGAGTAGAGCGTGGTCGTCTTGCCCGATCCCGTGGGCCCGGTGACGAGGATGATCCCGTTCGGCTGCTTGATCATCCGTCCCCAGCGGTCGCGGTCCTCAGGGGTGAAGCCAAGCTCGATGAAATTGCGGACCAGAACCTCGGGCGTGAAAATCCGCATCACGACCTTCTCGCCGAACGCGGTCGGCATCGTCGAGATGCGCAGCTCCACTTCCTCGCCGCCAGGCGTGACCGTCTTGATCCGGCCGTCCTGCGGGCGGCGCTTCTCGACGATTTCCATCCGCGCGAGGAGTTTGATCCGCGACGTCATCGCCACCAGCACCGGCGTCGGAATGGCGTAGACCTGATGCAGCACGCCGTCGATGCGGAACCGGACGAGGCCGGCGTCGCGCCGCGGCTCGATGTGGATGTCGGAGGCCCGCTGCTCGAACGCGTACTGCCAGAGCCAGTCGACGATGTGGACGACGTGGCTGTCGTTGGCGTCGAGCTTGCCCTCCTGCCCGAGCGCCACCAGCTGCTCGAAGTCGCGCGCGAGCGACACCGCGCCTTTCGACGCCTCCTGCGCCTTCTTCATCGAGCGCGCGAGGTTGTAGAACTCGCCCAGGTAGCGGCGGATGTCCTGCGGATTGGCGAACGCGAGTTTCACCTTGACATTCAGGATCTTCTCGAGCTCGTCGGCCCAGTCGCGCACGAACGGCTCGGCGGTGGCGACGGTCAGCGTCGTTTTGGTCACCTCGACCGGCAGGATCCGGTAGCGCTCCGCATAGGCGTTGGTCATCGACTGCGTGACCGCCGTGAGATCGATCTTCAGCGGATCGATGTGCAGATAGGGGACGCCGAGCTTTCCGGCGAGCCATTCCACCAGCCAATCGAGCGTCAGGGCCAGGCGCGGTCTGTTGGCCGCCTGCCAGCCCTTCTCGGCGACGATCTCCAGGGGGTGCTCGGGGCGGCGGGTTGGCGCGCGCGCCAGCGCGTCGGCGTCGGCGGCCGCGACCAGCCCGTCGGCGACCAGCAGCGTGAGAATCTCGTCGAGCCGCAGTCTCCGTCCGCGGCCCCTGTTCGCGGTCTCATGGCCGGCAAATGCAGGTACGCTGGTAGCGGGAGTAGCCATGGCAAGACTCTACACGCAAGAATCGTGCAACGTCACCTCGACCTGGCCGGCGCCGTCGCCTCGGGCACCTCGAACACCTCGCGCAGGTAGGCGACGTACGACGGATCGTAGTCCATCGTCTTCGACGGCTCGTCGCTGATCTTCGCTACCGGCTGCCCGTTGCAGCGCGTCATCTTGATCACGATGGAAAGCGGCTCGAACCCGAGATCGTTGGTGAGGTTGGTGCCGATGCCGAACGCCGTGTGCATCCGGCCGCGGAAGTGCTCGAACAGCCGGATCGCGAGCGGCACGTTGAGGCTGTCGGAGAACACCATCGTCTTGGTGTGCGGGTCGATGCGCATCTTCTGGTAGTGCGCGATCAGCTTCTCGCCCCATTCGAACGGGTCGCCCGAATCATGCCGGACGCCGTCGAACAGCTTGCAGAAAAAGAGATCGAAGTCGCGCAGGAAGGCGTCCATGCCACAGACGTCCGACAGCGCGATCCCGAGGTCGCCGCGATACTCGCGGGCCCAGGTATTGAAGGCGAACACCTGCGAATCGCGCAGCCGCGGGCCGACCGCCTGGCACGCCTGCAGGTACTCGTGCGCCATCGTGCCCAGCGGAGTCAGTCCCTGCTCCTGCGCGAACTTGACGTTGCTCGTGCCGACGAATTTCGGGCCGATGCCGGCGGCCAGTGTGCGCAGGACCTCTTCGTGCCAGGCGCGGGAAAACCGGCGCCGCGTGCCGTAGTCGGCGATGCGGAACTCGGGATCCGCCACCGCGTTGATCCGCTCCACCTTCGCCTCGAGCCGCCGCCGGCCTTCGGTGAGATCCGCACCCGGGTGCGTGTTGCGGTCGTAGACCTCGGACACGATGGCCAGCACCGGCACCTCGAACAGGATCGTGTGCAGCCACGGCCCCCGGATCGTGATGTCGATCTCGCGGTCCGAGCCGGTGATCCGCTCGACGTGGATGAAGCGCCCGTCCAGCTGGAAGAGACCGAGCAGATCGACGAAGTCGCTCTTGAAGAAGCGCCACCCGCGCAGGTAGGCGAGCTCATCGGGCGTGAACTGGAGACCGCAGAGTGCGCGGATCTCGTCGCGGATCTCGGCGACGTGGGGCGTCAGGTCGACATCGGGGTTGCGGCACTTGAACCGGTACTCGACCTGCGCCCCCGGAAAGTGATGCAGCACGACCTGCATCATCGTGAACTTGTAGAGGTCGGTATCGAGCAGCGACGGAATGATCATGCGGGAGCCGCGGTCGGGCACGGTGCGCGCGCCACGCGGTCGGGTGAAAGTCGGGCAATGTTACGCGCTTGCCGCAGCTTCGGCCAACCATGGCCACGCGTGCCCCAGTGCCCGCCCGGCGAGGCGACACCAAACTCCCGAGCGCGGGCAAGCCCGCGCCCACGAGCCCGGACTGTCCCCGCACGGGCATAGGTCGTAGGCGCGGCCTTGGCCGCGCTTCGCCCGGCGGGGCGACGCGAAACTTCCTACTCGACGACGCGGATCCGCCGCACGAGCCACAGGCAGCCCAGCGTGCAGCCGACCGACAGCCAGCCGACGACGCCGAAATGCGTGAGCGCGCCGTCCGGAGTCCGGCCGATGACGAGCCCCGCCGTCAGCGACGCGATGCCCGACGCCAGCTGCTGAATCGACGCGTTGAAGCTCATGAAACTGCCGCGCAGCCGCGGCTCGACGCTGCCGGTCACCAGCGCAGTGGCCGGGCCGAACCGCCCGGGTACGAACACGAAGAACAACACCGACAACGCCACCACCCAGGCAAGCGGCAATGGCGGCAGGTGCGTGACGACGAGGATCGGTCCGATCGAGATCAGCGCGAGGATCGTGAACAGGCGCTTCTTGCCGTACCGATCGGCAAGTCGGCCGATCACCTGCGCCGTGACGAGTGACGTCGCACCGCCGGCGAAATAGATCACCGCCAGATCCGCTTCGGCGACGCCGACGTTGGCGACATTGTAGGCGGCAATGAACGGGACGATCGCGAACACCGAGCACATCAGCACGGTCATGAACGCGAACGCGCGCCGATGGTTGGGCTCGCCGAATATGGCCCGCAGCTGTTCCACCGGATGACGGCGCCCGCCCGCGGCGACGTGCGCGGCGAGCGGCGGGATCAGGCGCATGGCCGCCAGACCGACGGCGACGGAGAGCGCGGCGAGCGCCAGGAACGGCGCACGCCAGGAAAAATGGGCGGCGATCCAGAGCGACAGCGGCACGCCCGCGACTGCCGCCAGGGAAAAGGCCGCCGCGACGACCGCCGTCGCCGTCGCGCGTCGGGCGTACGGAACAAGATCCGCGACGATCGCGAACGTGAGTCCGCCCAGCACGCCGCCGAAGGTGCCGGCGACGATGCGAGCGGCAAGCAGCAATGGGTAGTCAGGCGCGATCCCGCAGAGCGCCGTCGCGACGATGAACCCGGCGTAGAGCCCGAGCAGCGCGCGCCTGCGGTCGAAGCGGTCGATCCAGAACGCGGCGACGAAGCCGCTCGCCGCCGCCGCAAACGTATAGGCCGACACCATGAAGCCGAACTGCTGCGGGCCGATCGCGAACAGCCGCATGAACTGCGGCCCCAGCGGCATCATGATCATGAAATCGACGACGTGCGTGAACTGCACGGCGGCGAGGGTCAGCAGCAGGAGGAGTTCGCGCGGTGCACGGGGCACCGCGGCGACGGGTGGCGTGGCGGCGCGGCGCGCGGCAGTGGGTGCGGGCAAGGGGCGGGGCCAATCGGGCGGCGATTCCGCGCGGGATTGCGGCGCGCTGCGTCCAACCGGCGACGACAACGGATACGCGATTGATTAATATAGCATGCGCCTGCTGGGCCGCTCCCGCGCCAGGCACGTTGGCGCACGCTGCCGACCGCGATCGCCAGCGCACCAGAAATTCGGGAATCGACCATGCTGATCAATTGTGCGGCCTACCAGAACGGCAGCAAGCTCGGTGACATTCCGGTGGCGGAGATCAGCGAATACGTGACGCGGCCCGAATGCTTCGTCTGGGTCGCGCTGTTCGATCCGACCGTGGACGAGATGGCCCAGATGGCCGAGGAGTTCGGCCTGCACCCGCTCGCGGTCGAGGACGCGCACAAGGGCCACCAGCGGCCGAAGATCGAGGAATACGACGATTCGCTCTTTGTCGTGCTGCACACGCTGGAGTCCGTACCCGACGCGCCCGACTCGTCGCTGGCCACTGGCGAGGTCGACATCTTCGTCGGCCCCAACTACATCCTGTCGGTGCGCCACCGGACGCAGAAGGGCTTCAACGATGTCCGGACCCGCTGCGAGCGCGAGCCCGCGCTGCTTCGCTACGGATCGGGCTTCGTCCTCTACGCGTTGATGGACAACGTCGTCGATCGGTACTTTCCGATCCTCGAGGCCCTGGAGTCGGAACTGGAGCAGATCGAGGACAACATCTTCGTGCGCAACACCGCCCGCTCGAACATCGAGTCGCTCTATGCGCTGAAGCAGAAGCTGATGCTGCTGACGCACGCGGTCGACCCGCTGATGGAGGCGACCGGCAAGCTCTACGGCGGCCGGGTGCCCCCGGTCTGCGCCGGAATGGGGGAGTACTTTCGCGACGTCTACGACCACCTGCACCGGATCCACGCGACGATCGACGGCATCCGCGACATGCTCACCACCGCGATCCAGGTCAACCTCGGCATGATCTCGCTCGCCGACAGCGAAGTGACCAAGAAGCTCGCGGCGTGGGCCGCGATCATCGCGGTGCCGACGATGATGGCGGGCATCTACGGGATGAACTTCGAGCACATGCCCGAGCTCGAATGGACGTTCGGTTATCCGCTGGCGATTGCCACAATGGTCGCGGTCGACATCTTTCTCTACGTGCGCTTCAAGAAGACGCGCTGGCTGTAGGCAGCGCGCGCGCCGAGCGGCAGTCTCCGAGCGCGGCCAAGGCCGCGCCTACGGTTTCCTGCCCGACGCTGCGTCGTGGTCGTGGGCACGGGCTTGGCCGCGCCTACGGTTTCCTGCCCGACGCTGCGTCGTGGTCGTGGGCGCGGGCTTGCCCGCGCTGAGAGGCATCCGCCGGGGGCGCGCGTTCGCCCGCGGTGCCGGCCGCCGGCGCCACCGGTATCACCCGCCCGGACGGCACCGGCACCTGCCACGCCGGCTGCAGCGTGACGTGATCGATACCGAAATCGTGCGCGAGCATTCGCTGCGCCGACGCGAGCACGCGCGGCCAGACCGAGCCATCATTCAGCATGAGGTGCGCGGACAAGGCGACGCGCGCGGCGCTCATCTGCCAGACGTGCAGGTCGTGCACGCTGGTCACCCCGGGGATGGCCGCCAGCGCGCGGCCGACTGCCTCGTACGACACGTGCCCGGGCACGCCCTCCAGCAGCACGCCGGTCGACTCCTTGAGCAAAGCGAGCGTCGAGCGCAGGATGAGCAGCGCCACCACGAGCGACAGGATCGGGTCGATGGGCATCCAGCCGGTGCGGTAGATCACGGCACCGGCGACCAGCGCCGCCACGGAGCCCATGAGATCGCCGAAGACGTGCAGCAGCGCGCCACGCGCATTGATGCCGCTGGCGCCACGGGACAGCATCCAGGCCACGACCAGATTGACGCCGAGTCCTACGGCGGCGACGACCATCACCGTCGGCCCCGCGACCGGCACCGGGTCCAGCAATCGATGCACGGCTTCGACCGCGATCCACAGGATCAGCGCCAGCATGGCCAGCGCATTGACGAAGGCGGCGAGCACCTCGGCCCGCGCATAGCCGTAGGACGCGCGCCGCGACGGCGGGCGCGAAGCCACGGCGGCAGCGATCAGCGCGACCACGAAGGATGCCGAGTCGGTCACCATGTGGCCGGCGTCGGAAATGAGCGCAAGCGATCCGGCAAGGTAGCCCGCCACGGCTTCGACCGCCGCGAATGCCCCGGTCAGCAGGAGCGCCGCCCACAGCGCGCGCCGCGTCGCCCGCGCTCCGGCGTGGCGGTGATGCGCGTGCGCATCGGGGGCGGCATGCGGTGCGTGCATGTCCGTCAATCCACCGCCGGTGGCACGCCAGCCGCGCGCGCCAGGTGATAGAACCCCGATTTCCAGTGCGATCCGGTCATGAACTTGACGCAGAGGCCGATCGCCGTGTCCCAGTTCGACGTGTGCGGATAGAAGATCGCCACGCAGCGGGTCGGCACCGGCTGCGCCAGCACGACCTTCCAGCCGGAGAGGCGCAGCAGCGCCGCGCCGAGCCACGGAGCGAATCCGCGCCCGAGCGGCCGTTCGAGAACGGGCAGGGTACAAAACGGGGCGGGCGCGTTCATTCGGGAAGAAGGAGTCTACCGGACGAGCTTTCGCTTATGCGTCGCTCCCCAGGAGGTGACTCGCCTCAGCGCGGGCAAGCCCGCGCCCACGACGTGGCGACTCGCCTCAGCGCGGGCAAGCCCGCGCCCACGACGCGTTCGGCGAGAATAACGCAGGCGCGGCCTTGGCCGCGCTCCGACATCGGTGTTCCCTCGCGCTGCCAGTCTAGCAAATCGAATTTTTCACCGCCCGACCTGTGCGCGATCGCGACCGATCGACCGGCGGCGATCCAGTGCACTAGAATTGCCGGCGTGACATTGCCTCCTTCCCCGCCACTCGCCGACCGGCTCGACGACGCACTTCCGCAGACGCAATGCCGGCGCTGCGGCTACGACGGGTGCCGTCCGTACGCCGAGGCCATCGCCGGCGGCGTGGCGATCAATCGCTGCCCACCCGGCGGGGACGGCCTGATCGCGATATTGTCGGCGTTGACCGGACAACCGGCCAGCGCACTCGACCGGACTCGCGGCGAGCCCGGTCCGCTGAGCGTCGCCCGCATCGACGAGACGCTGTGCATCGGCTGCACGCTGTGCCTGGATGCGTGCCCCGTCGACGCGATCGTCGGCGCGGCCAAGCGCATGCATACGGTGCTGCCCGCCTTGTGCACCGGATGCGAACTTTGCCTGCCGCCCTGCCCCGTCGACTGCATCGCCATGGTTCCGGCGGGTCGCGCCTGGAGCCCGGAGGATGCGCGCGCGGCCCGCGGCCGATACGTCGCGCGCAACCGGCGCCGAGAGAGCGGGCGCCCATCGTCCGCGCCACGCGCGACTGCGTCGGCGGCCGATAGCGAACGCGTCGAGCGCGAAGCCGCGGTCGCCGCCGCGCTCGTCCGTGCGCGGGCGCGCCGCAACACCTGGAATGCCGGTCGCAAGTGAGCGCCGGGCTTCCTCAGCGTGTCGTCCTGGGCATCGCCGCCGCGTGCAACGCGCCGGAACCCGCACCGAGGAAGCCATGAACCCGCAGAAGCGCCGCGCGATCTTCGAGCGCCTGCGCGCGGCCAACCCGCATCCGCAGTCGGAGCTCGCGCACCGGACGCCGTTCGAGCTGCTGGTCGCGGTCGTGCTCTCCGCCCAGGCTACCGACAAGGGCGTGAACAAGGCGACCGCAAAGCTCTTCCCGGTTGCCCATACGCCTGCCGCGATCGTGGCGTTGGGCGTCGACGGACTGATCCCGTACGTGCAGTCGATTGGACTCTTCCGCAACAAGGCGAAGAACATCGTCGCGCTTTCTCAGCTCCTGCTGCGCGAGCACGGCGGCGAGGTGCCGGACAACCGCGAGGCGCTGGAGAAGTTGCCCGGCGTGGGCCGCAAGACCGCCAACGTCGTGCTCAACGTCGCCTTCGGACAGCCGACGATCGCGGTGGACACGCACATCTTTCGGGTCGCCAACCGCATGGGTCTCGCCCCGGGGAAGAACCCCGACGAAGTCGAGCGGAAGCTCGTCAAGTTCGTGCCGGAAGAATTCCGGCAGCACGCGCATCACTGGCTGATCCTGCACGGGCGCTACGTCTGCAGCGCGCGGAAGCCGGACTGCGGCGGGTGCCCGCTGCGCGATCTCTGCGAGTACCGCGACAAGACGGCGTAGGCGGCGCATTGTTCAATCCGTCCCGCGACGAGGCCCGCCGGTTCCTGATCGAGGCGTGGAGAAAACACCGGGCGCAGGAGCCCTCGTCCGGCCTCGAGCGGATCGCCGCCGATCTCGTCGCGCAGCACCCCGAGTATCACGCGGTCCTCGACGACCCCGAGCGCAATCTCGACCGGGACTGGCTGCCGGAGCGCGGCGACGTCAATCCCTTCCTGCACCTGTCGCTGCACCTCGCCGTCGCCGAGCAGCTGGCGATCGATCAGCCGCCCGGCATTCGCGCCGAGTACGACCGGATCCGCATGGCGAAAGGCGACGAGCACGCCGCGTTGCACACGGTGCTCGAATGTCTGGCGGAGGTCATCTGGAACGCACAGCGGCACGGCACGCCGCCGGATGGCACGCTCTACCTTGCCTGCCTCGCGCGGCAGCGGTGACGCGAAACTCCCGAGCGCGGGCAAGCCCGCGCCCACGGGCCCGCGCCAAGGTAGTAGGCTCCCGAGCGCGGGCAAGCCCGCGCCCACGGGCCCGCGCCGAAGTCGTAGGCTCCCGAGCGCGGGCAAGCCCGCGCCCACGGGCCCGCGCCAAGGTCGTAGGCGCGGCCTTGGCCGCGCTTCTCCGCTGCGTTCGCTGCCCCCAGTGGGGTGTTAGTGCTTCGCCGAAACGGTCGCCGGCTGCGCGGCGTAATACGCGGCCAGGTTCTCGATGTCCTGCTTCGACAACGCTTGCGCGAAGCCCGCCATGATGGCGTTCTTGCGCTGGCCGGACTTGTAGTCGCGCAGCGCTTTCGCCAGGTAATCGGGGTACTGGCCACCGATCCGCGGAAAGTCGGCGGTGGCGCTGTTGCCGTCGGCGCCATGGCAGGCCGCGCAGACTTCGGCCGCCTTGGCCTTGCCCGCGGCGAGATCGGCGGCCGCGACCCCGGCGGCCGCGCCGAACGCGATGAGCGCGATGACGGCCGTGAAGAAGGATCGTTGCATCGTCATTTGCCCGCTGTCTTGACGCCACCCTGCGCGTAATACGCCGCGAGGTCAGCCATGTCCTGTTCGGAAAGCGATGCGGCGATGGCGCGCATCGATGGATGACTGCGCTCCCCGCTCTTGTACTCCTGGAGGGCCTTCACCAGATAGGCCTCGTGCTGGCCGCCGATCCGGGGGACGTGATACACCTCCGGGAATGCCGTCCGCCAACCCTCGATCCCATGGCAACCCGCGCACATCTGGGTTTTCTGGCGGCCCTTGGCCGCGTCACCCGCCGGGGTCCCCTGGGCCGCCGCCCAGGAGGAAGTGAGCGCGGCCACCACCAGAGCGGCGTGTAGGATCGTATTGGTCATCGTCCGGTCGAAGGATTCGCGAATCGTGGCATCGGGTGTGCAGTAGCCGCAGCTTTCGCGACGGGGCGGCACGGAAAAGGTTCGTGATTCTAGGGTTTCGGCCCGGCGCGGTCAAACGCGGCGATCGGTAGATGTGGAGGCCTACCCGGCTTTGCCCCGCGCCCCGGCCCCGCGGCTATCGCTCGAGATATTTGCGCTTGTCCTTCACCCCTTTCCACTCATCGGCGTCCGGGGGCGCGGGCTTGCGCTCGATGATGGGCTTCCAGAGCTTTGCGAGCTCGGCGTTGAGCGCCGTGAAGGACTGCTGGTCGGGTGGGACGTCGTCCTCCGCAAAGATCGCCTCGACCGGACATTCGGCCACGCAGAGCGTGCAGTCGATGCATTCGTCCGGGTCGATGACGAGAAAATTGGGTCCCTCGCGGAAGCAGTCCACCGGGCAGACGTCGACGCAGTCGGTATACTTGCAGCGGATACAGGTTTCGGTGACGACATAGGTCATGCTTGGGTGTCCCGCATGCAAAAAAGCGGATTTTAGCAAATCGGGCCGCCCGCTCCGCATCGACGTCGTCAATGTTTGCCCGGGGGCGCTTGCGCCGGCGCGGCCCTTCGGATAACGTAGCCTTGACCCGCGCCGGCAGCGGCGGCCAGAGTTCCCGGCCGTGCCCGCCCGGCCCCGAACCCCCGCCGGGTGACCGCCTGTCATCTGCGCATCTCACGAGGAATCCTATGAGCGACCACATCAAACACGTTTCCGATGCCACGTTCGACAAGGAAGTCTTGCAGTCCGCGACGCCGGTGCTGGTCGATTACTGGGCCGAGTGGTGCGGCCCGTGCAAGATGATCGCGCCGGTGCTGGAGGACATGGCGAAGGAATATGCCGGCCGGCTGACCGTCGCCAAGCTCGACATCGACGCCAATCCCGGCATCACCAGCCAGTTCGGCATTCGCGGCATTCCGACCCTCATCCTGTTCAAGGAGGGCAAGCCGCATGCGCAGAAGGTGGGCGCGCTGTCGAAGTCCCAGCTCGCCGCCTTTGTTGACAGCAACCTCTGAACCCGTTAGTCTGATCTTTGTGCCTGCGCCGCCCCCCTCGTTCTAGAGGGGCGGCCCCGCAGCACCGCACCCGACGCCCTGCCATTCTCCCGGGCGCCACGATCCCAGAGTCGATGCCGCGGCGTCCCGCCGCCCCCCGTCCTTTCCGCGCGTTCCCAGGCCCATGCAACTGTCCGAACTCAAGTCCAAGCACGTGAGCGAGCTCCTCGACATCGCCAGCACCATGGAGATCGAGGGCGCGAACCGCATGCGCAAGCACGACCTCATCTTCGCGATGCTGAAGAGCCATGCGAAGAAGGGCGAGAGCATCTTCGGCGACGGCACGCTGGAGGTGCTGCCCGACGGCTTCGGCTTCCTGCGCTCGCCGGACACAAGCTACCTCGCGGGCACCGACGACATCTACATCTCGCCGTCGCAGATCCGCCGTTTCAATCTGCACACCGGCGACACCATCGAAGGCGAGATCCGCACGCCGAAGGACGGCGAGCGCTATTTCGCGCTGGTGAAGGTGGACAAGGTCAACGGCGAGCCGCCCGAGAACGCGAAGAACAAGATCCTGTTCGAGAACCTGACGCCGCTCTTTCCCGACGAGGTGCTCACGCTCGAGCGCGACATCAAGGCCGAGGAGAACATCACCGGCCGCATCATCGACATCGTCGCGCCGATCGGCAAGGGTCAGCGCGGCCTGCTGGTGTCCTCGCCGAAGTCCGGCAAGACCGTGATGCTGCAGCACGTCGCGCACTCCATTGCGGCCAACTATCCGGACGTCGTGCTGATCGTGCTCCTGATCGACGAGCGGCCGGAGGAAGTCACCGAAATGCAGCGCTCCGTGCGCGGCGAGGTCGTGTCGTCGACGTTCGACGAGCCCGCGACGCGCCACGTGCAGGTCGCGGAAATGGTG
>CAYGYQ010000103.1:0-11559 GCA_964354035.1 uncultured Bordetella sp.
GCACCAGCATCAGGATCGCCTGCATCACGTCCAGCGGCTCGAAGCCGGCGATCACCACGGGCTTGGCGTTGTTCTCGGCAAAGCACTCGTAGGGCCGGCTGCCGATCACCGTCGACACGTGCGCCGGTCCGACGAAACCGTCGAGCGGCACCGTGCCCAGCTCGCGCACCTCGGGGGACTCGAGGATGCTGGAAATCGCCGCGGGCGTCAGCACGTGGTTGCAGAACACCGTGAAGTTGGCGAGCCCCTCGGCCGCCGCGGTCCTGATCGCGACCGCGGTGGGCGGCGTCGTGGTCTCGAAGCCGATGGCGAAGAACACCACCTCGCGGTCCGGATGCTCGCGCGCGATGCGCACCGCGTCGGCGCTGGAATACACCATCCGGATGTCGGACCCGCGCGCCTTGGCCTTCGTCAGCGACAGCCCCTTCGACGCCGGCACGCGCATGGTGTCGGCGTAGGTGCAGAGGATGAGTCCCGGACGCGCAGCCAGCTCGATCGCGTTGTCGATGCGGCCGATCGGCAGCACGCATACGGGACAACCGGGCCCATGGATCATCCGCACGTTGGCGGGCAGAAGATCGGCCAGGCCGTAGCGCGAGATCGCGTGCGTGTGGCCGCCGCAGAATTCCATCAGATTGTAGGTGCGCGGCTGCGCCGCCTCGCGGGCGATGGCGACCGCAAGTTGCCGTGCCAGTGCGCCGTCGCGGAATTCGTCGATGTACTTCATGTCAATGCACCGGTGCGCTGACGTCGATGCCGGCTTCGGCGAAGGTGCGCAGCGTGCGCTCCGCCTCGTCCGGATCAAGCTTGGTCAGCGCATAGCCGACGTGGACGATCACGTAATCGCCGGGAACGACGCCGTCGACCAGTTCGAGCGAGATGCGCTTCCGCACGCCGGAAAGATCGACGATCGCGATCGCGGGCTCGGGCAGCGAGACGACACGGGCGGGGATGGCAAGGCACATGGTGGGTTCCCTTACGGTTTTCGGTTACGACGAATGGATCGCCTGCAGCGCGACCCACGCCTGTCCCAGCGCGAGTCCGCCATCGTTCGGCGGAACGGCGCGCGCCTCCAGCATCCTGAGTCCTGCGGCGTCGAATGCCTGGCGCAGATGCAGGGCGACGATCGCATTGAGCAGGCAGCCGCCGCCGCAGGCGACGATCGACAACCCCATTTGCTTCGCCGTGCGGGTCGCCCACTCGGCCAGCGCCGCGGCGAGCGTGGCATGAAACAACGCCGCGGCGTACGCCGGATCGTCGAGGTCTGCCACGTGCAGCGCCAGCGGCAACAGGTCGAGTTCGTTGGCGTCATCGAGCGCAAACAACGATCGGTCCGGCGCGACCGGGCCATGCGTTTCGGCCAGGCCCTCAAGCAGCATCGCCGCCTGACCTTCGAAGGCCGCTTGCCGCCGCACGTCGAGGAGGCCCGCGACCGCGTCGAACCAGCGGCCGAGGCTCGACGTCTCCGGAGCGTTGAGGCCGCGCTCCAGCATTGTTACGACGGTAGGGGCGCCAGGCTCGTCGGCAAACCGCGTGACGATGCGATTCCCCTGGCCCGCTGCCGCCAGCGCGGCCGCCGCCATGCGCCAGGGTTCGCGCGCGGCACGGTCCCCACCCGGCAAGCGCAGCGGGCGCAAACGACCCAGCCGATCGCAATGCGCGCCGTCGACGCGCAGCAATTCGCCGCCCCACGCGGTGCCGTCGGTGCCGAGCCCCACACCGTCCAACGCCAGCCCGAGCACCGGACCCGCCACACGGTGCTCGGCGACGATGGCGGCAATGTGCGCATGGTGGTGCTGGACCGCCTGGAGCGGCACCTGCCACTGCGCCGCGAGCCGCGCGGCAAGGCGGGTGCTGAAGAAATCGGGATGAAGGTCGTGCGCCACCGCAGTCGGCTCGACGTCGAGGATCGACACGAGGTGCGCCACGGTGTCTTCGAGTGCAGCGCAGGTCGCCGCGTTGTCGAGGTCGCCGACATGCCCGGAGACGAAGGCCTCGTCGCCGCGCGTCACGCAGACGGTGTTCTTGAAGTAGCCGCCGACCGCGACCACCGACGGCCCCGCTGCGGCCAGCACGATCGCCCGCGGCGTGTAGCCCCGTGCGCGGCGGACGAACTGATGGCTGGCTGCCCCTCCCCCGGACACCGGTCGCAGCACGCTGTCGTCGCAGCGGATCACGATGTCACGGTCGTGCATCAACCACGCATCGGCAATGCCCGCCAGCCGCGTCAGCGCCTCATCGTTGCCGGTGACCAGCGGCTCGCCCCCCGGATTGGCGCTGGTCATCACCAGCGTCAACCGTTGCGCCGCTTCGCGCCACGCGCTGCCCGGCGGACGACCGGCCGCCTCGTGGAACAGCAGGTGCTGCAGTGGCGTGTAGGGCAGCATGACGCCCAGCCACGCCAGACCCGGAGCGACACCGACCAGTGCGGTGTCGGCGGCCGCGCCTTTGCGCAACAGCACGATCGGCCGCTCGCGCGAATTCAACAACGCGGCGTCCACGTCACCTGTTTCGACCAGGGCTTGCGCCGAAGCGAGGTTGGCCACCATCACGGCCAGCGGCTTTTCCTCACGCGCCTTGCGTTCGCGCAATAACGCCACCGCCCCCGCGCTGCGCGCGTCGCAGGCCAGGTGATATCCGCCCAGACCCTTGATGGCGACGATCTCGCCCCGCAGCAGCCGCATGAGCGTGGCCGCGATCGGGTCGTCGTCGCCCAGCGGCCTGCCCCCCGGATCGACGAGCGCCAGCTGTGGACCGCAGACCGGGCAGGCGTTGGGCTCGGCATGAAAGCGGCGATCGAGCGGCGAGCTGTATTCGGCAAGACACGCAGGGCACTGAGCGAAGCGCGCCATGCTGGTCAGCGCGCGATCGTAGGGCAGCGCGCGGGTGATCGTATACCGCGGTCCGCAATGCGTGCAATTGATGAACGCGTAGCGGTAGCGGCGATCCTTGCGCGTGAAGAGTTCGGCGAGGCAATCGTCGCACACGGCGGCGTCGGGACCGATCGCGGTCGTCGCCCGCCCGGTGTCGCCACCGCTGTCGCGGATCGCGAAACCCTTGGCGGACGTCTTCACCGCATACGCTTCGTGGGCCACGCGATCGACGCGCGCCAGCGGCGGCGCATCGTTCGTCAATCGTCGCGTAAAAGCCTCGACCAAGGCGCCCGGTCCCTGGACCTCGATCGTGACCCCGCCGCCATCGTTGCGCACCCAGCCTTCGAGCCCGAGTTCGGTCGCCAGCCGGTAGACAAAGGGCCGGAACCCGACGCCCTGGACGATGCCCCGCACGATCAGCCGCCGTCCGATCGTTGTCGCCGGCGCTGCGATCGTTTCCATCACGGACCCGGCCTCGCGCTCAGGTCCCGGCCGCGAGCCGCGCTTCGAGTTCGGCGACGCGCCGTCGCAATGCCTCGTTGCTGGCATCGCGCGCCGACTTCGCGACGGTCACGCCCCGTTCGAGCCAGGCCAGCCAGGCGGCGAAACCCTCGCCGGTGGCTGCCGACACGCGCATGACCTCGAGCCCCGGGCGCACGCGGTGGGCAAACGCGACTGCCGCCTCGACCTCGAACTCGACATGCGGCAGAAGGTCGATCTTGTTGATGAGCAGGAGATCCGCGGCGTGGAACATATCGGGGTACTTGATCGGCTTGTCCTCCCCCTCGGTCACCGACAGGATCACGACCTTGTGCGCCTCGCCCAGGTCGAATGCCGCCGGGCAGACGAGATTGCCGACGTTCTCGATCAGCAGCAGGCTGCCGTCCGCGGGCTCGAGCTTGCGCAGCGCCTCGCCGACCATGTGGGCGTCGAGATGGCAGCCCTTGCCGGTGTTGATCTGGATCGCCGGCGCGCCGGTGGCGCGCACGCGGTCGGCGTCGCGCGAGGTCTGCTGATCGCCTTCGATCACCGCCGCGCCAAGGCGCCCCTGCAACGCCTGGATGGTCTTCACCAGCAGCGTGGTCTTGCCCGAACCCGGGCTCGACACCAGATTGAGCGCGAAGATTCCGCGGTCGGCGAGCCACTGGCGATTGGCTTGCGCATAGTCGTTGTTTTTCGCGAGGATGTCCTGCTCGATCTGCACGATCCGCGCCGGCGCCACGCCCGGTGCGTGGGCAGCACCGAGCAGCGCGACCGCCCCGGGGCTGTGGTCATGACTGTGCCAGCTGCCATTGGCGTGCCGGTGCCAGGGCGCCACCAGCCCGCCGGCGTCGTGGCCATGCCCATGCAGATGTTCATGCTCGCCTTCCGCGACGGGAACGCCTTCGATCCTGGTGTCGCCGTGGCCGCAGCCGCAAGTCGTGCACATGGTGTTCTCCTTGCCCGAAACAGTGGCGATCAGGTGATCGCGATTTCCTTGAGCCTCATGTCACCGCCCGCGACGACCTGCAGCTGGTAACTGCCGCAGCGCGGGCACGCATCGCCGAGGGCGCTGATCGGGACCCGCTCGCCGCAGGGCATGCACCATGCAATGCCTGGCGTGTCGATGATCTCGAGACGCGCCCCTTCCGCGATCCCGCCGCGCACCACGGCGTCGAAGCAGAACCGCAGGGCATCGCGTTCGACTTGCGCGAGTGTACCGATTTCCAGCCACACCACGCTGACCTTGCTGGCGTCATTGCGCCGCGCAGTGTCCTCGACGATCTGCAGCATGCCCTCGGCCAGCGACATCTCATGCATGGACGACCTCGACGCTGCAGGCAACGCAGGGATCGAGCGCCTGGATCGCGAGCCGCGCCTGCCGCGAGAGTACCGACGCGTCGGCGACCTGCATGCCCTCCAGTCCTTGCACCAGCGGACCCGCCGGATGAAAATTCCATTCGGTCGGCGCCACGATCTGGTAGTCGACCACGCGCCCATGCGCCAGGCGCGCCCGATGCAGCAGCAGGCCGCGCGCGGTCTGCACCGCGGCGAGTCCATCACCGGGCTCGAGCGTCAAAGCCGCGACCCAGCCGATGCCGGACGTGCCCGTCAGCGCAGCCGCGTGCAAGCTGCCCAGCAACGACGCGAACTCGACCAGGCGCGCCGCCATCCGGGTGACAACGCCACGGCCTTCGCGCTGCAGCAACGATGCCATCATGGGTTGATCGCAGTTGCGCGCCAGCGCGCCGGTCTCGACCGTCATCCCGTTCCACAAAGGCGCGCGGGCGAACTCGGCGTCGCTGCGCAATCCCGGCACCACGGCTTCGAGCAGCCCGGAAGCGTCCGCTGTCGGCATCAAGGCCGTGGCGCTGCGGCCCAGCCCCGGCGCCGTCGCCAGGAGTGCGGCGGCCAGCGACGCCGGCAGCGTCGCAGCGGTGGCCGCCCAGGCGTCGAACGCGCCGGCGTCGCCGCGCGCGAGAAATTGCCTTGGCGATTCGCCATACACATGATCGGCCGCCAGCGCATCGAGTGCGGCGGCGACCTCGTGCGCGAGCAAGGCTGGCGCATCCTCATATGCGTGCTGCCGCGCGATCGCCGCGGCGAGCTGGCGGCGAACGGGGGCGACGGCGGCAATCGGCGGCTGGCGCCCCATCGCCTGCGGCCAGTCGATCAACAACCGCCACAGATGCTCCTGGACTGCTTCCAGGAGGACCGCGTTCTCGAGTGCTCCGCCGTTCGCCGCCGCCGATTCCGCACCAGCGGCCGCGTCGATGGCCCGG
The DNA here is from genome assembly GCA_964354035.1 of uncultured Bordetella sp. Lineage (GTDB taxonomy): Bacteria > Pseudomonadota > Gammaproteobacteria > Burkholderiales > Casimicrobiaceae > CAIWHR01. The sequence goes on from CAYGYQ010000103.1 coordinate 5,636, forward strand.
TGCGCGGCGGCAGCCTGCGCACGGCCGCAGATGCTGTAGAGGCGGGGCAGCATCGATGCCGCCTCCCGCGCGCTTTTGCCGGCGAGCAGCCGTCCTGCCACCACGGGCCGCGTCGAGCGGATGGCGACGCCGATCACCCGCGCCCCATCCCAGTCGAGGCGAATCGAGAGTTCACCCTCGATCGACACGATCGGAACCCGGAAGACGCCCGCGCAGGAAATCGCGCTTGGACATCGGCGCGTCGATTCGCTCACTGATCTGACCGATCGGCCCCGGGACCGCGGCGTCAGGGGCAGCGGGCGTCAGGTTTGCCGCCGGAAACTCGGGCGCCTCGGCATTCTCGGCGCCGAACAGCGCGGCGCGCGCGAGTTCGGCGACCAGGCGCGCCGTCGCGTGATCCTCGAACTCCAGCACCGGCGAGAACAACGAACAGGTCTGGCATTCGCCTACCGCCTCGTCGGTCGCGCCGATGAAGTCGTAGACACCGGCGGGAAAACTATACTTGCGCTTCTCACCGCGCGGCAACGGCTGCCATTGGCCCGGATCACGCGGCAACAGCACCAGGTTCATGAACCACGGCGTCAGCATCACGCCCAGCCAATGGCCTTCCCACGGCGCGAATCCCACCGCCTCGACGTCGAGCGCCGGATTGACGATTCCGAGCCCCTGCATCCTTGCTGCCACTGTGTTGAAGGCGCAGGTCAGACGCGCGGAGGGATCGGGCAGCGATTCGGCCGGGTCACTCATCGGGCATGACCATGAACTGGTCCTGCGTGGCCGAGCAGTTGGGGCAGGTCCAGTGCGGCGGCAACTGCGAGAACGGCGTCCCCGGTGGAATCTGCCAGACGACATCGCCCTCGGCCGGAGCGTAGACATACCAGCAGATCTTGCACTCGAGCCGGGTATCGGGTCCGAGTTCGACACCGTGGCCGAAACCCTGGAAACCTGCCATGGCGTCAGGCCTGCGCCTGCTCGGCGCAGGACTCGCTCATCCATTGGACGAGTTCGGCGAGCCGCGTCCGGCTGTCGACGAGATCCTCGGCCGAGGCCAGCGCCACTTCCGGCACGTCGACGACCTCGATGGTGTTGAGGATCAGCGTGTTCATGTTGTTGAAGTACTGGACGCGCCAGACGTCGCGCGCCAGCGTCGACGTGATCCGGCAGTTGCCGAAGCCGCGGGAGATCATCGCCACCGGCCCCACCGGCAGCGCGCGCTCGAGCACCGCGTGGTCGTCGGGGGTCATCGGAAACAGCGTCAGGTTGACGACGTGAGCGCGTGCGCCCGGATGGCGCTCGGCGATCTGGCAGGCGATTTCGTTGAGCAGCGCCGGCGAATTCATCGCGCCAGGCGGAAACTCGACCTGGTCGAGCGCCGGCCGTGCGGCGGCGCGCGCCGCGGCCAGTGCGATCCGTGGCACCGGTGCCGCTTCGAACGAATCGGAGACGAGCGCGCCCCCGGCATCGAGCTCGCAGCAACGCCAGAGGCCGGTGAAGACGCTCTCCTGGATCCGGTGCAGCGCCGAGTCCGTGATCTGGATCGACACCTCGCCCTCGCCGAGCACCTGGTTGACGATCTCCAGCACGTCGGCGGTGATGCCGGTCAACTCGGCGCGCGGCCCATAGGGATCCAGCTCCGGATCCCAGGCGTCGAGCTGGGCAACGAACTGGGCCAGCACGTCGCGAGCCTGCGCAAGCGCAGCCGCGTCGGCCGTCTCGGGAACGGCTGGCATCGAAAAGGTGTTCATGCCCTGAGGCATCTCCAGATACTGGAGTTCGGCGTCGTCCTCCGGCTGCGAGCCGACGCCCACCATGCGCACGGGAATGGGAAAGTCCTTCATCTCGTCTCCTCGATTTAGGGCCTGTTGGCGCTACCGGAGGATTCGCGCCGTGCCCTTGACCGCGATGCCGATTGACGGCGGGCGCGCGGGTTCGGCCGCCAGCAACCGCGATAGCTCGGCAAGGTACTCGCCCCAGTTGCGCAAGCCGTCGATGGCGCCCACGTACGCGCCGTCCTTCAGCATGACAAAGGCCGGCCAGCGCCCAAAGCCGTACCGGACGTGAAACTCGCGCGCCGCTTCGGGCAGCAGCACGCCGACAGCGAAGCGCCCGGGAAACGCGAGCGCGAGTTCGGGCACGATGACCGCGAGGTCGAGGACTTCCTTGTAACGGACGGGGTCCTCGGTGAACAGCAGCAGCACGTGTCCCGGTTGTTGCGTGAAGGCGGCGAAGTTCTCCGCCTGCACGTCGGTGCAACCGTGCTTCGAAAAGAGTTGCGCCACCAGCGGGTAGCTCCCGACGATGTCGGCGCCCGCGGCAATGGGCATCGGAATGGCGCTCATCAGCGGGTTCCTCGCAGATGGGCAGGAAGTTCGGGCTCGCGGTTGACGAGATCCGCGAAGTGGGCATCGGTATCGGCGTCGCCGGCAAGCACGGCCGCCAGTGCATCGAGAGCGGCGTTGGTCTGCGCCGCCTCCCCGGCGTCGATGACGCGCAGCGCCGAGCCCTGGAACGCCAATACCCAGGTGCCAACGGGCTGGTCGCCGATCATCAGGCAATTGAGGCGCTCGCGACTGCCGCGTCCCTCGCAGACAGCGGTGTCCGCTCCGGACTCGAGTATCTGCATCGGAATGCCGATACACATCGTCAGCCGCCCTGCTTGCGCGGCGAGGACTCGAGCACGCGGGGGTCGCCAATCCGGCAGGCGTTGTCCGCCGAGGGCCGACCGGCTTCATAGGCGTCGATGGCGAGGGAAGTCGCGTTGAGAGGCTCGACCATGGCGCCCTCGGGCCGCGGCGTACCCGGATAGCCCCAGGCAGCGAGCTCCGCGACGGCCAGGCTCACCGCCTCGGGGAGCCTTTCCTTGACGGCCGGGCGCAGGCTGCCGCCGAAGTCGTTGAGTTCGACCGGCTGGACGCCGATGGCGGTGATCTTTTCGGGCGCGCTGCCGCGCAGTTGCGCCAGTGCCAGGACGTCGTTGAAGCCGGTCTGATGGGGCGAGATCTTGTTCGCGCCCCATGCCGGGACTTCGGCGTCGCGCAGCAGCCGGAGCGTGCCGCCGGGCAAGGCGTAGTCGATGGCGTCGAAAACCAGCACATGCCGCGCCGTGGCGATGTCGTCGAACAGGTTGAGTCCGAGCGTGCCGCCATCCATCAGCCGCACGCCGGCAGGGAATGCCCATCCCGCATGCAGCGCCTCGACCGCGCGCACACCGAAACCTTCGTCCGCCCACAGAACATTGCCGATGCCCAGCACCAGCACGTCGAACCGGTTGTCCATCGGGCACCCTGTTACACCTGTTGTAACAGGGTGCAGACTACCGTGACCTTTTCGAAGCGGTTTGCGCTAGGTCAAACGCGCGCGAGTTGCCCACGCCGCCGGAAGGGGCACCGCGGTCATTGGCGCCGGCGCGGCCGCGGCGCGGCGATGTTGCGCAGCGCCGCGTGCATGTCCCAGGCGACCTGCATGTGCATCCAGAAGGAGGCCTCGTTGCCAAAATACATCGCCAACCGGACCGCGGTGTCCGGCGTTATCGACCGCCGGCCGTTGATCAGCTCGTTGACGCGGCGCCGCGAGACACCCAACGCGTCGGCAAGCTCGGTCTGCGTGATCGACAGCGGCTTCAGAAATCGCGTATCGAGGAAATCGCCCGGATGCGGCGGCCTGCGCGCCGAAACCGAAAGACGCGCCGGCCGCGACCCGCCGGCGCCCTTCCATCTGATCGATTCGGCTCGTGTCAGCATCGCGCAACCACGAGCAGCATCAGCGCTTGGAACCGCCCTTGAACATCCTGATGCCGCTGCCCATGACGCCGAACACGGCCCCTTCGTTCATGATGTCCTCGCGGATCACCATGTAGAAGTGCAGGATGATGAACAGGACCATGTACCACATCATCAGATGATGCGTGGTGCGCACCGCCTGCGGCGTGCCGAACAGCGTGGTCACCCAGCCAAAGGCGTTCATCCAGGTGCTGCCCCAGCCATAGCCCTGCGCGAAGAGCCCGAGCCCGGTGATTATGAGCAGGACCAGCGCCACGAGGAAGTTGCCGAACATCGCCAACTGGGCCAACGGGTTGTGGCCGGCCCAGCGATCGGGATGCTCGCGCAGGAACAGATAGTACTTCGTCTGGCTGACGACGCCTCTCCACCATGACCCGCTCCAGACCGGCGGGAAGAAAATGGCGCGAGCATGGTAGTTGCCCACGAACACCCAGTACACGCGGAGGACGAACATCGCGATCAGAATCATTGCCGCGGCAAAGTGGATCGTGCGGGTCCACCCCATGACGAAGCTGTGCGTCGCCTCCCCCCCGATCGAGGGCGGCGGCGCGCCGATGAGGTACCCGGTCGGCACCAGCGCGCAGATGCAGAACGCCGTTATCCAGTGCCACAGGCGGACCGGAGCCTCGTAGACGTATATGTCTTCCAGCGGGCCATCCAGGACCCGACCGGTCACACGTTCGACTCTCATGGACGTCTCCTTGGCTCTACCGCACCTTGACCGAAACCAGCTCTTTTCCTTCCGGCGACATCACGTGCGTGGCGCACGCGAGGCACGGATCGAAGCTGTGGATCGTCCGCAGGATCTCCAGCGGCTGCTCGGGATTGACCATCGGCGTGTTCATCAGCGAGGCCTCGTAAGGGCCGATCTGGCCCTTCGCGTCGCGAGGACCCGCGTTCCACGTCGTCGGCACCACGCACTGGTAGCTCTCGATCCTGGTGTTCTTGATCTTCACCCAGTGCGCCAGTGCGCCGCGCGGCGCTTCGGAGGGGGCGACACCCTTGCATTCCGCCGCCCAGGTCGAGGGTTCCCACTTGTCGATGTTCGCCGTGTTGCTGTCGCCCGCCTTGATGTTGGCGACAAGCTGGTTGAAGAAATACTTCATCTTGTGCGCCGCCCACGAGCACTCGAGCCCGCGCGCCGCGGTGCGACCCAGCGTCGAGAACAGCGCGGTGATCGGGACATCGAGCTTCTTCAGCACCATGTCGACCTGCTCCTTGACCTCGGCGTTGCCGCGCGCATAGGCGACGACGTAGCGGGCCAGCGGGCCGACCTCGACCGGGTTGCCCTTCCAGCGCGGCGCCTTCACCCACGAGTACTTGGCCGACTCGTCGAAGTTCTGAACATTGGTGCGCGTGCCCTTGGTTCCCGGTCCCAGCACGAAATTGGGATCGGTCATGCCGTCGAACGGGTGCAGGCCCTTGGTCTCGTCGCCCTGCTTGTACCAGGAGTGCGTGACCCATTCCTGCACCTGGTCGGCCGCCTTCAAGTCGACATCCATCACCTCCTTGAGGTTGCCGGCGAGGATGACCCCCGAGGGCAGCATCATGCTCTTGTTCGAGTAGTCGTTGGCGATGTCGGGGAACTCGCCGTACGACATCACGTTGGTACCGGAGAGCCCGCCCCCCCACTTCGCCCAGTCCTTGTAGAACGACGCGATCGCAAGCAGATCGGGGATGTACACCTTGTCGACGAAGTCGATCGTGCGATCGATGATGCTGCTGACCATGTTGAGGTTGGTCATATTGATGGCACCGACCGATCCGGTGCCGTCGACGTTGATCGGGCTGGGCACACCGCCGACCAGCCAGTTCGGGTGCGGGTTCTTGCCGCCGAAGATGGTCTGGATCTTGACGATCTCCTTCTGGAAGTCGAGCGCCTCGAGGTAGTGCGTCGTCGCCATCAGGTTGGCTTCGGGCGGCAGCTTGTAAGCCGGGCTGCCCCAGTAGCCGTTGGCGAAAATGCCGAGCTGCCCGCTTTCGACGAAGCGCTTCAACCGGCTCTGCACTTCGCGGAAATACCCCGGCGACGAGTTCGGCCAATCCGAGATGCTCTGCGCCAGTTCCGACGTCTTTTTCGGATCGGCCTTGAGCGCCGAGACCACGTCCACCCAGTCGAGCGCGTGCAGGTGATAGAAGTGGACG